>JAGRPN010000392.1 GCA_019449555.1 Ramlibacter sp.
ACCAGGGCGTGCATGTGATCGCCTTCTTCACCCACGGCCCGGGCATCGTCTTCAACACGAAGCGGCCGGTGACCAGGATCGAGGACCTGCAAGGCCTCAAGTGGCGCGTCGGCGGCGGCATGGTCAACGAGATCTCCAAGGCGCTGGGCATGAACGTGACGCTCAAGCCGGCCACCGACTCGTACGAACTGCTGGCCGGCGGCGTGATGGACGGCACGCTGTTTCCGGCCGAGTCCACCGAGTCGTTCAAGATCGACAAGTTGATCAAGTACGCGACGACTTTCCCCGGCGGCCTCTACAACACGAGCTTCGTCTTCATGATGAACCAGGCGAAGTACGACAAGCTCAGCCCCGCGGAGAAGAAGGCGGTCGATGCGATCTCCGGCGAAACCGCGGCGCGCATCATCGGGCGCAACTGGGACAAGGTGGACCGTCGCGGGATGGCGCTGATGCAGGCCAACGGCGCCCAGATCACGAAAGCCGACGCCAAGTTCGTGGCCGACGTGAAAGCGAAGACCGCGCTGCTTGAGCAGAACTGGATCAAGCAGGCCGAGGCCAAGGGCCTGAAGGACGCCGGCAAGGTGCTGGGCGAGTTCCGCTCGGAAATCGCCAAGGCCGAGAAATAGGGCTGACGCCTTTCTCCCTCCCCCGCCGGGGGAAAGCTGGGGTGGGGGCAGTGGCCGCCCAGGAGTCCTCACCCTGACCCTTCCCCAGCGGGGAAGGAATTCGATCGAGAATCCACAAGAATGAAGAAGCTGCTCGAGTTCCTTTGCGGCCTGCTGGCCGCCGCGGCCCTGTTCGCGATCATGGCGCTCACGTTCTTCGACGTGCTGGGGCGCAAGTTCGCGGACCACTCGATCACCGGGTCGCTGGAAATGACCGAGCTGCTGATGGTGATCGTCATCTTCGCGGCGCTGCCGCTGGTTTCCGAACGTGGCGAGCACGTGGCGTTCGATTCCCTCGATTCCTACCTGCCGGCCTGGGCGTTGCGACTGCAGGCCGGGCTCGTGAATATCGTGTGCGGCGCGCTGCTGCTGGGATTGGCTTGGCTCATGTGGCAAACGGGCGGCCAATTTCTGGAAAGCGGCGAAACGACGGCTCAACTCACGATCCTGAAAGCGCCGTTCATCTACGGCATGAGCCTGCTTTGCGGCATCACGGGACTCGTGCATCTGCTGCAAATCGCCGCACCTCCGAGGGCGCTGGCCGAAGGCGAAGGGACGGCGCTGTGATCGAGGCGCTGGTGGGTTTCGGCGCGGTTTTCGCGCTGGCCCTGTTGCGGCTGCCGCTGGCTTTCGCGATGGGCGTGGTCGGTTTTGGCGGCATCGTACTCACGCGCGGGCTGCAGCCCGCGCTCGCCGGCGTGGCGCAGGTCGTGTATGAAACCGGGTTCGCGTACACGCTGTCCGTGATCCCGCTGTTCATCCTGATGGGCAATTTCGTGGCGCGTGCCGGGCTCGCGCACGAATTGTTCGAGGCGGCTTACGCGTTCATCGGCCATGTGCGTGGCGGCCTGGCGCACGCGACGATTGCCGCCTGCGCGGGCTTCGGCGCGATCTGCGGCTCGTCGATCGCCACGGCCGCGACGATGAGCAAGGTGGCGTATCCATCGATGCGCAAACTCGGCTACAGCGCGTCGCTCTCGAGCGGCGTGATGGCCGCCGGCGGCACGCTGGGCATCATGATCCCGCCGTCCACCATCATGGTGATCTACGGGATCATCACCGAGACCAACATCGGCAAGCTGTTTGCCGCCGGTGTGATCCCCGGCATCCTGACGGCGCTCATGCTGATGGGGGCCGTCGCCGTGATCACCGCGCGCGACCCCGAACACGCCCCGCCGGGCGAACGCACGCCGTGGCCGGAGCGCTGGCGCGCGCTGCGCGGCATCTGGGGCGTGGCCGTTCTGGTGGTCGTGGTGCTGGGCGGCATCTACGGCGGCTTCTTCACGGCCACCGAGGGCGCGGGTTTCGGCGCGGCCGGCGCTTTCCTGTTCGCGCTCGCGCGCCGCCGCCTGACCTGGGCGATCCTGTTCCAGGTGCTGGTGGAATCCGCGCGCACCACGGCCATGCTGTTCACGCTGCTCATCGCCGCCACGATCTTCGCGAACTTCGTCAACTTCACGAGCATGCCCGGCGACTTGAAGGACTGGATCACGCACCTGGGGCTGTCGCCCACCATGATCGTGGTGGCGATGATGGCGATCTACGTCGTGCTGGGCACGGTGATGGAGGAGCTGACGATGGTGCTGCTCACCATTCCCCTCTTTTTCCCGATCGTCACCAGCCTCGGGTTCGATCCGGTGTGGTTCGGCGTGCTGATCGTGATGATCGTGCAGATCGGCCTGATCTCCCCGCCGGTGGGCATGAACCTGTTCGTGCTGAACGCGCTGTTGCCCGGCGTCGGGCTCGGCCAGATCTTCCGCGGCTGCTGGCCGTTCGTGGGCGTGCTGGTCCTGATGCTGGGCCTGTTGATCGCGTTCCCGCAGCTCAGCCTGTGGCTGCCTTCCCTGATGAAGTGACGCGCAGCGTCATCCCGGCGCAGGCCGGGATCCACATTCGATCACCCGTCATCCCGGCGCAGGACGGGGTCCCTGCTCGATCACCCTGACCACGCGCTGCGGGTACGGAATCTCGATCCCGGCGCCGCGCAGCGCCGCGAGGATGCGCAGGTTCACCTCGGAGCGCACATTGAGCTGGCCCGCGGCCGGATCGGCGATCCAGAACAGCAGCGTGAATTCCAGCCCGTCGGCGCCCAGGCGCGCCAGGCGCGCGCCGGGCTCGGGATCGGGCAGCACGCGCGCGCTGGCCAGCGCCGCGTCTACCAGGATTTTCTGCACGGCGTCCACGTCGCTGTCGTAGCCGACGGTGACCTCGGTGGTCAGCAGCACGCGCGGATCGGCCAGCGAGAGGTTTTCGATCCGCTCCGTGATCAGCTTTTCGTTCGGCACGATCGACTCGTGCCCGTTGAGCGCGCGGATCAGCGTGTAGCGCGTCTTGATGTCCGTCACGATCCCATCGAAACCGTCCACCCGCACCATGTCGCCGATGCGCAGGCTGCGCTCGAACAGGATGACGAAGCCGCTGACGTAATTGGACGCGAGCTTTTGCAGCCCGAAGCCCAGCCCCACGCCGAGCGCACCGCCCAGCACCGAGAGCGCCGTCAGGTCCACCCCCGCCGCCGACAGCGCGAATAACAAGCCCACCAGCAGCAGCACCGCGCGGATCGCATTGGCGGCGACCTTGCGCAGCGACAGATCATCGACCGTTTCGCGCAGGATGCGTTTTTCCAGTACGGCCGAAAGCCACAGCGCCAGCACCAGCACGACGCCGGAAGAAAGGAAGCCCTGCACCAGGCTGAGCAGGCTGATCTTCGACTTGCCGAAGACGAAATGAACCGCGTCCATCTCGTCCATCACGGCGGGCAGCAGCCCCACGATCCACAGCACCGCCGCGAGCCAGGCGAGCCACGAGAACAGGCGCTCGGCGAGGCGCGCCAGCCCGGAGGCGGGAAAGACGACGGTGAACACGCGCGCCAGGAAGCGGATACCCACCAGCGAAATCAGCACCGGGATCGCGACCTTGAGCAGCGGCACCGGTTGCCGCGGCGCCAGTGCGAGCAACGCGCTGTACGTAAGCACCAGCGCGAGCAGCGGGAAGAGCAGGCCATCGACGATCGCGCGGCCGAACCACACCGAGTCGGCCGAATGCTTGCGGCCGACGAGCCAGCACAGCGCGAAGGCGAGTGCCAGGCAGCCCAGCAGCACGCCGAGCTCCAACGGCACGCCCGGGTGGCCCAGGTCGCGGACCAGCTTGTCTAGTTCAGTCATTCAGTTCAGGGACAGGAGCGAATCACGCTCGCCAGTGGGGCTTGCGCTTCTCCACGAATGCCTTGAAGCCCTCCAGCGCGCATTCGTCCATCATGTTCACCGCCATCGTCTGTGCGGCGAGCTCGTAAGCGGCCTCGATGCCCATTTCGCGCTGCCGGTAGAACAGCTCCTTGCCCATCGCGATCGCCGTGCGCGGTTTCTGCAGGATGCTCGCCACCAGTTTCTCGACTTCCGCATCGAGCTCGTCCGGCGCGCAGACCCGGTTGACAAGACCGCGCTCGAGGGCTTCGCGGGCCGTGATGAAGTCGCCGGTCACCAGCATTTCCATCGCCTGCTTGGGCGCCATGTTGCGCAGGAGCGGAACGCTCGGCGTGGAGCAGAACAAGCCATAGTTCACCCCGCTCACGGCAAAGCTCGCGGCGCTGGACGCGACCGCAAGGTCGCACTGCGCCACCAATTGGCACCCGGCGGCTGTCGCGATCCCCTGCACTCGCGCGATCACGGGCACCGGCAATTTCTGGATGCTCAGCATCACGCGGCTGCACTGCGCGAAAAGCTGCCGGTAGTACTCCAGCGACGGCTTGGAGATCATCTCCTTGAGGTGATGGCCCGGGCAGAAGGCCTTGCCGGCCGCGGCCAGCACGACCACTCGCGCGGAGGCATCGTCGCGCACGCGGTCCAGTCCGTCCTGCAGCGCCGCCAGCATCTCCTCGCTGAGCGCATTGAAATTCGCCGCGCGGTTCATCGTGAGCGTGACCACGCCGCGCTCGTCCCGTTGCTCTGTCAGTGCTGGTTCCATGTTCGCTCCTTCCCGCCCGCCGCCGTATTGTCAGATATCGGCGAGAACACGCAAGTGGGCCTCGACGCTGCGCCCGAGCGCGCTCAGGTTGTAGCCGCCTTCGAGCGACGACACGATCCGGCCCTTGGCGTGCCTCTTGGCGATCTCCTTCACCTTCATCGTGATCCACGCGTAGTCCGCCTCGACCAGCCCGAGCTGCCCGAGGTCGTCCTCGCGGTGGGCGTCGAAGCCGGCGCTGATGAAGATCATCTGCGGCTTGAACTGCTCCAGCCGGGGCAGCCAGGCGTGGTCGACGAGTTCGCGGATCGCCATGCCGCGCGTGTAGGCGGGAACCGGCAGGTTGACCATGTTCGGCTCGTGCGTGTCGGCGCCGGAGTATGGATAGAACGGATGCTGGAAGATGCCGACCATCAGTGCCCGCTCATCGCCGGTGAAGATGTCCTCGGTGCCGTTGCCGTGATGCACGTCGAAGTCGACGATGGCCACGCGCTCCAGCCCGTGGCGCTCGAGCGCGTACTTCGCGGCGATGGCGATGTTGTTGAAAAAGCAGAAGCCCATCGCCTGGTCGCGCGTGGCGTGATGGCCCGGCGGGCGCACCGCGCAGAAGGCGTTTTCGAGCTCGCCCGCCATCACCGCGTCGGTGGCGGCCAGGGCCGCACCGGCGGCATGCAGCGCGGCGCTCCAGGTGTGCGGATTCATCAGCGTGTCGGGGTCGATCTGCGCGTAAGCGCGGCCGCCGGCGGCGATGTGCTCCTCGAGTTGCTGGCCGAGGCCGCGCACCGCCGCGACGTGCATGCGCGAATGGGCCAGTTCGATATCGTTGACCGACGCTTCCGGCGCTTCGCGCCGATCGAGGGCGACGCTCACACCGGCCGCCAACAGCCGGTCCTCGATGGCATCGAGCCGCTCCGGGCACTCGGGATGGCCCGGCCCCATTTCGTGTCTCCTGCAATCGGGATGCGTGAAATACCCGGTTTTATTCATAGCGATGCTCAGCTGCCGTCGATTTGGGATAAGGTCATGCATCGATGGATGCACAACTGAAACTCAAAGCGCTCCTGGACCAGCTTAACACGGTGATCGTCGGAAAGCCGGTCCAGGTCCGCGACTGCGTAGCCTGCCTGTTGGCGGGCGGGCACCTGCTGATCGAGGACGTGCCGGGAGTCGGCAAGACCACGCTCGCGCACGCGCTGTCGAGGTCGTTCGGCCTGCACTTTTCGCGCGTGCAGTTCACTGCCGACCTCATGCCCAGCGACCTGTCCGGCGTGTCGGTGTACGAACGCGGCAAGGAGTCTTTCGTCTTCCACCCGGGGCCGGTGTTCGCGCAGGTGCTGCTGGCCGACGAGATCAACCGCGCCAGCCCGAAGACGCAGAGCGCGCTGCTCGAAGCCATGGAGGAAAAGCAGGTCACGGTCGAAGGTGAGACGCGGGCGCTGCCCTCGCCCTTCTTCGTCATCGCGACTCAGAACCCGCATGACCAGCTCGGCACTTTCGCCCTGCCCGAATCGCAGCTGGACCGGTTCCTCATGCGCATCTCGCTGGGCTACCCCGACCGGGCCGCCGAACGAGAACTTCTCAACGGGGCGGACCGCCGCGGCATGGTCGATGCCATGCGCAACCTGCTCACGCCGGTGGACCTGCAGTTGCTCCAGCAGAAAGTGATGCAGGTGCACGCCGCCGATCCACTGCTCAATTATGTCCAGGACCTCGTCGCCGCGACGCGCACCGGGCGCTGGTTCCTGCAGGGCCTGTCGCCGCGCGCGGCGATCGCCGTCGTGCGCGCCGCCAAGGCGCAGGCGATGCTCAGCGGGCGCGACTACGTGGCGCCCGATGACGTGCAGTCGATCCTGCCGCAGACGATCGCGCACCGCCTGATTCCGGTCGGCGACGCCGGTCGCGGGCCGATCGAGCAGGTGCGCGCGATGATGGAGGCGGTGCCGCTGCCTTGAAGACGGACCCATGGACGCGGCCGTTCTGAATCCACTCTCGATCGTGCGCCACCGGTTCCGGCAATGGTGGCAGGCGCGGCTGCCGTTCGCGGACACGATCGAGCTGACGCAGCGCAACGTCTACATCCTGCCGACCCGGCCGGGTTTCATGCTCGGCTTGACGCTGGCGGTGCTGCTGGTCGGCTCGATCAACTACCAGCTGAACCTGGGCTACCTGCTCACGTTCCTGCTCGCGGGCTGCGCCGTGGTCGGCATGTATGTCTGCCATGGGACGCTGCGCGGCCTCACGCTGAACCTCTCGCCGCCCGAGCCGCAGTACGCCGGTGCGAGCGCCACCTTGTCGATCGTGCTGACCAACGAGCGCCGCTCGGTGCGCTACGGCATCGGGCTGGCGGTGCTGGACTCGACGCACCACGACCGGTGGGTC
Source organism: Ramlibacter sp. (assembly GCA_019449555.1). Taxonomy (GTDB): domain Bacteria; phylum Pseudomonadota; class Gammaproteobacteria; order Burkholderiales; family Burkholderiaceae_C; genus Ramlibacter. Next base: position 7,005 of record JAGRPN010000392.1, read on the forward strand.
TGGACCGACGTGCCCGCGCTGGGGCAAAGCACGGTGCACGTGGCGTTCAGGCCGCAGCGGCGCGGGCTGCACCGCGTGCCGCCGTTGACGGCCGAAACACGGTTTCCGCTCGGCACCTTCCGCGTCTGGACCGTCTGGCGGCCGGCCGCGCGGGTGCTCGTCTATCCGGCGCCCGAACCGTTCCCGCCGCCGCTGCCGCCCGGAGAGCCGCGCGCGGGCGGCGCCGCCGCCACGAGGATCCAGAGCACCGGCGAGTTCGACGGCGTGCGGGCCTACCGGCGCGGCGATCCATTGAAGCTGGTGGTCTGGAAGAAGGTGGCGAAAGCGCAGGAGCTGGTCAGCCGCGACACGCAGCAGGCACAGCGCTACGAGCTGTGGCTGGATTACGCGCAGGCCGGCGCCCAGGCCCCCGAACAGCGATTGTCCAGGCTGACGGCCTGGGTGGTGCAGGCGGACCGGCTCGGGCTGGATTACGGGCTGCGGCTGCCCGGGCGCGAGATCAAGCCCGGCACCGGTGAAGCCCACAAGCGGCTGTGCCTGGAGGCGCTGGCCACATGCTGAGCCGCCTCGAGTCGCTGCCCCGCGACAGCCGCGACACGCTGTTCCTGCTGCTGGTGATCGGCTGGGTCGTTCTGCCGCAGGTCGGCAACCTGCCCTGGTGGTGCAGCCTGCTCGCCGCGGCCGTGCTCGTGTGGCGCGGCTGGCTGGCGGTGGCGTCGCGGCCGCTGCCGGGCAAATGGTGGCTGCTCGCCCTGTTGGCCACGACCCTGGTAGCGACGTTGGCCACCCACCGCACCTTGCTGGGCCGGGACGCCGGCGTGACGCTCATCGTGGTGCTGCTGGCGCTCAAGACGCTGGAGCTGCGAGCGCGGCGCGACGCCTTCGTGATCTTCTTCCTGGGCTTCTTCACGATGCTCACGAATTTCTTCTTCTCGCAATCGTTGGCGGTGGCGGCCGCCATGCTGGTCGCGCTGCTCGGGCTGCTCACGGCGCTGGTCAACGCCCACATGCCGGCGGGCAAGCCGCCGCTCGCCCAGGCGGCGCGCACCGCGGCGTGGATGACGCTGCTGGGTGCGCCGATCATGGCCGTGCTGTTCGTGCTGTTCCCGCGTCTCGCGCCGCTGTGGGGCATTCCCAGCGACGCGATGACGGGACGCACCGGCCTGTCCTCCAGCATGCAGGTGGGAGCCATCGCGAGCCTGGCGCTCGACGACGCCATCGCCATGCGCGTCAGGTTCGAAGGTGCGCCGCCGCCGCAAAGCGACCTGTACTTTCGCGGCCCGGTGCTCTCCACGTTCGACGGCCGCGAGTGGCGGGCGCTGCAGCCGCGCCTGCGCTCCCGCTCCTCGTTCGTGGTCCCCGAGCCGGCGCGCCCGGAGGTCTTCGGGCCGCCGGTGCGCTACGAAGTGACGCTGGAGCCGAACAACCGTCCGTGGCTGTTGGTGCTCGACGCCGCCCCGAAGCCGCCCGCCGTGGCGCAGTTCGACGTGACGATGACGAGCGAGCTGCAGTGGGTAGCCAACCGGCCGGTCACCGACCTGCTGCGCTACCGCGCCGAAAGCTATCCGGCGTTCCGCTACGGGCCGCGCGATGGCCCGGCGGTGGCGCCGCAGTATCTGGAGCTGCCCGACGGATTCAACCCGCGCACGCTCGCGCTCGGGCGTGCCTTGCGCAACGACCCCGCCCTGGCGGGCGCGGGAGGTGCGGCTCTCGTGCAGGCCGCGCTGAACCGGCTGCGCACCGGCAACTACCAGTACACGCTGGACCCCGGCGTGTTCGGCGCCCATTCGGCCGACGAGTTCTGGTTCGACCGCAAACAGGGTTTTTGCGAGCACATCACTTCGGCGTTCGTGGTGCTGATGCGCGCGATGGACATCCCGGCGCGGATCGTGACCGGCTACCAGGGCGGCGAGCGCAATCCCGTGGACGGCTTCTGGGTCGTGCGCCAGAGCGACGCGCATGCCTGGGCCGAGGTGTGGCTGCGGGACCGCGGCTGGGTGCGCGTCGATCCCACGTCGGCCGTGGCGCCGGGACGCACGGGCACGCTGCAGCGCCTGCAGGCGCCGCGCGGCGCGTTCGCGGCCGGCCTGAGCGCGGTCTCGCCCGGCTTGGCAGCGGGCTTGCGCTCGGCCTGGGAAGCTCTGAACAACGGCTGGAACCAGTGGGTGCTGAACTACACGCAAAGCAAGCAGCTCGACTTGCTCAGAGGCCTGGGCTTCACGTCGCCGAGCTGGGAAGACCTGAGCTACGTGCTGCTGGCACTCGTCGTCTTGACCGCCCTGGCGGGTGCGGGGTGGACTCTCTGGGATCGGCGCCAGCACGACCCGTGGCTGCGACTGCTGGATCAGGTGCGCAGCCGGTTGCGCGCCGCCGGCATCGAGCTGACAGCGGCCACGCCCCCGCGACGGATGGCAGCCCTTGTCACAGCACGTTTCGGCGACCGCGGCCAGCCACTGGCAGACTGGCTCATCGATCTCGAAGCGCAGCGCTACGACCGCACGCGCGGCGCGGGGATGGCCCCGCTCCGGCGTAAATTCAGGCAAATCGCCTGGCCCGGCTAAGCCCGAATATTCTTTTTCCCCATGTCCCGACGCCTGCTCATCACCACCCTGCTCCTTGCCGCCGGCATGCTCGCCGTACCATCCTGGTCGCAGCCCGCGCTCAAAAAGCGCACTGCCGCCGAGCGCAACGGACAGCGCGGCGTGCCGTACGCGGGCAACGACGAGGCGCTGCGGTGGGCCGACGAGGTGGCGCAGCGCAGGGGCCTGGATCCCGATTGGGTGCGCCGCGCCATCGAGCGCGCGCAATTCCTGCCGGTGGTCGCGCGATTCATCCAGCCCGCCGCGCCGGGTGTGGCGAAGAACTGGCGCGTGTACCGCAGCCGCTTCATCGATCCGATCCGCATCGGTGCGGGCGTGAGGTTCTGGGAAGACAACGAGGCCACGCTGGCCCGCGCCGAACAGGAATACGGCGTGCCGGCGGAGATCATCGTCGGCATCCTCGGCGTGGAAACGATCTACGGCCAGCAGATGGGCAATTTCCGCGTGATCGACGCGCTGGCCACGCTGGCTTTCAACTTCCCCGAATCGCATCCGCGCGCCGCCGAGCGCCGCGATTATTTCAGGGGCGAGCTGGAACACTTTCTCGTGCTGGAAAACCAGCTGAACGCCGACCCGCTCAAGCCGCTGGGCAGTTACGCGGGCGCGATGGGCATGCCGCAGTTCATGCCGAGCAGCTTCCTGCGCTGGGCGGTGGATTTCGACGGCGACGGCCGCATCGACCTCGCCCGCAGCCCCGCGGACGCGATCGGTTCGGTGGCCAATTACTTCAGGAGCTATGGCTGGCAGCCGGGCATGCCGACCCACTACCCGGTGAGCTTCGACCTCGAAAAGCTCGACAAGGAGGCGCTGGTCGTTCCCGACATCCTGCCGACGTTCAGCGTGGCGAGTTTCATGGCGAAAGGCGCGGTGCTCGAAGGCGCCGCGCTGGAGCACAAGGGCCCGCTCGCGCTGGTCGAACTGCAGAACGGCGACGACCCACCGCAGTACGTGGCCGGCACCGAGAACTTCTACGTCATCACCCGCTACAACTGGTCGAGCTATTACGCGATGGCCGTGATCGAGCTGGGGCGCGAGGTGAAGGAAGCGCGCATGGCGGGCCCCGGGTCGTGAGCACGAGTCTCGCGGACTGGCGCAGGATATGGCATGAACTCGGCGCGCCTGCTGCCGATGAAGCGCTGCGCGAACAACTGATCGCCCGCTGGAGCGAGCCGCACCGGCACTACCACACGCTGCAGCATCTGCGCGAGTGCCTGGAGAACTTCGACAAAGTGCGCTCGCTGGCGCAACGGCCGGCGGAGATCGAGTTGGCGCTGTGGTTCCACGACGCGTTCTACGATCCGGCGCGCAACGACAACGAAGCGCGCAGCGCCGACTGGGCGCGCGCGAGTGTGCTGCAGGCGGGCTTGCCGCCCGACATGGCGGCGCGCGTGCATGCGCTGGTGATGGCCACGCGCCACGACGCGACGCCTGAAGACGCCGATGCACAGTTGCTCGTGGACGTGGACCTGGCGATCCTCGGCGCCGACGCTCGCCGCTTCGACGAGTACGAGCGGCAGGTGCGTGCCGAGTACGCGCACGTTACCGATGATCAGTTCCGGCAGGGGCGTGGGCGAACCCTCACCACCTTCGTGACGCGGCCGCGGATTTACAGCACGGGGCATTCCCATGACGCACTCGAAGAACGGGCGCGGGAAAATCTGCGACGGGCGCTCGCGCGGCTGGATGGGACAATGCGAATCCCGCCGCTGCAATAGTTAACGGGCTCGGTCAGGCCAGATCGCGGGTCACGCGGATCCCGCGTTGCGCCTCTAGTTGCGCGAATCCCAGCGAGCTGACGGTCACGAGCGCCGGATGTCCTTGCTCGTGAATGTGGTCGATGAAGCCGCGCTGGTTGGCCTCCTCCCAGACGGGCAGACGGGGGCAGGATGTGCGCCACGCTTCGATAACTTCGGCGTACGGGCGAGGACGAGGTCCGATCCATTCGAGCAGGTCGAGAATCAGTGCGTCTACGGGGTCTGGCACGGCTGCCTCCGCATTGACATACCTTCAACCCGGCACCGCAATCAGGAAATCGCGGCTGATGCGGACGCCCAGTTCGTTCACGCGGTCCAGGAACTGCGTGAGGACCGCGTGCAGGCCTGTCGACAGGATCTCCTCGATGTGGCCGTACTGCAGGTCGGCGCGCAACTTGCCGGCGCGGCGCTGCGTTTCGGATGACTGGTCGTTGGCGACCATCGCCAGGTTGCTCACCACCTCGTTCAGGCTCGCGTGCAGCGAGCGCGGCATGTCGGCGCGCAGGATCAACAGGTCGGCCACACGCTCGGGCTTGATCACGTCGCGGTACACCTTGCGATAGATCTCGAAGCCCGACACGCTGCGCAGGATCGCGCTCCAGTGATAGAAATCGTACTCCTGGTCCTTCTGGCTGGCCGCGCCGAAAAAGTCACTCTCCACCGCATGGAACTTCACGTCCACCAGCCGCGCGGTGTTGTCGGCGCGCTCCAGGAACGTGCCCAGCCGCATGAAGTAAAGGGCCTCGTCCATCAGCATCGTGCCCACGGTGACGCCGCGCGAAAGGTGCGAGCGGAACTTGACCCATTCGAAGAACTGGCCGGGGTCGCGCTCGAACTCGCCCGCTTCGAGCATACGGTTGACTTCGAGCCAGGTCTGGTTCTGCGTCTCCCACACCTCGGTGGTGAGCGTGCCGCGCACCGCGCGTGCGTTCTCGCGCGCGGCGCGCAGGCACGAGACGATCGACGACGGGTTGCTCTCGTCCTTGACCATGAATTCCATCACGCGCTGCGGAGCCACGGCTCCGTGTTTCGCACCGTATGCGGGCAGCAGCTCGCTGATCGAGAGCAGGCCTTGCCAGCCGACCTGCGCCACGGCGGCCGACTGCGGCAACAGCGACGTCTGGTAGTTGACGTCGAGCATGCGGGCGGTATTCTCCGCGCGCTCGGTGTAGCGGGACATCCAGAACAGGTGGTCGGCGGTTCGTGACAGCATCGGTTCATTCCTGTGAGTTCAGACTTCAAGGATCCAGGTGTCCTTCGTACCACCACCTTGTGACGAATTGACGACGAGCGAACCGTCCTTCAAGGCGACGCGCGTCAGGCCGCCCGGCACCATCTGCACTTGCCTGCCCGACAGCACGAACGGGCGCAGGTCGATGTGGCGCGGGGCGATGCCGCTGTCCACGAAGATCGGGCAGCTCGAGAGCGACAGCGTCGGCTGCGCGATGTAGCCGGCGGGGTTGGCCTCGATCGCGCGCCGGAAATCCTCGACTTCCTGCTGCGTGGCGGCCGGGCCGATCAGCATGCCGTAGCCCCCGGCGCCGTGCACTTCCTTGACGACCAGCTCCTTCAGGTTGGCCAGCACGTATTTCAGGTCATCGGGCTTGCGGCACACATACGTCGGCACGTTGTTCAGGATCGGCTTCTCGCCCAGGTAGAACTCGATCATGTCCGGCACGTAGGGATAGATCGACTTGTCGTCGGCCACGCCGGTGCCGATCGCATTGCAGATGGTCACGTTGCCGGTGCGGTTCGCGTCCACCAGCCCCTCGCACCCGAGCGTGGATGTCGGGCGGAACACCGACGGATCGAGGAAGTCGTCGTCCACGCGCCGGTAGATCACATCCACCCGCTGCGGGCCGCGCGTCGTGCGCATGTACACGAAGCGGTCCTTCACGAACAGGTCCTGTCCCTCGACCAGCTCCACGCCCATCTGCTGCGCCAGGAACGCGTGCTCGAAATAGGCGCTGTTGTACATGCCCGGCGTCAGCACCACGACGGTCGGGTCGGGCGCCCCCGGCTGCGCGCACGAACGCAGGGTTTCGAGCAAGAGGTCCGGGTAGTGCATGACGGGTGCGACGCGATGCTCGCTGAACAGGTCGGGAAAGAGCCGCATCATCATCTTGCGGTCCTCCAGCATGTAGCTCACGCCACTGGGCACGCGCAGGTTGTCTTCGAGAACGAAATACTCGCCGCCACCCTGTGCATTGGCGGCGCGCCCGATGTCGACGCCCGACACGTGCGAGTAGCTGCGGTGCGGCACGTACACGCCCCGCATTTCCTTGCGGTACTGCGCGTTGTCCAGCACCTGCTCCGCGGGAATCACGTCGGCGCGGATGATTTCCTGCTCGTGATAGACGTCGTGCAGGAAGCGGTTCAGCGCGGTCACCCGCTGGACCAGCCCCTTTTCGAGGTGCGCCCATTCGTCGGCGGGAATGATGCGCGGGATCAGGTCGAACGGGATCAGTCGCTCGGTCCCGGCGCCGTCCTCGTCCTTGTTGCCGTACACCGCGAAGGTGATGCCCACGCGGCGGAAGATCATCTCGGCTTCCTCGCGCCGGGCCCGCATCGCCTCGCCCGACTGGCGCGCGAGCCATTGCGCATAGGTCCTGTAATGGCCGCGGACGCCCTGCACCTGGGCTTGCTGCTGCCCGCCCTGAGATTGGCCCTGGAACTGGAACTGACTGCCGCCCGGCAATTGGGCATACATCTCGTCGAATTGGTGCATGAGCAATCTCCAAGGCACAGGATAGCAATATCCAGGCCTTCCGGAGGGCTGCCTTCGCGTGCACCCCGCTAGGGAAAGCGATGGTGCCAGTAGCGGCGGGCGACCTCGCGCTCGCACGTGACCTGGCCCGCTTGGGCGGAGCGCCAGTACGCGGCGCCACAATGCGGCGAATCGATCACCGCCACGCCGCGGTCGCGGTAGCGTTCCAGCACGACGCCGGCCGGATGGCCGAACCGGTTGCGGTAGCCGGCCTGGACCAGGGCGAGCGAGGGCTGCACGGCGTCGAGGAACGCGGCGCTGGAAGAAGTCTTGCTGCCGTGATGCGGCACAAGCAGCACGTCGGCATGCAATAGAGCAACCGCTTGCTCCGACGCCGCCGTGGCCAGCCGCGCCTCCTGCGGCTGCTCGATGTCGCCGGCCAGCAGCGCCGTGTGCCGGCCGTTGGAAATCCGCAGGACACAGCTCATGGCGTTGGTCTTGGCCGGCGCGTCGTAGTCGCCCGCCGCCGGATGGAGGATCTGGAAATCGACGCCGTCCCATTGCCAGGCCCGGCCCGCCGTGCAGCGTTGCGGCTGGCGCAGCGCTTCCAGTTCATGCCCTCGCTCGATGGAACTGAGCAATACGGCTTGCGGCTGCATTTGCAGCACGGCCGCCGCGCCGCCGGTGTGGTCCGTATCGCGGTGACTGAGGACGAGCGTGTCCACCCGTTCGTCCATGGCCCGCAACAGCGGCACCAGCACGCGGTGGCCGGCATCGCTTTCGGGGCTGTAGCGCGGGCCGCTGTCGTACACGAGCGTGTGCGCATGCGTGCGCACGATCACCGCGTTGCCCTGGCCGATGTCCGCCGCGAGCAGCTCGAACTCGCCCGCCGCGGGACGCGCGGCTTGCCAGAGTAGCACCGGCAATAGCAGCGGCACGCCCAGGAGCCGTGCATGCCAGGGCAGCCGCATGGCCAGCAGCAGGCCGCCCAGCACGCCCACGGCGCCGGCCCAAAGCGGTGGCGCGGGCGCGGACAGCGTGGCGAACGGCAGTGCGGCCAGCCATTCCAGGTAGAGCGTCAACCCCTGCACCGCCACGGCCGCCACGTCCCACAGCCAGGAGAACACGACACCCCCCATCGCCAGCGGCGTCACGACCAGCGTCACCCACGGAATCGCCAATGCGTTGGCCAATAGTCCGACCACCGACACCTGCCCGAAAAGCAGCAAAGTGAGCGGCGTCAGCGCCACGGTGATCACCCATTGCTCGCGCAGGCCGGCGAGCAACTTGGCCGCGGCGCGTGCGATGGCGCCATGCCAACGTCCGGATGCATTTGCGGCCGCTGGACGTGAAGGTCCCCCGTCCGTGGCGAACAGCACGCCGACGGCGACAAAGCTCAACCAGAACCCCGGCTGCAATAGCGCCCAGGGATCGATCGTCACCACCACCGCGCAGGCCAATAGCCACACGTGCGGCCAGGGCCAGCGCCGGCCCGAGAGGCGCAACAGGCCGACGGTGGCGAGCATCCACACCGTGCGCTGCGCCGGCACGCCCCAGCCGCTGAACAGCGCGTAGCCGCCCGCGAGCAGCATGCCACCGACGAGCGCCGCATGCTGGGCCGGCAGCGCGAGGCACGCTCGCTCGCTGCGGCGCCACAGCGCACCGACCAGCGCCGCCGCCGCCCATGCGAACATCGTGATGTGCAGCCCGGAGATGCTCATCAGGTGCGCAACGCCCGTGGCGCGAAAGACATCCCAGTCCGCGCGTTCGATCGCGTTCTGGTCGCCGGCCACCAGCGCGGCGAGCAAGCCCGCGGCCTGGCGGTCCTCGACATGCCGGAACACCGCATCGCGCACGTGCTGGCGCGCACGCTCGACCGGATGCGCCAAGGTGTCGCCCATGCGTTGGGGCGGTGGGTCGCGCGGCCCGGCGCGCACGTAGCCGGTAGCCTGCAAGCCCTGCTCCCACAACCACAACTCGTAATCGAACCCGTGCGGATTGACGTTGCCGTGCGGCGCCTTCAGGCGGACCGTCATTTGCCAGCGCTCGCCGGCCTGCAGTTCGGGGGCTTGCCGCAGCAATTCGATCAGGCCATCGCCGACCGGGATCGCGCCGCCGTACCAGCCCAGATAGAGCTGCGGCGGAATGCGCGCCGGGCCATCGCTTGTCGCGGCGGATTCGACTTCGAGCCGGAAGCGCACGCCGGTTTCGTTGCGCTGCGGCATGGCGGCGATGACGCCGGTGACGGCGATGTCGCTGCCCTCGAGCGCCGGGTCCAGGGCTTGCGACTGGAACCACGCGGCGCGCAAGCCGCACAGGGCGAACGCGAGCAGCGCAAAACCCAGCAGAAGGAGTGCCGCGCGGATGCCTGCCCTCACCCCTGCCCTCTCCCGCAAGAAGAGGGAGAACGGCAGCAATGCTGCGAACAGCAGCATCACCCCATACACCGGCCATGCCCACAGCACCGGCTGCTGCAACTGCAGCGCGGAGCCGGACACCAGGCCCGCCAGGGCCGGCGCCATCCATCCTCCGCGGCCAGGGAGCTTGTGCGGCATACGCCACTCTCAACGGCTCATTGCAGAGCTGCGCCTACGCACCGGCAATAGTTCGCAGAGACCCGCCCGTGGACGAGGCGCGCAACGACCAGCCGTACGAACTCGAGCTGACGCTGCGCAACGCGCTCGAGCCGCTGGATGAAGCGTTCGCTGGGCGGGTCCAATACCACGTCTCGCACCCCGGTGGCCGGAACTACGACACATTTCCCGTCAATTCGTACGAAGCCGAGAGCCGCCGGCTGGCGCGCTTCTTCCGGATGGGGCATACACCCGGTGAAATGCAAGTGCCGCCGTCGACAATCGGCGTCGCGGGTAGCAAAGAATTCGCATTCACGCTCGATTTGCGCAAGGCCCCGCGCGATTGATATCCACCGCCGCTGTGGATAACCCTGTTGGTTAGTGCCGGCGCTGCCGCTGCAAGGCAGCGTTGACGCGGGCTGGATCACGATGCCTGCCAAACGGGCATGCCCAGCTCGACTGTAGGCGGTCGGCAAGTCGCCGACCTCGAAAAAAAAGCCGGCGCCAAGCGCCGGCTTTTTTCGCGCTACGGATCCTCTAGCCGATCCGCACCGGCACGAAGATCTTGTCCTCGCCGCGCTGGATCAGCAGCGCCACCGACTTGTCGGACTTGGCAAGCACCGAACGCACCTGCTCGATGCTCTTGGCCGGGGTGCCGTTCACAGCGAGCAGCACGTCGCCCGGTTCCACGCCCGCGCGCGCCGCGGCTCCGCTCACGTCTTCGACGACCAGGCCATCCGGCACGCCCGCCTCGCGCTTCTCGCCATCCTTCATCGGGCGCAGTGCGAGCCCGAGCTTGCCGCCCCCGGCGGCGTCCGGGCGGGCGTTGTCCGCCTTGGCGACCTTATCGCTCGAGGCCGCAAGCTGCGCGGTCAGGTCCACCTTGCGGCCCTGGCGCCAGACTTCCATCCCCATCCGCTGGCCGGGGCCGAGCAGGCTCACGATGGCCGGCAGGTCGCCCGAAGCGACGATCGGCTGCCCATTGGCCCGGCGGATCACGTCGCCCGGTTGCAGCCCCGCCTTTTCGGCCGGACTGCCTTTTTCCACGCTGGAGACCAGCGCGCCTTCGGGGCGATCGAGCTTGAACGAGTCGGCCAGCGACTGGTTCACTTCCTGCACGGTCACGCCGAGCCTCGCATGCTCCACCTTGCCGGTCGAAACGATCTGGTCCTTCACGCGCGTCGCCACGTCGATCGGGATCGCGAACGAAACGCCCTGGTAGCCGCCCGACTGGCTGTAGATCTGCGAGTTGATGCCGACCACCTCGCCGCGCGCATTGAACAACGGCCCGCCGGAGTTGCCGGGGTTCACCGCCACGTCGGTCTGGATGAACGGCACCGCGCTGTCGTCCGGCAGCGAACGGCCCTTGGCACTCACGACGCCGGCCGTCACGGTATTCTCGAACCCGAAGGGCGAACCAATCGCCAGCACCCATTCGCCGACCTGCAGGTTCTTCGTGTTGCCCAGGGTCACCACCGGCAGGTTGCGCGCATCGATCTTCAGCACCGCGATGTCGGTCTTCGGATCGCTGCCCAGCACCT
>JAGRPN010000393.1 GCA_019449555.1 Ramlibacter sp.
AACGCATCCTCGATGATGCTCTTGACGGGCTCGAAACCGGTTTCTCAGGCCACGAATATGATCGGTCGCACTCTGTCGCTCAGCGTGAAGTTGCCCAGCGGCCCCTCGAAGCGCACCGTGTCGCCCAGCCGCATGCGCTCGAACACGTGGCCGGTGAAGCGGCCGTCCGGGATGCGCCGCACATGCAGCTCGACCGCGCCGTTCTCATGCGGCGGGTTGGCGAAGGAGAAGGCGCGCCGCTCGCCGTCGTCGAGCAGGATGTTGATGTACTGGCCGGCATTGAACGCGATCCGCTGGCCTTCGGGCAGTTCGATCAGCACGCGCATCACTTCCTCCGCGAGCCGCTCCATCCCGACCACCCGGCCGGTGAGCACAGGCGCCGGCGCCGAGCCGGCGTGGGCAAGCCCTTCGACCTCGATCACCACGTCGCCCAGCGGCATGGCGCAGCACATGAGCGCCTTGCCCTGGTCCTTCAGGTTGTCCGGCAGCGCGATGCGCTGGTAGGGCCGGTGCGTCACTGCACCGTGCTCGATGCTGCACATGCAGACGCCGCAGGCCCCGTTGCGGCATTCGTAGGGCAGCGCCAAGCCTTCGCGCAGTCCCGCTTCGAGCAGGGTTTCGCCCTCGCGCAGCCGCAATTGCGCCTGCCCGCCATCGGCGCTGTGCACGACCAATTGGTATTCGCGCTGCTGCCCGCGGCGCAGTCGCGGCGGCCAGAAGGGCAGCGCAACGAGCAGCGCCGTGCCCGCTGCCATGAGCGCCCAGACCTGCCCGAGCGGCCAGGCGACCAATAGCGGGAACAGGGCGAGGTAGAACCAGTCGAGCCGCACGCTGGCCACCGCCGTGCCCAGGTCCGCCGCGCCGCCCTGGCTCAGCGCCGGTCGCGCGAGGGCGAGCAGGACCAGTGTGACGAGCAGGCTCGCGACGATGGGCCGAGGTGGCGTGGTGCGCGCCTTGGGCACGCGCTGCACGTGCACCCACATCAATAGCAGCACCAGTAGCGGCAAGCCGATGTGCATGAACGACAGCAGTGAGAAGAAGCGGTCGCCGACGCTGTTCGCATGGATGAAGTTGCGCATCAGCGTGCCGCCGAAACTGGGCAGCCAGTCCAGCCACTCGAAGCTGGTGACGATCACGAACTGCGCCAGCCGGTCCCAGGGCAGCATGTAGCCGTTGATGCCCGAGACGTAGACCAGCCAGATCAGCGCGACGCCCGTGATCCAGGAGAACCAGCGGAAACCGTGGAAGTGATCGAACGCGAAATGCCGCAACAGGTGGATCAGCATCGTCACCACCATGGCGTCGGACGCATAGCGGTGGACGCTGCGCAGGACGCCGCCGATGAACCACTGGCCGTGCGTCAGCGCCTCGATCGACGAATAGGCTTCGGTGACGCCGGTCTCGAAGAACGCATACAGGTACAAGCCGCTGGCGGCAATGACCCAGAACAGGAAGAAGCTGATCTCTCCGAGGTGGTAGAGGGGATTGATCCGCTCGCCGAACGCGGCGTTGAACAGCGCCTCGCCGCGCATGAAGAACCACTGCAGCAATCTCTGCAAACGTTTCATCGGCTCACTGCCTGCAAATTGCCTGCGGGTGCGGCGGCGTTGCGCATGTGGCGCAACACCACGACCACGAACAACAGCCCCCCGACGATCGCGATCAGGCCCCCCAGGCCCATCAGTCCCATGCCGGCCACTTCCGCGGTGCTGCGCAGCACCTGATCGGCGCCGGCCACCTTCCGTTGCACGCCATAACCGCCCGACCAGACCAGCCCCACGATGTGCATCAATTGGCCGCCGGCGTACAGCCACGGCTGCCACGTCGCGAGCCGGCCCCGCGGCGCGCGATAGCCGAGCGCGGGCAGCAGCTGGTAAACGAGGCCCATCAAGGCGAGCGTCACGCCCACGATGCAGCCGTGGTAATGGGCGGGAATACGCACGTTGCTGCCGCTGATGAACACGCCGATGATGCCGCCGGCCGCGAACAGCAGCACCGACGAGAGCAAGGCGGCGCGCAGCGGCCGGGACGTATCGGCAATCGGCGGCGCGGCGCGCAGGCCGAATACCACCGCGAGTCCGACCGGCAGGATGGCGACGCCGCCCCCGAGGCGCATGGCCCACGTCAGCAGCGCGCGGTGCTCCACCGAAGCGATGTCGTACGCCAGGTAAGCGTAAGGCGTGACAAACACGCTCGCCAGCGCGAGGGCGAACATCAGCAGCGTGACGCGCGGGCTGAGCGGCAGGCGCGCGCCGCATGCGCTGGCGAGCCAGAGCCAGGCGACCAGCATCAACAGCGTCCACGTGAATTGCAGGGAGTGCCCGCCGCCCCAGTACAGGATTTCGTAGTACGCCTTGCCGCTGAGGGTGGTGGGCAGTTTGGCGTACGACCAGCCGAACGCGAGCAGCGCGACGGCGGTCGCCACCGCGGCGGCGTTGAGGCCGAACCGCAGCGCACCGCGCCCGTCGAATTCGAGCCCCAGCCGGGGCGCATTGGCCAGGGTGCGCAGCACCAGCACGCCCACGCCGGCCGCGAACGCGAGCAGGCCGATGATGAACAGCGGTGCGGTGAGCATCGGGATGTAGTTGGCCATCACGGCTTCACCTTCGCCGGTGAACGGTGCGAGCGACATGGCCGCCGCGCCGGCCGCTGCCAATGCGAGGCCGGCCCAGCCCCAGCCCATGCGCCGCGCGGAGCCATTGAGGCTCCACAGCATGCCGGCCAGGGCCATGAACCAGACCAGCACCGACAGGTCCACGTGCACGACCAGGGCCACGCGAAAGAAGTCCGCC
>JAGRPN010000394.1 GCA_019449555.1 Ramlibacter sp.
CGGCCGGCGTGGAAGCGCTCAGCGTCGCCGAGAGCAACCCGGAAGTGCGCAGCGTCGTGATCACGGGCGAAGGCAGTCTGTTCTCGGCCGGCGGCAACCTGCAGCGGCTGCAGGCCAACCGCCGCGAGGCGCCGCAGGTCCAGGCGCAGAGCATCGAGGGGCTGCATAGCTGGATCGAGGCGATCCGCACGTTCCCCAAGCCGGTGATCGCAGCGGTGGAAGGCGCCGCCGCCGGGGCCGCTTTCTCGCTCGCACTCGCGTGCGATCTCATCGTCGCGGCCGCCGACGCCGTGTTCGTGATGGCCTACAGCAGTCTCGCGCTATCTCCCGACGGCGGCGCGACCTGGAGCCTGGCGCGCGCCGTCCCGCGGCAACTGGCGACCGAACTGCTGCTGGGGGGTGAACGCATCGGCGCGGCGCGCCTGCACGAACTGGGCGTGGTCAATCGGGTCGTGGCCGCCGGCACGGCGCTGGACGAGGCGCTGTTGCTCGCGCAGAAGTACAACGCGCGTGCCCCGAATGTGATGGCCAGCATCAAGGAACTCATCAATGACGCAGAAGGCACACCGCTGAGCCGCCACCTGGACAGCGAGCGGGATCATTTCGTGCGGAATCTGCACCACGCCAACGCGGGCATCGGCATCGCCGCCTTCCTCGCGAGGCAGACCCCCGATTACGAATAGCCCTTTCCGGTGCAACCGGGGGAACAACCCCAGTGTCACCGCCGGTCGCTCACGCGACAATGCGCGCGTCAGCAGTCACTCAAACGACACACCATGGACGACCCAATTCTTACGATCGAGGAGCGAGAGGCCATCAATTCCGGTCGCTGGTTCTCGTCGCTCTCCCCTTCCCTCCGGCACGACATTCTCCGATGCGCTTACGTCAAACGCTACAAGGACAGCGAGCTGATCTCCGCGCGCGGCGATCCGTCGGAGGAGTGGATCGCCTGCGCGAAGGGTGCGGTGCGTGTGAGCTCCACCTCGATCTCCGGCAAGCAGGTGACGCTGACTTATGTCGAGCCGGGCATCTGGTTCGGGGACGTGTCGATCTTCGACGGCGAGCGGCGCACGCACGATGCGTACGCCCATGGCGAAACGACCATCCTGTGCGTGGCCCGCGGCGACCTGCGCAAGATCCTCAGCCAGCATGTGGAGCTGTACGAGGCGCTGCTGAGGCTGCATGCGCGGCGCATCCGGCAGCTGTTCGGCCTGGTCGAGGACCTCAACACGTTGCCCTTGCGCGCGCGGCTGGCCAAGCAGCTCACGCACCTGGTGCGCAGCTACGGCGTGCCCTCGCTGTCGGACGGGCGCGAGGTGCGCATCGGGCTGCAACTCGCGCAGGAAGAACTGGCGCAGCTGCTGGGAGCTTCGCGCCAGCGCGTCAACCAGGAACTCAAGGCGATGGAACGCGACGAAGTGATCCGCATCGAGCCGGGCGGGCTGGTCGTGCGCAATCGCGAAGCGCTCATGAAGATCATCGAAGCCGACAACTGAGGACGGCCCATTGAGCGAATTCGACCATTTCATCGGCACCCGCCCCGTCTCGGACAAACACGCCTTCGACATCGCGGCCCTCACCGTCTGGCTGGAGCGCAACCTCGACGGCTTCGCCGGCCCGCTGTCCGTCGAGATGTTCAAGGGCGGACAGTCCAACCCGACCTACAAGCTCCAGACGCCTGCGCGCAGCTACGTGATGCGCGCCAAGCCGGGGCCGGTAGCCAAATTGCTGCCGTCGGCGCATGCGGTGGAGCGCGAGTTCGCGGTCATGCGCGGCCTCGCGGACACCGACGTGCCGGTCCCCCACATGTATTGCCTGTGCGAGGACGAGTCGGTGATCGGCCGCGCCTTCTACATCATGGAGTTCATGCAGGGACGCGTGCTGTGGGACCAGGCCCTGCCCGGCATGACGCCCGCACAGCGCGGCGAGATCTACGACGAGATGAACCGCGTGATCTCGGCGCTGCACACGGTGAAGTTCGCCGAGCGCGGTCTCGCGAACTACGGCAAGCCCGGCAACTATTTCGACCGGCAGATCGGCCGCTGGAGCAAGCAGTACAAGGCATCCGCCGATGGGGCGGGTCCGATGAGCCAGCCCATCCCGGAGATGGAGCGCCTCGTCCAATGGTTGCCGGCCCACATTCCGCCGGCGGCGCGCGACGAGAGCAAGGTGTCCATCGTGCACGGCGACTATCGGCTCGACAACCTGATGTTCGATCCCGACCGGCCGCGCGTCATCGCGGTGCTCGACTGGGAGCTTTCGACCCTCGGCCACCCGCTGGCGGACTTCAGCTACCACTGCATGGCCTGGCACATTCCACACGGAGCATTCCGCGGCATCGGCGGCCTCGACCATGCGGCGCTGGGCATCCCGTCCGAAAACGAATACATCCGGCGCTACTGCGACCGCACCGGCCTCGCCACCGTCCAGGACCTGGCGGCGGACTGGAACTTCTACATGGCCTACAACATGTTCCGCATCGCGGCCATCCTGCAAGGCATCGCCAAGCGCGTGGAGGCCGGCACGGCTTCCAGCCCGCAGGCCGCCAGCTCCGGCGCCAGCGCCCGGCCGATGGCCGAACTGGCCTGGAAATTCGCGCAGCAGGCCTAAAGTCATCCCACCGTTACCCCGAGGAAGCACCATGGACTTCGAATACTCCCCCAAGACCCGTGAACTGCAATCCAGGCTGCTGAAATTCATGGACGATTACATCTACCCGGCGGAAG
This sequence comes from Ramlibacter sp., assembly GCA_019449555.1. GTDB lineage: Bacteria > Pseudomonadota > Gammaproteobacteria > Burkholderiales > Burkholderiaceae_C > Ramlibacter. The sequence goes on from JAGRPN010000394.1 coordinate 2,727, forward strand.
CCGAGTACCAGCAGGAACTTTCCCAGAACACGCAGGCCGGCAAGCGCTGGACCCCCCTGCAGGTGATTGAGAAACTCAAGCCCAAGGCGCGCGCCGCCGGCCAGTGGAACATGATCCTGCCGCTGGACAGCGCGGCGGCATCCCGCTACCAGGGAGCGCGCCTCACCAACCAGGAATACGCGCCGCTGGCGGAAATCATGGGCCGGGTGATGTGGTCCAGCGAGGTCTTCAACTGCTCGGCACCCGATACCGGCAACATGGAAACGATCGCGCGCTACGGGTCCGACCAGATCAAGGCGCGCTGGCTCAAGCCCTTGCTGGAGGGCCAGATCCGCTCGGCCTTCGCGATGACCGAGCCCGAAGTGGCGTCATCGGACGCCACCAACATCTGCACCCGCATCGAGCGCCGCGGCGACGAGTACGTGATCAACGGCCACAAGTGGTGGATTTCCGGCGCGGCCGATCCGCGCTGCGCGGTGTTCATCACGATGGGCAAGACCGACCCGCAGGCGCCGCGGCACTCGCAGCAGAGCATGATCATCGTGCCGGCCGACACCCAGGGCATCCGGATCGTGCGGCCGCTCACCGTATTCGGCTACGACGACGCGCCGCACGGCCATGTGGAGATGTACTTCGAAGACGTACACGTGCCCGCGTCCAACATCCTGCTGGGCGAAGGGCGCGGCTTCGAGATCGCCCAGGGCCGGCTCGGCCCGGGGCGGATCCATCACTGCATGCGCCTGGTCGGCCTGGCCGAGCGCGCCCTGGAGCTGATGTGCAAGCGCGCCAGCTCGCGCGTGGCTTTCGGCAAGACCGTGGCCCAGCAGACCGTCACGCAGGAGCGCATCGCCGAGGCGCGCTGCAAGATCGACATGGCCCGCCTGCTCACGTTGAAGGCCGCGTGGCTGATGGACATGGCCGGCAACAAGGCGGCCAAGACCGAGATCGCGATGATCAAGGTGGTCGCACCGAACATGGCGCTGCAGGTGCTGGACTGGGCGATCCAGGTGCACGGCGGCGGCGGCCTGAGCGGCGATTTTCCGCTGGCCCATTCCTATGCGTCGGCGCGCACGCTGCGCTTCGCGGACGGCCCGGACGAAGTGCACCGCAATGCGATCGCGAAGTGGGAGCTGGGCAAGTACGGGGTGTCCACGCGCGAGACGCCGCGCTGATCGTCGAGGGTGGGCACCCGTTGCCCACCGGCCGGCCGCCGATTACGCAGCGGCCGTCCAGTCATCCATCGCCGACTCGCAGGCGCTGGTGAAAATCAGCGCCGCGTGCTGCAGGATTCCCACATCGGCGGGTGTGTACTCCATGCGCAGGTACAACTTTCCGCGCAGCAGCATCATCATGAATGGCACTTCCGTGGAAGGCGCGGGATCGGACCACTCCAGCATGAGCCGGCCCAACGCCGGATCGATCCAGGCCTCGGCGTCTTCGCGCCGGTCCGACAGCACGCCGTAACGATCCCAGAAAGCGCGCGGCAGGTTGTCCCAGCCCACTTCGTCGTACATGGCAAGCCAGCGCATTTCCTCGGGCAGGCGCGGGTCGGCCGATGTGCGCAGGCTGTCCGTGTACAACTCGTATGCCTGCTTTTCGAGCGCTTCCTTGAGCGGGCGGTTCATCACCAGCACGGCCGCGTCTTCGTTGACGCCGAGTTGCGCACGCGCCCTGAGTTCCTCGCCACGGATGTAATGGCGTGACGGACTCCCCAACTGCAGACGCCAGGGCCTGCCGCGGACGTTGCCCTCCAGCGACACGCCACGGCCGGTGCCGTCCACGGAAAATCCGAAGCCCTGCGTGGCGGCCCATTCGGAGACGGGGCCGTGGGCGAGCTGCGAATTCGGCCCAGCCGTGTCCTTCGCATTCCCTGAAAAAGCCTTTTTGAACCGTTCGAACATGGTGCCGGCGTTTCACCTAAAGTCGCATTATTAGCCAACTTCGGAATGCGACCATGATCGACGTTTTCTCCTGGCCCACGCCCAACGGATACAAGGTCCACATCATGCTGGAAGAGTGCGGGCTCGAGTACCGCGCCATTCCGGTGAACATCGGCGCGGGTGACCAGTTCAGGCCCGAGTTCCTGAAGATCAGCCCCAACAACAAGATTCCCGCCATCACGGATCCGCAGGGACCGGACGGCAAGCCGATTTCGCTGTTCGAATCCGGCGCGATCCTGGTGTATCTCGCCGGCAAGACCGGAAAATTCCTGCCGGCGAGCGATCGCGCGAAATATGAAGTTCTGCAGTGGTTGATGTTCCAGATGGGCACCGTGGGGCCGATGCTGGGGCAGGCGCACCACTTCCGCGCGTATGCGCCCGAGAAACTCGAATACGCGGTCAATCGCTACAGCAACGAAGCCAAGCGCATCTATGGCGTGATCGACCGGCGGCTCGCGCAAACCAAGTATCTCGGCGGCGACGAGTATTCGATCGCCGACATCGCGACGTTCCCCTGGCTGCGCAGCTGGGAGCGGCAGGGCGTCGTGCTCGAGGAGTATCCGCGCCTGAAGGCCTGGTTCGACAAGATCGCCGAACGCCCGGCGGTGCAGCGCGGGGTCAAGGTGCTGGCCGAATACCGCAAGCCCATCACCGACGACAAGGCGCGAGAGATCCTGTTCGGCAAGACGCAGTACGAGCGGCGGTAGCGCGTCGCGCGGTTGCCCGCAGGCAACCGAGCATCACGGTCAGCCGCTTCAATGACCAGGACTTGCGGAGGCGCTGTCCCGCAGCGGCCGCCCCGCCAGCTGCGGCGCCGGCGGTAGTCCCGTCGCCTGCAGGACTTCCTCTTCCGAGAGCGTCTCCTGCTTCAGGAGCGCCGCGACGAGTGCGTCCAGGGCCGCGCGGTGCTCGCGCAGCAGCCGCTTCGCGCTGTCGTGGCAGTCATTGATGATGCGCAGCACTTCCGCATCGATCAGCGCCGCCGTCTGCTCGCTGAACGGTTTTTCGCCGCCAAACCCCGCAGCCGCTCGCAGGAACGGGTTCTCCCGGGGTGCGAGCTGCACCATTCCCAGGGCGTCGCTCATGCCCCAACGCGTGACCATGTTCCGCGCGAGTTGCGTTGCTTGCTCGATGTCGTTCTCGGCGCCGGTGGTCCGTGTCTCGCACACGCTCTCCTCGGCCGCGCGGCCGCCCAGCATGCCGATGATGCGCGCGCGCAGGTACGCCTCCGGATAGTTGTACCGATCGGTCTGCGGGCGCTGGTACGTGACGCCCAGTGCCTGGCCGCGCGGCACGATGCTCACACGATGCACCGGGTCGGCGCCCGGCACCAGAAGCCCCAGGATCGCATGGCCGCTCTCGTGGTACGCAATGCGCTCGCGGTCTTCAGCGCTGAGCAGCAGCGGCCGCTCGGGGCCGAGTACGATCTTCTCCAGCGCGTCGAGGAAATCCTTGTGGTGCACGGCGCTTTCGCTGCGCCGCGCGGCAAGGAGCGCGGCCTCGTTCACCAGGTTCTTCAGATCGGCGCCCGAAAAGCCCGGCGTCGCCTGGGCAAGTTCCTCCAGGCTCACGTCGCCATCGAGCGGCACCTTGCGCACGTGCACGCGCAGGATCGCTTCGCGCCCGGCCTTGTCGGGCAGATTGACCACCACACGGCGGTCGAAGCGCCCCGGCCGCAACAGCGCGCGGTCCAGCACGTCGGGCGCATTGGTGGCTGCCAGTACGATGATTCCTTCGCGGCCGCTGAAGCCGTCCATTTCGGTGAGGATTTGCTGCAGCGTCTGCTCCTGCTCGCTTTGGCCGCCGATGGCCACCTGGCCCCGCGCACGCCCGATGGCGTCGATCTCGTCGATGAAGATGATCGCAGGGGCGTTCTCCCGTGCTTGCTTGAACAGATCGCGCACCCGGGCCGCGCCCACGCCGACGATCATCTCGACGAATTCCGCCGCACTCATCGAAAAGAACGGCACGCCCGCTTCGCCGGCGACGGCCTTGGCCAGCAGTGTCTTGCCCGTGCCGGGCGAGCCGATCAGCAGCACGCCCTTCGGCGCGGTGCCGCCCAGGCGCGTGTACTTGTCCGGCGCCTTGAGGAAATCGACGATCTCGACGAGCTCGGCCTCCGCTTCGTCGATCCCCGCCACGTCGTTGAACGTCACGCGGTTGGCGGCGTCGGCGATGTCGTACCGCTTGGCCTTGCTGCGGCCGATGCCGAAGATGCCGCCCATGCCCATGCCGCCGCCCTGTGCCGCCGCGCGGCGATACATCCACACGTAAAAGGCGATGATGAGGAACGCCGGCCCGAAATAGAGCAGCGTGTTCCAGAGGCCCCCCTGCTGAATGGGAACCGCACTGATCTCCACGTTGTGCTGGATCAGGAAGGCCTCGAGGCTGCGGTCGAAGAAGGCGGGAAGCTCGGTGTCGAAGTACACCGAGGTCCGCGGCGGCGGCAGGAAGCGGCGGTCGAGCGCATTGCGAGGCGGCGTCTGGCCAGCCTGCTTGATGTCCTCCGCCGTGGGCCAGGTAACCGCGGCCCTGAAGCGGCCTTCGATCGCCGTGCCCCGGCTGTAGATGGCCGTGACGTTCCCCTTCGCGACTTCCTCACGAAAAACGGTGTATGGAACGGTGACGGGGGCGTTGGGCTGCGGGAAGAGCAGGCTCACCAAGAGATAGTTGATGAGCAGGACGAGAAAGAACCAGGGCCAGTACTTGCGCGGCGGCAGTATGGCGCGGGCGGGCTTGGGGGACTGAGCCGGGTTCTGCGGCAGTCTGGGACCATTCATGTCCGGATCATGCCGCTAAAGGCACGCCCCATGGGGCAGGCGCGACCGGACGCAGCTCGAGGTGACGCTCACGCTGCCGGTGGTTAAGATCGAAATTACAGCACGGCCTGATGAGCGCGGTGATGCAACGGTTCGCGGAATGGAACATGCAATGAGAACGGTCCAGCGAGCGGGGGATGATCACGCCGGGATCGATGGCCCGGCGCGCGTGCGGCAGCCGGGCGGGGCTCCCGCATTCGCCTGCGTCGCCGCCGCCTGGCAGGCGCACGAGGCCGAGTTGCGCGGCTATCTGCGGCACCGGCTGTCGGACATCGATGCCGCCGACGATCTGTTGCAGGACGTGTTCGTCAAGGCGATGCGCGAGGGCCAGGGCTTCTGCACGCTCGACAACCCGCGCGCATGGCTGTTCCAGGTGGCGCGCAACGCGGTGGTGGATCGGCTGCGCACTTCCCATCCTCACGAATCCTTGACCGATGAACTGGCCGACACCATTCCGGTAGACGCGCAGACTGTGGCTCCTGTCGACGCTCTGGCCGACTGCGTGTCGCGCACGCTCAGTGAACTTTCGACCGAAGACGCCGCCATCCTGCGCGCCTGCGACATCGAGGGCCAGACCCAGCGTGCTTTCGCCGAGGCGCAGGGCCTCAGTCTGTCCGCCGTGAAGTCGCGCCTGCTGCGCGCGCGGCAGCGGCTACGCGGGCGCCTCACGCTGGCGTGCCAGGTGCGCTTCGACGCGGATGGCAGCGTGGCCGCGCATGTGCCGCGGCCCGTGCCGCAAGGACCGGGAGAGACTTCGTAGCGGGCATGCATCCTTTTGCGGGTTTCTTCGTCTTCTGAACTGGAGAGCCCCTGAAATGACCAGCCTGTCACTGTCACAGCGAACCCTGCAGCTGCCCAGGCAGCGCCCGCGGGTGTTCCTGGCGCTCGCGGCGCTGGCTTGGTGGGCGCTTTACCAGTCGCTGATTCCGGCATCCGAGGCGCTGGTGGCAGCGCTGCCGGTGGATCGCGACACCCACCTCGGCGGTGCACTTCAGTTCTTCTTCTACGACACGCCCAAGGTGCTGCTGCTGCTCACGGCGGTGGTTTTCGTGATGGGCATGGTGAATTCCTACTTCACACCCGAGCGCACCCGGGCGCTGTTGGCGGGCAAGACTGAAGGAATTGCCAATGTCATGGCAGCCAGCCTGGGCATCGTGACGCCGTTCTGCTCGTGCTCGGCGGTGCCGCTGTTCATCGGGTTCGTGCAGGCGGGCGTTCCGCTGGGCGTGACCTTCTCGTTCCTGATCTCGGCGCCGATGGTCAACGAGGTGGCTCTGGCTCTGCTATTTGGCATGTTCGGCTGGAAGATCGCCTTGCTCTACATGGGCCTGGGCCTCACGGTTGCCATCGTCGCAGGCTGGGTCATCGGCCGACTGAAGATGGAACCGTACCTGGAAGACTGGGTGCGCGACATGCCGAAGGTGGCCGCCGCGCCCGGTGAGAACGGCCTGACCTTGCCCGAGCGCATCGAGGCGGGCTTTGCCAGCGTGCGCGAGATCGTCGGCAAGGTCTGGCCCTACATCCTTGCAGGGATCGCCATCGGCGGGGCCATCCACGGCTGGGTGCCGCAGGATTTCATGGCGTCGTTCATGGGCAAGGAGGCCTGGTGGTCGGTGCCGCTGGCCGTGGTGATCGGTGTTCCGATGTACAGCAATGCCGCGGGTGTGATCCCGGTCGTGCAGGCGCTGCTGGCCAAGGGCGCGGCGCTGGGGACCGTGCTGGCCTTCATGATGAGCGTGATCGCGCTGTCGCTGCCCGAGATGATCATCCTGCGCAAGGTGCTCAAGATACGTTTGATCGCCACCTTCGTTGGCGTCGTCGCCACCGGCATCCTGATCGTGGGATTCGTGTTCAACGCGGTGCTGTAGCCGCATCTGTTCATCCCGACCAGCCCCGAAAACGAAAGACAAACCATGAACCCGCAAAAGAAATTTCACGCGTCTACGGGGTTGGCGTGCCGGTGATCTTCTTCCTTGCGCCCGTCGCGCGAAAAATCACCACCGGAATCGTCGACGCGCCGCAGTAACAGTCTGATCTTTCGAGGAGCTTCCATGGACATCAAGGTACTCGGCACCGGCTGTGCCAACTGCAAGAACACCATCACGCTGATCGAACAGGTCGCCAAGGACAAGGGCGTGCCGGTCACGCTCAGCAAAGTGGAAGAGTTGCGCGACATCATGGGCTATGGCGTGATGAGCACGCCGGGCGTCGTCATCGACGGCAAGGTCGTGCACTCGGGCGGTGTCCCCAGCCGCGACAAGATCGAACAATGGCTGGCGGCCTGAGTGAAGCTTCCATGACCGGGATGCAGTTCGATGTGGTTTCGGTACGCCTGAGCGTGCATGCCAGCGAGTCGCATTGCAAGCAGGCCACGATCACCCTCGACACCGATCTGGCAGGCAACCCCCACGCCTTCAACCCGGCCGAGCTGCTGCTGGCCGCACTGTCAGCCTGCATGATCAAGGGCATCGAACGCGTCACGCCAATGCTGAAGTTCGAGCTGCGCGGGGTGGAGGTGCGCGTTCATGGTGTACGTCAGGACGTGCCGCCCCGCATGGAATCCATCAGCTACGAAATCATCGTCGACACGGACGAATCCGAACGGCGGCTCGACCGGCTTCATGATAATGTCAAAAAATTCGGCACCGTCTTCAACACCGTGGCCCCCGGCACTGAACTGGCTGGCGTGCTGCACCGAAAGATGGAACCCTCGTGAGTGCAGGCCACGACCACGGCAACGCTCCGGCTGACGTTTTCGCTGCGCACGCCGGCCTCGCGCGGCCGGGGAGACTGGCGCCACACGCGACGGCTGGGGCGTCGCCTTTTCCAGGGTGAAGTGAAGGTAATGCATGGCACTCTTCAGGCGGATCTTGGTGGCCATCGATGGCAGCCGTACATCGAACATGGCTTTGCGCGCGGCGATCAAGCTCGCCAAGGATCAGCAGTCCGATCTGCGCATCGTCTTCGTGGTCGACCAATTCGCGCTGGCGGCGGAGGCGCCCGAGCAATCGACCGAGTACCAAGTCGAGGAACGTAGAGCCGGCGACCTGGTGCTGAAGCGGGCAGCTGCCCTGGCCCACAAGGCCGGCATCGAGGCCGAAACCGTCCGGCTCGAAGTCCAGACGCTGCACGACCGCATCGCCGACGAGATATCGCGCAACGCCAGGAAGTGGCGCGCCGACGTGATCGTGATCGGCTCCCACGGCCGTCGCGGCCTGAGTCGCTTGTTCATGGGCAGCGTCGCGGAGTCGCTTGCGCGGATCGCATCGGCGCCCGTCCTGCTGATCCGGGGCCGCTAGGAGCAAAGGCGCCGATCTTGGATTCTCTCGCTGGACTTTCTGGCGCTGAGGCCCAGGCTCTGATCCAGGAGCACGGCTACAACGAAGTCACCGAACGGCCCGAGCATCCGTTGCGGCGATTTCTGGGCAAATTCTGGGGTCTGTCCGCCTGGATGCTCGAGTTGATCATCGTGCTGTCGGCGGTGCTCGGAAAGTATTCGGACCTCGCGATCGTGGCGGCGCTGCTGATCCTGAACGCGATTCTCGCTTTTGCCCAGGAGCGCCGGGCGGCCGGCGTGGTGCAGGCATTGAGGCGGCGGCTTCAGGTGAGCACGCGGGTCTTGCGTGACGCGACCTGGCAAGTCATCGCCGCCCGGGAGCTGGTGCCCGGCGACATCGTCCGGATACGCTCGGGCGACATCGTCCCCGCCGACTTGAAACTCTTGAACGGCACCTTGGGCGTGGACCAGTCGGCGCTCACTGGCGAGTCGAAGGACATCGACAAGATGGCCGGTGACGATCTGTTTTCCGGTTCGGTCGTGCGGCGCGGCGAGGGCAACGCTCGAGTGCTGCTGACGGGCGCTCGCACCCTGTTCGGCCGCACCACGGAGCTGGTTCAGCAGGCTCGCCCCAAGCTGCACATCGAAGCCGTGGTGGCCAGGGTGGTGCGCTGGCTGTTCGTGATCGTGGGCGCGATGTTGGCTGTCGTGGTCTTGGTTTCGCTTGTCCGGTCCGCGCCGCTGATCGAAATGATTCCGCTCATGCTGGTGCTGTTGATGAGTGCCGTGCCAGTGGCGCTACCGGTGATGTTCACGGTGAGCATGGCGGTAGGTTCCAGCGAACTGGCCAAGCGTGGCGTCCTGGTCACGAGGCTGAGTGCGGCCGAGGATGCCGCCACGATGGACGTGCTGTGCGCGGACAAGACCGGCACGATCACGATGAATCAACTGGCCGTGACCGGTGTGATCCCGCTTGGCGGCGCGACCGAATCGGAGGTGCTGCTGGCCGGCGCCCTCGCGTCGCAGGAGGCTGACCAGGATCCCATCGACCTGGCATTCCTCGGGGCAGCCAGGGTGCGCCGCGTCTTCGAAGGCCAGGCGGCGTTCACGCCCGTTTCGTTCGCACCCTTCGATGCGAAGAACCGGCGTACAGAGGCGGTGGTCAGCCGCAACGGGCAGCCGCTGCGCGTGATGAAGGGGGCTGTACGTACCGTTGCTTCGGCCTGCGGCCTGGCCGCGCCGGCGATCGAGGCCCTGGAGTCACAGGTCAGCGAATCGGCTAGCAAGGGCTACCGAACGCTGGCGGTAGCGCGGGGTCCCGCGGCAGCAACGCCCATCCTGCTCGGACTCGTCACACTGGTCGATCCGCTGCGGCCGGACGCCGCGCAACTCATCACCCAACTTCGCGATCTGGGTGTTGGTGTGAAGGTCTTGACGGGGGATGCATTGCCGGTGGCGCGCGAGATCGCGAAAAGCGTCGGCCTGCCCAACATCCGCCACGTCGACGAACTGAAGGCCGCCAGCGCGAAGGCCGGCTCGGAGCAGGTCGATTACCTGGCTGGCGTCGATGGGTTTGCGGAGGTGTATCCGCAGGACAAGTACACCGTCGTGCAGCACCTGCAGGCCATGGGCCATGTGACCGGCATGACCGGCGATGGCGTCAACGATGCGCCGGCGCTTCGTCAGGCCGAAGTCGGCATCGCGGTGAGTACCGCCACCGATGTGGCCAAGAGCGCTTCCAGCGTTGTGCTCACCGACGCGGGATTGACCAACATCATCGCGCTGGTGCAGCAGGGCCGCACGATCTATCAGCGCATCCTCACCTGGATCATCAACAAGATCAGCCGCACGATCCTGAAGTCGACGTTTGTCGCGGTCGCCTACCTGCTGACGGGCAAGTTCGCCGTTTCCGCCTTCGCGATGCTGCTGCTGACCTTCATGACCGACTTCGCGAAGATCGCTCTTGCCACCGATCACGTGCAGCCTTCACGCAGGCCGGAGACCTGGAACATCGGCGGCTTCGTCGCAGTGTCCGTGGCACTGGGCATGTTCATGGTTGTCGAGGCATTGGCGCTGCTGTGGTTCGCATGGGCGCGCTTCGGCCTGGACCGGCACGACGGCTCCTTGTACACGTTCAGCTTCCTGCTGCTGCTCTACCTGGCGGTTTTTTCCATCGTCTCGGCCCGCGAGCGCCGCTGGTTCTGGACGACGATGCCCAGCGGCATCCTCGTCGCTGCGCTGGCGGCCGATGTGCTGGCGGGCACGGCGCTGACCTACGTGGGGTTGCCGGGCCTGGCGCCGTTGCCATGGCGGCAGACGCTCACGCTGCTCGCCTACGCCATGGTCGCCTGTCTGGTAGTCAACGACACCGTCAAGGTCGTGTTGACGCGGTGGCTGGTCCCGAAGGCTGTTGCATAGGTGCAGCTGTTCATGAACGACATGGCCGGCAACTCAGTGCTCTCCAAAACGTCTTCCTCCGACAATGTGATCCAGCTCAAAGCGGCGAAGCTTCGCCGCAACTACCTTGGGTAAGGCACAGATTCCCGCACAGATCGAGTCTTCTCCCTGAAAGGGGCAGCACGATGAAACTTTCTCACATCGCCTTGGTTGCGTTGCTCGGCACTTCTGTCGCCTTGCCTGGCTACGCTCAACCCGGTCCCGGTCCCGGCAGAGGTCCCGCATCCGAGCGGCCGCGGTTCCGGTTCAATCAGGACAACACCTTTGGCTGGAAACTGATGAGCGCTCAGGAGCGCGCCGCCCATCGCGACAAGATGCTGGCCGCCAAGACCTATGCCGAATGCAAGGCCGCACAGGACGAACAGCACCAGCTGATGCAGGCCCGCGCCAAAGAAAAGCACATGACCCTGCCAACGCCGCGCCACAATGTCTGCGACCGCATGAAGGCTCGCGGCCTGTTGCAATAAGGTGCACCAATGGGGTGAAGTGTCAGCCGCGCTCAGCCGCGTCTGCAGCTGTGGCATTGACCCATGCATCGTAGCCGCCTCGCAGAGGCCGCACCGACAAGAAGCCGTCGTTCAAGAGATCATGTGCAGCCTGAATCGCGCCCGCGTCGTCCGGGCACGCACAGATCGTGACGATCGGCTGGTCTTTCGGCCAATCCGCCACTGCGGCTCGCAAGTTACCTATTTGCGCCACCCTGCAACCTGAAATGGGGCCCGTTTCGCCGCTCATGGCGATTCCGCGCAAGTCCAGGACCAGGGGCGGCTTCGGCGCATTCAAAGCCGTGATCAGTTCATCGGGGGTGATGTGGGGAATGGCACTCAATCTTCTGAATTGGTATTTCTGCCACAGCTTCCAGCCGAACCAGCTGCCGACAAGCAGCAACACAACCAACAGTGCCAGGCCAGCATTCTGGTCGAGGGCGACGATGACCGCCTGGACAGAATCCTTCAATACCCAGCCGACGGCGAGCGGTAGTCCGGCCCACAGACCGGCGCCGAGCCCAGCGGCCACCAGAAAGCCCAGTTGGGGCATGCGCAGGGCGCCCGCAATCGGCGGGGCGACGGTGGAAAATCCAGGAATGAACTTGGCGACGATCAGTGACGAGACGCCCCAGCGCATGAAGCGCCCTTCGGTCTGGCTTACGCACGAGCCGGGATTGATCGACAGCCTGCACAGCCCCGCCAGCAGCCGGTACCCGAACAGCTTGCCTGCCCGGTACCAGAGCCAGTCGGCCACGACCGACGCAAGCACGGCAGCGACGAGGATCTTGCCCAATTCCATCGGCGCTGCAGACAGACTGCCAGCCAGGAGCAGGGTCGGCACGGCTGGTATTGGCAAGCCCAGCTGTTTCAGCAAGACGTTCAGGAAAACGATCGTGACGGCATCCTCCTGGAGGGAGTGGCTGAGGCGAATGATGTCCATCTTGTGATGCGACCGGGTGAGGCTCCGTTAGTGGCTGGAAGAAATACCTCGCGCGCGACGCCGCACCGACGACATTCGCCTGCATCCGGCTCAGGCCGCCTCCAGGCGGATGTCCCCGTACCAGGTCTCGACGTCAACCTTCAGATCGTCGCTGTCGGTCATCAGCCCGACGCTGTCCACCGGGCCGGGGTCTTCGCCGAAGATGCGCCGGAAGTCCTCCACGACATTGCGCTCGTATCGCAGCCAGCCTCCGGCCCGCCCGGGCCCGCTCTCGACCACAAGGTAGCGGATGCGGCTGGTCCGCGCATAATTCACGACGCTGCCCACGGGCAGCTGCGCGTCCCACACGTACATGAGGGTCGCATACGGCAGGTGTTCGCCCGTGATGAGCAGCACCAGTTCGGACAAGGCGCGGTCTCGTAGCGACAGGCGCTGCTCGTCACCATCGAACGCCACCATCATGCGTGCCGGCGAATCGTCGGTTTCGCTGCGCTCCACGCACATCCCTGGCGGCACCTCGCGCGTGCACCAAGACCAGCGCATCCACGGCGTGGCTTGCGGATCGGCCTGCAGGCGGCAGCGCAGGCCGGAAGCGCCGTGGCCCCTCGCGCGCAGCACGCGGCGGCCGTCGAGCTCGGCCACGCCATAGTCGGTGCGCGGCAGGTCGGGCCGCAGCACGACTTCCTCCCAGCCACGGGGCAGCGCATCGAGCTCGAGCGCTGTCGAGAACGGTGCCACATACTGCGGCTGCTCTCGTGGCAGCGAGATGCATCCGGCCAGGCCCACGGCGAGGACTGGGCAAACGCCCAGCAAAGCCCGACGTAGCGGGTCGGGTCGGGCCGACCCCGGCCGGGAGCGGGGAAACGATGATCCGAGCGCGGACATGCTCGTTCAGTATTGGCGAGTGGCGCGGTTGCGAACATGACGCGTATCAAGAGCCGGCACTCGGCACGGGGCACCGGCGGCCCCGTGGCCCGGGCTCATCCGCGCGAGCAGCGGACTTGGCCCCGGAGGGAATCGAATATCCGTCGGCACGTGGCATGTACTCTGCTGCTGATCAATTCAGCTCGGTAGCCTGCCGCCAAAACTACCGTCAAATTCGTGAAACGAGCTATTGCGCGAATCCTGTCCTGGCAAAACTTTCGATGGAAGCCTGGCCGGACAGATGTCTCACGATCTGCATGGCCCCTTCCAGATTGGGAGCGCCGCGAAGAACCCCGTAAGAATAGGTCGTGTAGTGCTGCAGGGCTTCTGGAAGCATACCGGCGAGAACGACTCCTGCGTTCGCCAGGATGACACTGCTCTGCGTAGCTCCGATGGCTGCTTGCCCCATGGAAACATACTCTGCCACAGCCAATCCCAAGGGAGCCAGCAGCGTCTTTTCTCGTACCCTCTCAGCGATGCCGAGCTCGTTGAGCACCGAGCGGAAATGTTTGCCGCTCGAGTCTCCGCCTTGCGGATCGCCGTAGGCCAGCGACGCAGCCTCGAGCAACACCTCTCTCAGCGCAAGTACAGTTGAGATATCCGGTAGCGGGTTCGTGAGCCGCCGCACCGCGAGGCCGACACCGACGCGCCCGAGATTTGCCATATTGGCGCCATCAATCCTTCTGGCCACTGCAAGTTGTTCCAGTGCAGGCCGACCCGCAATGAATACGTCCGCCGGCTCGCCACCCTCTATGCGTGCCTGGAGAGCGCCCGTCGTACCGTAGATGACGACCGGGGTTACGCCGGTGAGCGCCGTGAATTCGGTGAGCGGATCGGCTAATGCCGCCTTCGCTGCGCCCGCGCAGAGAATGATCAGGTTCGAACTCATCGCAGCCTCAG
>JAGRPN010000395.1 GCA_019449555.1 Ramlibacter sp.
ACCGGCGCGATGATGCCGCCTGCGGCGATCAGGCCGGCCGAGCGGTTCACTTCGTAGCCCGCCTGCCGCATCATCGGAATCAGCAGCGCGGCGAGCGCCGCCGTGTCGGCCACCGCCGAGCCCGACAGCGATGCCATGATCACCGCCGCCATCACCGCGACATAGCCGAGGCCGCCGCGGAAATGACCGACCCAGGCCATCGCCAGGTTCACGATGCGCCGCGACAGCCCGCCGGCATTCATGAATTCGCCGGCCAGCAGGAAGAAGGGCACCGCCAGCAACGGAAAGTTGTCGGCGCCGTCCACGAAGCGCTGCGCCAGGATCTGGCTGTCGAACGCGGGCAGCGCACCGGTGCCGGCCATGTAGGCCATCAATGCCAGCCCGCACACCAACAGCGAGTAGGCGATCGGCATTCCGATCGCCATCGCGCCCAGCAGGCTGAAGATGAACACGCTGACGGTCATGACCGGGCACCTTGCTTGACCAGTGCCTCGGCGCCGACCACCTCGCCATGCGGCAGGTCTTCCGACTCGACCACCTGCACGAGCTCGTCTTCCGTCAGGCGCCCTGTGACCAGCCGGAACAGCACGTTGAGGTTGAACAGCCCCATCACCGCGCCGACCACATAGCCCACGCCATAGACCCAGATCATCGAGATGCCGACGACCGGCGACACGTTGGTGACCTGCAGGTCATGCATCTCGTAGGTCCCCATGATGAACAGGACGTTGCATAGCAGCATGAGGGCCTCGCTGACGAACAGGCAGGCCTTCTTGCCGGCGACCGGCAAGTACTTGACCATCGTGTCCACGCCGAGGTGGCCGCGCTCGCGCATCGCGATCATGGCGCCGATGTAGGTCAGCCAGATGAAGCAGTAGCGCGACAACTCCTCCGACACGGTGATCCCCGAGTTGAAGGCGTAGCGCAGGATGACGTTGCCGAACACCATGATGACCATCGCGACCATGCACACGACGACCAGCAGTCCGAGCAGCCTGAAGAACAGGTCGATGATTCTCTTCATTCGGGTTCAGGCGGCCTTCAGCCGCGACGGTGGAGTGTTCAAGCTGGGGAGCTTCCTGCGGCTGGCCAGCACTTGCTCGATGTCGTGGTCCGCGCCGTCGATCAGCACAACGGTGGCTTTCTCGGCCTTCGCGGGGTTGCGCGCGACCACCGCGTTGAGGACCGCCCGGTGCAGCGGCAGCGAGCTCCTGGGCCCGTCCTTGCGGCTGGTGGAAATCTCGAAGCTGGTGCGCAATAGGGCGCTGAGCACCTTGCTCATCTGCACGATCATGCGGTTATGCGAGGCCCGCAGTAGCCCCTGGTGAAACAGGAGGTCGTAAGCGACGTAATCGCCGCCCTCCTCGACCGATTTGCGCATGCCCTGGTAGGCCGCCTCGATCTCGGCCAGGTCCTGCGCGGTGGCGCGCTGCGCCGCCATGCGCACCGCTGCGGGCTCGAGCACGCGCCGCAGGTCCTGCAGGTCGCGCAGGAATTCGCGCGTAAGGCCGGCCTTCGACTTCCAAAGTATCACATCGGGGTCGAACCAGTTCCAGTGTTCTTCGGGCAGGACCCGGGTGCCGACCTTCGGGCCGGTTGATAGCAGGCCCTTGGCGACGAGCGACTTGACGGACTCGCGGATCACGGTGCGGCTGACCCCGAGCTCTTCGCACAGCTTGGGTTCCGGCGGGATGGCCAGCCCGGCCGGATAACGCCCGGCCACGATCGCCTCGCCGAGGTGATCGACGGTGTTGCCGTGGACGTTCTTCATGCCTGCCATTGTCGGGCTCAATCGTGTGACCATATTACCAATAGCCACGTCCGTGTTTACCCTAGTTGCGCCGGGCGCACGGCGAAGGTCCCGGTCCACGCCTGATGACGCATTCTTTTTTTCATGCTACAAGAGCGCTGGCTTCACACATCAACCTGCCTCGGAGACCATGGCTGCCGTCCAAATCAAGGGAGTCGAAAAATATTTCGGCGCAACCCAAATCATCCGCGGCGTCAACATCGACATGGAGGACGGCCAGTTCACCGTCCTGGTGGGGCCGTCGGGCTGCGGCAAGTCCACGCTGCTGCGCATGATCGCCGGCCTCGAGGAGATCACCGAGGGCGAGATCCTGATCGGCGGCAAGGTCGTGAACAACATGATGCCGAAGGAACGCGACATCGCCATGGTGTTCCAGAACTACGCGCTGTACCCCCACATGACCGTGCGCGACAACATGAGCTTCAGCCTCATGCTGGCGCGCCAGCCGAAGGAAGTCGCCAACGAACGCGTGCGCAAGGCCGCGGACA
>JAGRPN010000396.1 GCA_019449555.1 Ramlibacter sp.
AAGCGCCAGATGGAGAAGAATCAGCGCGACTTCTACCTGAACGAGCAGGTCAAGGCGATCCAGAAGGAATTGGGCGAGGGCGAAGAAGGCGCCGATATCGAAGAGATCGAAAAGAAGATCAAGGCCGCCAAGATGCCCAAGGAGGCCAAGAAGAAGGCCGACGGCGAACTCAAGAAGCTCAAGTTGATGTCGCCGATGTCCGCCGAAGCGACCGTGGTGCGCAACTACATCGAGGTGCTCACCAGCCTGCCCTGGAGCAAGAAGACCAAGATCAAGCATGACCTCGGCCACGCCGAGGACGTGCTGAACGAAGACCACCACGGCCTGGAGAAGGTCAAGGACCGGATCCTCGAGTACCTCGCGGTGCAGCAGCGCGTCGACAAATTGAAGGCGCCGATCCTGTGCCTGGTCGGCCCGCCCGGCGTGGGCAAAACCTCGCTCGGGCAGTCGATCGCGAAGGCGACCGGTCGCAAGTACGTGCGCATGGCGCTGGGCGGCATGCGCGACGAAGCCGAGATCCGCGGCCACCGCCGCACCTACATCGGCGCCTTGCCGGGCAAGGTGCTGTCGAGCCTGTCCAAGGTCGGCACGCGCAATCCGCTGTTCCTGCTCGACGAGATCGACAAGCTGGGCACCGACTTCCGCGGCGATCCGTCGAGTGCGCTGCTCGAGGTGCTGGACCCCGAGCAGAACCACACGTTCGGCGATCACTACGTCGAGGTCGATTTCGACCTGTCGGACGTCATGTTCGTCGCGACGTCGAACTCGATGAACATTCCGCCGGCCCTGCTGGACCGGATGGAAGTGATCCGCCTCTCGGGGTACACCGAGGACGAGAAGACCAGCATCGCCACCAAGTACCTGCTGCCCAAGCAGATGAAGAACAACGGCGTCAAGGAAACCGAACTCGAAGTCACCGAGGACGCGATCCGCGACATCATCCGCTACTACACCCGCGAAGCCGGCGTGCGTTCGCTCGAGCGCGACCTGTCCAAGATCTGCCGCAAAGTGGTCAAGGGACTGCAGCTGAAGAAGATGACGCCCAAGGTCATCGTCAATGCGGAAAACCTCAACGATTTCCTCGGCGTGCGCAAGTACACGTATGGCCGCGCCGAGCAGCAGAACCAGGTTGGACAGGTGGTCGGCCTGGCATGGACCGAAGTCGGCGGGGACCTGCTGACGATCGAAGCCGCACTGATGCCGGGCAAGGGCGTGTTTACCACCACCGGGTCGCTGGGCGACGTGATGAAGGAATCGGTTTCGGCCGCACGGACGGTGGTGCGCAGCCGCTCACGCCGCCTGGGCATTGCGGACGAGGTGTTCGAGAAGAAGGACATGCACGTCCACGTGCCCGACGGCGCTACGCCGAAGGACGGCCCCAGCGCCGGTGCGGCAATGACCACGGCCATCGTCTCCGCACTGACGGGAATTCCGGTTCGCGCCGACGTCGCCATGACGGGCGAGATCACGCTGCGCGGCGAGGTCACGGCGATCGGCGGCTTGAAGGAAAAACTGCTGGCGGCGCTGCGCGGCGGCATCAAGACGGTGCTGATTCCGGAAGAGAACGCGAAGGACCTGCAGGAAATCCCCGAGAACGTGAAGAGCGGGCTCGAGATCGTGCCGGTGAAATGGATCGACAAGGTGCTGGAGGTGGCGCTGGAGCGCCAGCCTTCGCCGTTGCCCGATGAGGAGCCCGCGGTCGCGGCGACACCGCCCGTTGCCGGCGAAGGCGTGCAGCCCGCCGTGCCGGTGTCGGTGAAGCACTGAGGTCGCGAAGGGCCCGGAATTTCTGCGTTATAATTCGAGGCTCAAATGCGGGCATAGCTCAGTTGGTAGAGCGCAACCTTGCCAAGGTTGAGGTCGAGAGTTCGAGACTCTTTGCCCGCTCCATAAATCCAGAAAAGGGAAGCGGTCGCTTCCCTTTTTCTTGGGTATGGCGCGCTAGCCAAGCGGTTAGGCAGAGGATTGCAAATCCTTCTAGATCGGTTCGACTCCGGTGCGCGCCTCCAGCTTCACAGCCCCGTCAACGCGCGTTGCCGGGGCTGTTTCGTTTTTGTTTCACAATGCCGATGGGCCTCGATGGTGAAATAGGTAGACACAGCGGACTTAAAATCCGCCGCTTGCTTAACCGCAGCGTGCCGGTTCGATTCCGGCTCGAGGCACCAGGGAAACGCCGGCGCGAACCGGCACGCCGAGGAGCAGCCATGAGACAGCACAAAATCGGGGGTTCACCATGTCACGCTATAACGCTCCGTTCGAAATCCACGTCCATGGCGAAGTGCCGCTGCGCCACGACGTGAGCTACACGCAGCTGCAGGATGCCCTCAAGCCGCTCTGGACCTATGCCGGCGCGAAGTCGCTGGCCGACGGCGCCGAAAGTGCCTACGAAGAAGAGCCGGGCATCAAGTTCGACGCCCCGGAGCATCTCCTGCGGATGTGCTGGACGGTGCCGGGCGACGAGGATTTCCGCCAGTCGCTCGATGAGATGTGCATGAGTCTGAACGAGCTGTCGGAGCAGGGCGCCGCCATCGAGGTGACCTTCTACGACGCGGAGTTCGATGAGGAGGAAGAGCCGCCCGAGGCAGAGTCGCGCGACGATTTCGTCATGCTGTTCGTTGGCCCCACGCCGGCGGCGATCATGCAGGTTCAGCGCGACCTCCTCGTGGAGGACGTGATCAACCTGATGGAGCGGCACTTCGACGGGTCCGAACTCGGGGGTGTCGTCGCGGAGATCGACAAGCTTTTCGGCCAGCGTTTCGACGCACTGGTGAATTCGCTCGAGATCGGCAAGCCCCCGCGCGGCACCGGCGGAGGGTCCGGCCATGGCGGTGGCCGGCGGCCGCGGCATTTGCACTAGACGATAACGCGGCCGTGAAGGCCGCGAACTTCAATAACGCGGCCTGACGGTCCGCGAATTTGGTGGAGGAGGCTTCGTGGCGCTGTTTTCGCAGGAGGCGCTGAACCCCGGCGTGCGCAAGCGCGAAGTGTTCGGCTGGGCGATGTACGACTTCGCCAACTCGGGCTACACGACGGTCGTGATCACGGCCGTGTTCGCTGCGTATTTCGTCGGCGGTATCGCGGGCAAGGCGCAGTGGGCCACGTTCGCCTGGACCGCGGCGCTCAGCGCCTCCTATGCCATCGTGATGGTGACGATGCCGAGCATCGGGGCCTATGCCGATCTGCGCGCCGCCAAGAAGCGGCTGTTGGCGCTGTTCACGGCCGCCTGTGTGGTATCGACGGCGGGTCTGGCATTCGCCGGACCCGGCAACGTGGCGCTCGCGATCGCGCTCATCGTCGTGTCGAACACGTTCTACTCGTATGGCGAATCGCTGACCGCGGCCTTCCTGCCCGAACTGGCCCGGCCCGCCGCCCTGGGCAAGGTCAGCGGCTGGGGCTGGAGTTTCGGCTACTTCGGCGGGATGCTCGCGCTGGGGCTATGCCTTGGGTACGTGATCTGGGCGCAAGGGCAGGGCATCCCGGCGGAACGATTCGTCCCCGTCACGATGGTGATCACCGCGCTGCTGTATGGGGCCGCGGCGCTGGTCACCTTCTGGCTGCTCGGCGAGCGTGCGCAGCCCAATCCCGAGGCGCTGCGGCAAAGCGGCCTCAAAGCCTCGCTGCAGCGGCTGCACCGCACGTTCGCGCAGGCGCGCAGCTTCAAGGACTTCATGTGGCTGTTGCTGTGCGCCGTTTTCTACCAGGGCGGCGTAGCGGTGGCGATCACGCTGGCGGCGATCTACGCCGAGACCGAGATCGGATTCAGGCAGCAGGAAACCATGGTCTTGATCTTCGTTCTCAATCTCGCGGCGGCGGGCGGGGCGTTCGCCTGGGGCTACCTGCAGGATCGCATCGGGCACAAGATCGCACTCGCTTCCACGCTCGTCGGCTGGATCGCCACGTGTGTGATCGCGGCCATCACGACGACCAAGGGCGGCTTCTGGTGGGCCGCAACCATCGCGGGACTGTGCATGGGCTCCAGCCAGTCGGCCGGCCGTGCCATGGCCGGCATGTTCGCGCCGCAAAAGCAGTTGGCCGAGTTCTATGGGCTGTGGACCTTCGCGATCCGTCTTGCCAGCATCATCGGCCCGTTGACCTACGGAGCCATCACGTGGGCGACCGGTGGCAACCAGCGCCTGGCCATCATGTCGACCGGGGTGCTGTTCGTCGTGGGCCTGCTGCTGTTGGGGCCGGTCGATGTTCGCCGGGGGCGCGAGGCTGCCTTGCGGGCGGACGCCTGCGCCACCTAGCGTCCGATTCTCAAGCGCCTTTTCGAAAAAGGCTAATTGAAAACGTCACCACCGGCGATGCGGGTCCAGGCTTCTCCCGCCAGGCCGGTCATGAGTGCATCGCCTGAGCGGGCCGCCTCGACGACATCGGCGTCGCGCGAATGCACGACGACCGAACCTCGATTGAAAAAGATGCAATCACGGCTGAACAGCTCATCGATATACCGACTGTGTGTCCTGCCCCTGACCGCCACACAGCGATTCTGATGCGCCTGCTCAAAAAGACTATCCAGGACAATTCCAGCGGCACCCGGGGACGCCATCACTTGAAGGACATGAGCCACGCCGTGGGGACGACCATAGTACAAGTAGCAACCAACGGGGGTCGCGGCCTTCCAGTAAACCGCGCGGCACACAAGGCTGCCATGACGCCGATTTTGCGCAGCATGGTGCAAGAGCCATCTGAGACTGTCGGTGTCCCAGGCCGGCCCCAACGAATACGTCGCGGCAAAATCACGAAGGAGTTTGAAAAGCGACTCGTCGCTCAGATCGACATCGATGCTGCGCGCCACGCGCTCGGTGTCGAGGCGGAATCGATTGCTCGCGACCCGCATCGCGATGCCGTCAATTGCCAAACAGATCGGGTGAGCCAGCCTGACCATGGGAATGCGATCGCGGCCCATCGAGAGAGCAAACCCCGCCGGTCGAAGCACCCGCAACCAGTCCATGCTCTCCAAAGGCACTGATTGGCCGCCGAGCTTCTTCCACATCGCCACTGATATATGGTTGGAGTCATCGCTGATCGAGAGGTCCTGAGGTCCATTCAAGACCGCCCTTAGCAACCGTGCTCCGGCGAGCGGATCGTCCTTTGGTTTCTCGACCATGATCGAACTGGTGAGAGCCACCCGAATGGGCTTACCCCGAAAGGACATTCTCAGGGGAATAACGCCAATGAACCCGCTCACGGCTCCATCGGGCGCGGTGTAGACCAGGGAGGGCAGCTCCGGATCCTGCCATGGCACTTGGAGGAACAATTCCAGCAAATACCGCTGGAGTGAAACTGGCGCCGGTCCGGATGACTTGCGAAAGATGGTGTGAAAAAGATCGGCAACACGCGGCATATCCGCCGGTGTGCAGGCGCGGATCTGACTCATGTTGGGGCCATACGCAGCACCGGCTCGACCAGCAACGGCGCCTCGTGCAGATACTGCGTCGCTTTGCGTTTGGCCGCAATGTCCTGCCAGACACGGCGGACCTGCTCTTGCGTCAGGCCGGCAGCGCATGCGACCCTATCCGCCGGCACGGCGTTATCCAGGCCGTAGAGGCACAGATCCATGAGTTGATGCGGAAGCGAAAAATAGAACTCGTCCTGGGTCTGCGCGAGCGACCAGGTATCGGTGGTGGGCGTTCGGCGCCGTATCTCCTCCGGTACGCCGAGATGTTCCGCCAGCTGGTAGACCTGGCTCTTGTACAGGTGCGCAATGGGCTTGAAATCGGCAGCGCCATCGCCGTTCTTGACAAAGAAGCCCTGGTCGTATTCAAGCCGGTTTGGAGTTCCGGAAACCGCGTAATTGAGACGGTCGGCGTGAAAGTATTCAATCTGCTTGCGCGTGCGCTGCTTCATGTTCGTTGTAGCGACAAGTTCAAGATAGACGTCCAGCGGCATGCGTAAGGTCTGTCGGCACCCATCCGGCGATTGCACGACGAGGGAAGTGATGGTGTAGCCCGCGTTCTTGAGTGCATTCGAAATAACGAGCTTGCAACCCCAGCCCGGACCGAATGCCGGAACGATCCTGCGCACGGCATTCTCGAAGCGCCGATAGCAGCCGGCAGCCGACAGGACAGGCTCGATATCCTCCACAACGCTGGGAATGCCGAACGTGTCTGCCACCAGCCGCCCGAGGCGAAGACTCTCCTTGTCCGAATCCTTCTCCGGCATGCATACGGCAAGCGTGTTCCTTGCTCCGAGCGCCGCAGCACACAGAGCCGCTGTTACGCTGCTGTCGATGCCGCCAGACAACGCGACGATCGCGCCGCGCCGGCGTAACCGGCGAAAGACCTGTTGGTGGATCGCCTGACTGATCCGCTGCGCCTCCACGGCAGGGTCGATCCGCAGCCAATCAGCGCTGAATGACGAAACATCGTGCGCCCCGGGAGCGACGCTGTCGTGATCCCCATCGAGGCGGGTTCGATCCGCCGGCGGCTCGGTCATTCTTCTGCCTTCGAAAGTTCGGATGCAACCGCCCGGCGCCTGATCTTTCCAGATTCCGTCTTGGGCAGGCTCCCGGTAAATTCGACGACCTTGGGCACCATGAAATCTTCCAGGTGCCTGGCGCAATGACGCATGACATCCCGCGGCGTGAGGCCGGCTTTCGGTTCCGCGACGACGACCGCCTTGATCGCCATTCCAAGAATCGGGTCGGGCAAGCCAATCACCGCCACCTCGAGGACCCCGGGCAAGGCGTAAATTGCATTCTCGACTTCTTTCGGGCTGACCTTCTGCGCGCCCGTCTTGATGATGTCGTCCTTGCG
>JAGRPN010000397.1 GCA_019449555.1 Ramlibacter sp.
CGACCAGCAGGATGGTCTTGCTCGCATCCTCCTTGAGCTTGCGGATCAGGTTCAGGATCACGGGCGCCTCGGCCGCGTTCATGCCGGCCGTCGGCTCGTCGAACATGAACACCTGCGATTCCAGTCCCATCAGCAGCGCGACTTCGAGTTTGCGCTGGTCCCCATGGGGCAGGCTCGCCACCAGTTGGTGCTCCTTGTCCGCCAGCGCGACCGCGGCCAGGATTTCGTCGGCGCGCTGGGTCAGGTCGTGGTGGTCGCTCCAGATGCTCCACAAATTGAAGCCGCCCCGGTGCTTGCCTGTCCGTGCGGCCTGCACGGCGAGCCGGACGTTCTCCAGCACGGTGAGGCGCGGGAACAAGTTGGTGAGCTGGAACGCGCGTCCGAGCCCGGCCCGGGTGCGCTCGGAAGCGGACAAGCCGGACAGGTCGCGCCCGTCGAGCGTCACCTGCCCCGCGGTCGCCTTCAATTGGCCCGAGATGAGGTTGAAATACGTTGTCTTGCCCGCCCCGTTGGGTCCGACGATCGCCGTGAGCGTGCCCGGCTGGAAAGCGCAGGTCACGCCATCGACGGCCACATGGCCGCCGAAGCGGATGGTCAGGTCCCTGGTCGCAAGCAGGCTCACCTTCGCGTCAGCGTTTATTGCGGATCGGGATCTTCATCTCGTCCGGCTTGATCTCGCGAACCAGTTCCGGCACGCCCCAGGCGAACGCGGGGTCCGCCTTGATCTTGAAGTGGTACATGCTCTGCATCGCCTGGTGGTCCTCCTTGCGGAAGGTCATCTTGCCCTTGGGCGTGTCGAAACTCATGCCCTCCATCGCGGGGATCAATTTGTCCGCCGATGTGTCCCCGTTGGTCTTTTTCAGCGCGGTCACGACCGCCATCGCCGCCGAGAATCCGCCGGCCGTGAAGAAGTCGGGCGGGCTCTTGAACTGCTTGTAATGACTCGCCACCAGCGCCTCGTTCACCGGGTTCTTCGGGATCGCGAAATAGTAGTAGGTCGAGCCCTCCATGCCGGGGAATTGCTTGTACGCCGCCATGGCCGGCAGGATGTTGCCGCCGGTGGCGATCTCGATACCGTAGCGCTTCAGGTCCAGGTCGGCGATCTTGAATGGGTTGCCCGCGCCGGCCCAGTTGATGAAGATCACCTTGCGGCCCGGGATGTCCTTGAGCTTGTCGATCAGGCGCTGCGCACCGGCGGTGAAGTCGGTGGTGTTCATCGGCAGGTATTCCTCGTGCACGATCTTTGCCTGCTTGATCTGCTGCTTGAACGCTGCGACGAAGTCCCGCCCGAACGCGTAGTCCTGTGCGAGCGTCGCGATGCTGACACCCGGCTTGTCGAGCGCGACCGCGTTCGACGCGGCGTCCTGCGAGCTGTTGCGGCCGGTGCGGAAGATGTACTTGTTCCACTTGTCGCCGGTGATGGAATCGGCGACGGCCGGCTCCACCAGCAGGATCTTCTTGTATTCCTCGGCCACCGGCAGCATCGCCAGCGCCACGCCCGAAGAGGTCGGCCCGATCGCCAGGTCCACCTTGTCGTCGGCGTACGCGGTGGCCAACAGCGACTTGCCGAGATCCGGCTTGCCCTGGTCGTCCTTCTCGATCAGGACGATCTTGCGGCCGTTCACGGTCATCGTTCCACCGGTCGCGTAATCGAACCCCATCATCAGGCCGGTCTGCGTCTGCTTGCCGTACGCCTCCAGCGGGCCGGTGCGGCTGTAGATGTGCGCGATCTTGATTTCCCTCGCCTGGCCGTAGGCTGCCGGCAAGGCGAGAGCGGAAGCTGCGAGCGCGGCGAGCGCGACCCAGGTGCGACGTTGCATGGACTGTCTCCTTGTACTTGCTGCAAAAACGA
>JAGRPN010000398.1 GCA_019449555.1 Ramlibacter sp.
GGCGCTGTTCATCCTCCTCAACGGGCGCGTGCTGGGCATCAGCGGCATCCTGGGCGGGCTGCTCAGGCCGCGCGCCGGCGACGCCGGCTGGCGTATCGCGTTCATCGCGGGGCTGCTGGTGGCGCCGACGCTGTGGCACCTGTTCACGGAGCCGGTCACGGCTCGCTTCGAGTCCAGCGCAGCCGTGCTGATCATCGCCGGCCTGTTGGTCGGCTGGGGCACGCGGCATGGCTCGGGCTGCACCAGCGGCCATGGGGTGTGTGGGCTCTCGCGCCTGTCGCGACGCTCGCTGGCCGCGACGCTGACGTTCATGGCCGCCGGGTTCGCGACCGTGTTCCTGGTCCGACATGTTTTCGCGTGAGGCAACAGCCATGAACAGAATGATGGAATTCCTGATCGGCCTCCTGTTCGGCGTGGGCCTGCTGCTCTCGGGCATGACGGACCCCGGCAAGGTGCGCGCCTTCCTGGACCTCGCCGGCGAGTGGGACCCATCCCTGGCTTTCGTGATGGCGGGCGCCATCTGCGTGGGGGTGTTCGGGTTTGCGATGGCGCGCCGGCGCAGCACCAGCGTGCTGGGCGACGAGATGAGGTTGCCGAGCTGCGACGTGATCGACGCGCGCCTGCTGGCCGGCAGCGCGGTGTTCGGGGTGGGCTGGGGACTGGCCGGTTTTTGCCCCGGCCCCGCCGTGGTGGCCACAGGCGCCGGTTACTGGCAGCCGCTGCTCTTCACGTTGGCCATGCTGGCCGGCATGGCAGTGCATGAACTCGGCGTGCGCCCGGCTCCGGGCGCGGTCGTGCAGGAGTAGCGCCGCCGTGCCGCCCGCCATGCTGGCTCCCGGCCTGGGTGTGCTGGTCGGGCTGGTGCTGGCGCTGACCGGCGCGGGCGGCGCCATCCTCGCCGTTCCCCTGCTGGTGTTCGGGCTGCATCTGAGCATGGCCCAGGCCGGCCCCGTCGGCCTGCTCGCGGTGGCCCTGGCAGCCGGCCTGGGCGCGGTGCTCGGCTGGCGTTCGCGCGTGCTGCGCTACAAGGCGGCGGGGCTGATGGCATTGGCCGGCGGGCTGGCGAGTCCGTTCGGCCTGTGGCTGGCCCACCGCGTTCCCAACGGACCGCTGACCTTCGTGTTCGCGGGCGTGCTGGGTGTGGTGGCGTGGCGCATGCTCTCGCAGGCATCGCGCGAGCTGCGCGGCGAGACGGTCGCGGCACCCAAGGCTCCGCCGTGCCGCTTGAACCCTGTGCTGGGCCGGCTGCAGTGGAATGCCGCCTGTGCGCGCGCCCTGGTCATGGCCGGCGCCGGTGCGGGTTTCCTGTCCGGGCTGCTGGGCGTCGGCGGCGGTTTCATCATCGTGCCTACCTTGTTGGCCGTGAGCGACCTGTCCATGAAGGCGGTGATCGCCACTTCGATGGGCGTGCTCGCGCTGGTCTCCGCCGTCGGCGTGTTCAATGCCGGTGTGGCAGGTTACATGCCGTGGAACCTGGCGTGGCCTTTCGGCGCGGGCGCTGTGGCCGGCCTGGTGATCGGGCGCATGTTTGCCGCCCGCGTGGCCGGGCCGCGACTGCGGCAGGGCTTCGCGCTGTTGTCGCTCGGCATCGCCGCCAGCCTGCTGGCCAAACTCGCGCTGTAGATCCAACCCCGGGCGCACGCGGGGCGCGGCTTGCCACTAACATCGGCGGGATGAGCACCGCCACCGCCGCGCATTCGCCGCCTGCCGCCAGCCTGCGCGAGGACGCGGGCGTCATCGCTCTGGTGGGACTGGCGCACCTGATCAGCCACTTCAACCAGTTGCTCCTCGCGCCGCTGTTTCCGTGGCTCAAAGACGCATTCCACGCCAGCTACACCGAACTCGGTTTCCTCATGACGATCTTCTTCGTCGTTTCGTGCGCCGTCCAGGCCGCGTCCGGATTCCTGGTCGATCGCTACGGGCCGCGCCCCGTCCTGTTCGCCGGCATGGCGCTGCTCGTGGTGACGGCGTTCGGGTACGCGCTCAGCCCCAATTACTGGGCGATGGCTTCGTTCGCGGTGCTGGCCGGCGTGGGCAACGGGATCTTCCATCCGGTGGACTACACGTTGATCAACCGCAAGGTCAGTGCGCCGCGCCTCGGGCACGCCTACAGCTTCCACGGCATCACCGGCAGTCTGGGATGGGCGCTTGCGCCGGCCGTGCTGGTGCCCGTGGCGATCGCTTTTTCCTGGCGTGCCGCCTTGTTCTGCGCCGGGCTGCTGCCGCTCGCCACGCTCGTGGTCCTCTGGCTGCAACGCGGGAAGCTGGGGCTGCCGCCGGCCGCGCCGCGTGCGCATGCCGCCGCCGCGCATGCGGAGGGAAACTTCGATTTCCTGCGCATCCCGGCCGTGTGGATGTGCTTCGGTTTCTTCTTTTTCTACGCCGTCGTGCTGAGCGTGATCCAGGCGTTCGCGCCGGAAGCGGCGCGGCAGTTGCACGGCGTGCCGGTCGCACTGGCCGCGATGTGCCTGACGATCTACATGCTGTGCAGCGCCGGCGGGATGGTGTTGGGCGGGTTCCTCGCTTCGGACCCGGCTCGCTGCGAACGCGTGGTGGGCTTCGGTTTCGGTGCGGCTGCGCTCATGGCGCTGGTCATGGGCCTGGCGGCGCTGCCGGCGCTGGCCGTGCCGGTGCTGTTCGGTGCGATGGGCTTCGCTAGCGGCATCGCCGCCCCCTCGCGCGATCTCCTGGTGAAGCGCTCGACGCCGGAGAACGCCACCGGCCGCGTCTACGGCATCGTCTATTCCGGCCTGGACATCGGACAGGCGCTTTCGCCGCTCGTGTTCGGCGCCCTGATGGATCACCAGCAGTACCGCGGCGTCTGGCTGGGACTGGTCTTCATGCAGGCCGTCCTGATCACCAGCGCGTTCAACGTGCAGCGGGTGCGTCGCACCGCCTTGACCGCCGTCTAGGGCCACGCCTGCCGGAGGCGTTATCCTTGGCGCCATGTACGCGTCCTATTTCGGCCTGAAGCACGAGCCGTTTTCGATCGCACCCGACCCGCGTTACCTTTTCATGAGTGAACGCCATCGCGAGGCGCTGGCGCACCTGCTGTACGGGTTGGGCGCGGGCGGCGGCTTCGTGCTGCTGTCGGGCGAGATCGGCACCGGCAAGACGACGGTCTGCCGCCTGTTCCTGGAGCAGGTGCCGGCCAACTGCAACGTCGCCTACATCTTCAATCCGAAGCTCACCGTGACCGAACTGCTGCAGTCGGTCTGCAACGAGTTCCACGTCGCCGTGCCGGCCAGGGACGGCGTGCCTCCGACGGTCAAGGACTTTCTCGACCCGCTCAACGAGTTCCTGCTGCAGGCGCATGCCGCCGGTCGCAACAACGTCCTCGTCATCGACGAGGCGCAGAACCTGTCGGCCGAGGTGCTGGAACAGCTGCGGCTGCTCACGAACCTGGAAACCTCGGAACGCAAGCTGCTGCAGATCATCCTGATCGGCCAGCCGGAATTGCGCAGCATGCTGGCGCGCCCGGAGCTGGAGCAGCTCGCCCAACGCGTGATCGCGCGCTACCACCTGGATGCGATGACGCCGGGCGAGACCGAGCATTACGTGCGGCACCGGTTCGAGGTCGCCGGCCTGAGCCGGCCGCTGCCTTTCGAACGCAAGGCCTTGCGGCGCGTGCACGAGCTCTCGCGCGGCGTGCCGCGCCGCATCAACCTGCTCTGCGACCGGGCGTTGCTGGGCGCATTTGCGAACACGCAGGCGGCGGTCGACCGCAAGACCGTGGAGAAGGCGGCGGCCGAGGTTTT
This sequence comes from Ramlibacter sp., assembly GCA_019449555.1. Taxonomy (GTDB): domain Bacteria; phylum Pseudomonadota; class Gammaproteobacteria; order Burkholderiales; family Burkholderiaceae_C; genus Ramlibacter. The sequence goes on from JAGRPN010000398.1 coordinate 3,759, forward strand.
CGGCACGCAGTCTGCCGCGCCGCCGCAGTGGCGCCGCACGGCAGCGGTGCTGGGGTTGGGCCTGGCGGCCGGGGCTGGCCTGCTCGCCGGCGCGGTTCGTCTGAGCGAGGAGGCGGCTGCGCCGCCCCCCGCCATTCGACCGACCGCCGCGATCGCGGCGAAGCCGGCTGCGGCCGCTTCCGTGACTGCCGTCGCGGCGGTGCAAGAGGCGCCGAAGGCGCCTGCCGCACCGGCCGCAGCGCCCGCGCTGCTGCACGAGCAGGACGAAGCCTGGCGTGAACTCGCGCAAGGCTGGAAGGTGACGCCTGGTGAAGGCGAGCCTTGCAAGGCGCTGCAGAAAGAGCAGTTGAACTGCTTCAGCCGCAACCTGAACCTGGCGTTGATCCGCGAACTGGGGCGTCCGGGCATCCTCACGCTCGACGCGGGCACCGGCGCCCCGAGCTACGCCGTCCTGACTGCGCTGACCCGCGACAGTGCCACGCTGCGTGCGGCCGGCAGCGAGCAGACCGTCACGCTGGCCGCGCTCGCGGCGCGCTGGCAGGGCGATTTCGCCACGCTCTGGCGAGTGCCACCCGGTTACGCCGCCGGCGCGAAGGGTCCGAGCGCGGAAACGCTCGAATGGATCGCGGCCCGACTCGCCAAAGTCAATGGGTCGGCCCCTTTGGCCGGCCGCCGCGATGCGACCGCACTGAAGACCCAGCTGCGGGCGTTCCAGCTCGCGCAGGGACTGGTGCCCGACGGGCAGGTCGGCCCCTTGACCTTCATGCAGTTAAACCGCGTGGCCGGCATCGACGAGCCGCGGCTGCGCACCGAACCCTGACGCCATGTCCTACATCCTCGACGCCCTCCGCAAAGCGGATGCCCAGCGCGAAAGCGATCCGGCCCGCGGCATCCATGCCCAACCCGTTCGCGCCGCCATCGGCGAGCACCGCCCGGAAGACGGGTATCGCACCGCGTTCTGGGTAGCGACGGGGGCAGGGTTGGCCGCGCTCGCCGCGGCGGGTTGGTACTTGTCCCGGGACGGCGGCGCGCCGCCCGAGCCGACGGCACCCGCGCAAATTGTCGCGGCTGCTCCGACCGCTGCGGTGGTAACGCCGCCTGCACCTGCGCCTGCGGCCGCGGTGCTGCCCCCACCCCCACCCGTGGTGGTGGCCCCGCCTGCCGCGGCGAAGCCCGCACCGGCCGCCGCGAAACCGGCGCCGAAAGCGTCCTCCTTGGCGACGCCGGCATCGGCATCGGCAGCGACGCCGCGGCCCGTAGCGACGTCCGCAGCCGTGGCGGTGGCCACGGCCCGCAGCCCCGGCGCAGCCGCAGCCGCGAGTGCGCCGGCGAGCGCAGTGCCCGCTGCGCCCGCAACCGCGGCCGCCGAGGCTGCGCCGCCCGCAGCGGGCCTGCCGCCCGATGCGCCCAAATTGGCGATCAGCGGCGGCGTCTACTCGGCGAACATCGCCCAGCGCATGTTGATCGTGAACGGGCAGGTCTTCAACGAGGGCAGCGAGATCGGTCCGGCGGTGGTCCTCGAGGAGATCAAGCCGAAGGCGGCCGTGGTGAGGTTCCGCGGTTCGCGCTACACCCTGAGCTACTGAGCCCCGCCCGCTACTGCTGCTGCGGCGCCTGGAAGACCGACCAGCGGCCGTCCTTGAACAGGTAAAGCGCGGAGGACAGGCGCGCTCCAGGCCCGCCGGCATAAAGGGCGGCGGCGCTGAAGCGCAGGCTCGTGACGGCCGTTTCGTCCGAGACCGGCGCGTAAACCAGGCCGCCGCGGCGCGGGACGGCCACCACGAGCCCTTCCGGGTGTTGCGAGGACAGTTCGCCCCAAAACTCGCGATCGAGGAAATAGCTGCTGTTCAAGTCCGCCGCGCCGCCCTGCACCTGCATCAGGCTGCCGCTCCACGGCTGCGCGGCGGGCGCTCCGTAACGGCGTTTCAGGTTGTCGACCGCCAGTTTCAGGGCCTCCTCCGGGCTGAGATGCAGGCGGGCGAGGTCCTCGGGCGAAGCGCTTTGCATGGTCTGGCCGCCATCGAACACCAGGCGGATGTGCATGTCGCCGAGGAACTGGTACCAGCTGGTCTCCAACTCGATCTCGCGCCCGTCGCTCAGCGTCGCATGCACCTTGCCGAACGGCCGCAGCGACTCGTCCTGCTTGTTCTCGCCGCGCGATTCGCGCAGCACCACCAGCAGGTTGCCGGCGCTGGTGTCGATCGGCTCTCCCGCGGGCGAGGTCAGCGCCGCCAGTGCGGATGCGGCGCACGCCAGCGCCGCGAACAGCGCGAAAAAAATGCGGACGCGCCTGGTGAACTTCATCGAGTTTCCCCTCATTGGCGAAGGAGATCGTGCGCCCGCGTGCGCGCCGCCGCAACAGCCATTTACCGCGAGCGCGAAATAAGTCGCGGCGCGTGCGGTATGCGTCGGTACGGGGCAACGAACTTCGTTACCGATATTGCGTAAACGGACGAGCGCGATTGACTTGTGGTCCTTAGCATCGGCAGCTCAATTAACGCCACTCAGAGGAAGTACACCATGGCATTGCAATCCCCCTTCTTCAACAAGCGCGAACCGGACGCGTACACGCAGCGGACCAACCCGAACGCAGCCACGAACGCCGCGAGCGCGGCGACGTCCACCGCCGCCGCGCCGGCCACGCCCGCCGCCAACAGCGCGCCCGTGGTGCCGATGCAGGAAGGCGAAAGCAAATTAACGGTCGGCCCCAACATCAAGCTGAAGGGCGTCGAGATCACGGATTGCGACACGCTGGTGGTCGAAGGCTCGGTGGAAGCAACGATGGACTCGCGCGTGATCCAGATCTCGGAGCGCGGCTCGTTCAAGGGTTCGGCGGAAATCGATATCGCCGAGATTCGCGGCCAGTTCGACGGCAACCTCACGGCACGCCAGAAGCTGGTGATCTATTCCACGGGCAAGGTCACGGGACGGGTGCGCTATGGCAAGGTCGTGATCGAAGAGGGCGGCCAGCTTTCCGGCGAGGTGGAATTCGGCACCGCGAACCGGCCGGCCGCCGCCACGGCGGCCCGCCCGCTGCAAGTAGCCGCCAAGGCCTGATCACACCGCGCGGCGATGGCGCTGGATGCAGGTGTCCAGCACCTCGCCGTGATCGCGCTGCCACCAGTCGGCGGCCGAGAAGATTTCGACTTCGCTGTAACCGGCGAAGCCCTGGCCCTCCATCCAGCCGCGGATCCGGGGGATGTCGATGACGCCATCCCCCATCATTCCGCGGTCGTTGAGCAGGTCGGTCGTAGGCGTGAGCCAATCGCAGACGTGGAACGCCAGCAGGCGATGCTTGCCGGCGCGCTCGATCTGCGCCCGCAGTTTCGGGTCCCACCAAACGTGATAGACGTCCACCGCAACGCCCAGCGCCGCGCGCGCGGGTGAAGCTTGCCCGCCCGGCTGGCCGGGATCCAGTTCGTCGCAGACGTCCAGCGCCTGCTCGAGCGTGTTGATGCAGGCCCGGTCGGCCGCGTACATCGGATGCAGCGGCTCGATCGCGAGCGACATCTGCGCGCGGCGGGCGTACTCCAGCAACTCCGCGATCCCGTCGCGCACCTGGCTGCGCGCGAGCGCGATGTCCTTGTGCGCAACCTGGCCGGCCAGCGCGCCGGGCAGGCCGCCGACCACCAGCACGAGGCAGGCCGCGCGCAGTTCGCACGCTTCGTCCACGGCGCGGCGGTTGTCGTCGCGCGCCGCGCGCAATCCCTCGGCGCCGACGGCCGGGAACATCCCGCCTCGGCAATAGCCCGAGAGTTCCAGGCCGTGGGCCTTCACCCGCGTCGAAATTGTGTCCAGACCCACGGCGGCCACCTGGTCGCGCCATGGCGAAATCGCGCGGATGCCCCGGCGCGCGCAGGCTTCGATGATCTCGGTCAGCGGCAGGTCGGCGCCGCGGCTCTTGCGCACCGTCGCGGTATTGATGGAGAGCCAGCGATGGTCCCGGGAGAAGTCACGCATGTTTTACCCCGATACCGTTCGCCCTGAGCCTGTCGAAGGGCTTGCACAGGCTCAGAGTGAATGGTTAATTTTCTATCCCATGCAGCGCCAATAGCGTCTTCATGCGTCGCACGGCCAGTTCCGGGCGCTCCAGCAGGTTGGCCGCATCGGCGAGGCGGAACAATTCCGCCAGATGCGGCAGGGAACGCGTGCTCTGCTGGCCACCCACCATCGTGAAGTGGCTCTGATGGCCATTGAGCCAGGCCATGAAAACGACGCCGGTCTTGTAGAAGCGCGTTGGCGCCGCGAAGATGTGACGTGACAGTGGCACCGTCGGCCCCAGGATCGCGTGGAACTTCTCGAGATTGCCGTTCGCGAGTTCGGCGAGCGCCGCGCTCGCGGCCGGTGCGATCGCGTCGAAGATGCCCAATAGCGCGTCGCTTTGGCCGTGCGTGCGGTGCGGGCCGATGCCGTCGCCTGCGATCAGTTCAGGGTAATTGAAGTCGTCGCCGGTGTACATGCGCACGCCCGGCGGCAGGCGGCGGCGCATCGCGATTTCCTTGTCCTTGTCGAGCAACGAAATCTTGATGCCGTCCACCTTGGCCGCATGGGCGGCGATGATGCCCAGTGCGGTCTCCATAGCCGCATCGATATCGTTCGAACCCCAGTAGCCGGCCAAGGCCGGATCGAACATGTCGCCGAGCCAGTGCAGGATGACCGGCTGCGCTGCCTGGCTGAGGATGCGGTCGTACACACGTTCGTAGTCGGACGGACCGCGCGCGACGCGCGCCAGTGCTCGGCTGGCCATGACGATAAGTTTGCCCCCGAGCTTTTCGATCGCAGCCATCTGCTCTTCGTACGCGGCGATGACTTCGTCGACGCTGTTCACCGTCTCCGGCGCGAGATGGTCGGTGCCGCAGCCCGAGGCGATCAGCGCGCCGGGAACGTCGCGCGCCGCGTCCAGCGAGCGGCGGATCAACTCGAGCGAGGTCGGCCAGTCCAGGCCCATGCCGCGCTGCGCCGTGTCCATCGCTTCGGCCACCCCGAGCCCCAACGACCACAGGTGGCGCCGATACGCGATGGTGGCGTCCCAATCCAGCGCGCATTGCAGCCAAGGGTCGATCGCGGCGCGCGGGTCGGCCACGACGTGGGCGGCGGAATAGGCGATCCGGTCGAACCGCGCGCCGGCAACCGGCCTGGCGGGCTGGGCGCCGCGCAGCGTGTACTGGTACAGGTCGCCGCCGGGAGCAGGCAATTGCAGTGACAGTGCCATGATGCCCTCAGATGGCCAGCGGCTGCAGGTCGACCCAGCGCCGCTCTTTCCAGCTTTGCAGCGCGGCCTCCACCAGCTGCACTCCTTTCGCGCCTTCCGCCAGTGTCCAGCGATAGGGCTCGTTTTCCACCACGTGCCGGATGAAATGCTCCCACTGGATCTTGAAGCCGTTGTCGTAGAACTGCGTGTCCGGCACTTCCTGCCACTGGTCGAAGAAGTTCATCGTCTGCTTCACGTCGGGGTTCCAGACCGGCCGCGGCGTGGTGACACGCGATTGCGCGCGGCACTCCTGCAGGCCCGCCACCGCGGAGCCGTGCGTGCCGTCGACGTGAAAGGTGACCAGGTCATCCCGGCGCACGCGCGTGACCCACGACATGTTCATCTGCGCGATCACGGGCTCCCCGTTGTGGCCCACCAGTTCCGCCGTCGCGTAGGCCGCGTCGTCCGCCGTGGCCGCGTAGGGCTGGCCCGACTCGTCCCAGCGCTGCGGAATATGCGTCGTGCCCACGCAGGAAACTGCCTTCACCTCGCCGAACAGGTTGTCCAGCAC
>JAGRPN010000399.1 GCA_019449555.1 Ramlibacter sp.
CAAGCCCGGCGATTTCACCGTCGATGAGAAGACGCACCAGGTGTTCCTCACCGAGCAGGGCCACGAGAACGCCGAGCGCATCCTCGCCAACCTCGGGCTGATCCCGGAGGGCGCGTCGCTGTACGACCCGGCCAACATCGCGCTGATGCACCACCTGAACGCGGCGCTGCGGGCCAACCACCTTTACCACCGCGACCAGCACTACGTGGTGCAGGAAGGCGAGGTGATCATCGTCGACGAGTTCACCGGCCGCCTGATGTCGGGCCGGCGCTGGAGCGACGGGCTGCACCAGGCCGTGGAGGCCAAGGAAGGCGTGCACATCCAGGCCGAGAACCAGACGCTGGCCTCCATCACGTTCCAGAACTATTTCAGGCTCTACGCCAAGCTCGCCGGCATGACCGGTACGGCCGACACCGAAGCGTACGAGTTCCAGGAGATCTACGGGCTCGAGACGGTGGTGATCCCGCAGAACAAGCCGAATCGCCGCGAAGACCAGCTCGATCGCGTGTACAAGACGACCCGCGAGAAATACGAAGCCGCCATCAAGGACATCCGCGACTGCTACCAGCGCGGGCAGCCGGTCCTGGTGGGCACCACTTCGATCGAGAACTCGGAGGTGATCGACGCGCTATTGAACAAGGAAGGCCTGCCGCATCAGGTGCTCAATGCCAAGCAGCACGCGCGCGAAGCCGAGATCGTGGCCCAGGCCGGACGGCCGAAGATGATCACGATCGCCACCAACATGGCCGGCCGCGGCACCGACATCGTGCTGGGCGGCAACGTGGAAAAAACGGTGGAGGCGGTCGAAGCGGACGAGTCGTTCGACCCGGCCGCCAGGCAGCCGAAGATCGCCGAGTTGCGCGCGCAATGGCAGAGGGACCATGAGTTCGTGGTGGCGCAGGGAGGCCTGCGGATCATCGCCACCGAGCGTCATGAATCGCGCCGCATCGACAACCAGCTGCGCGGCCGGTCCGGCCGCCAGGGCGATCCCGGTTCCTCGCGCTTCTACCTGAGCCTGGACGATCCGCTGATGCGCATCTTCGCGGGCGAGCGCGTGAAGGCGATCATGGAGCGGCTGAAGATGCCCGACGGCGAAGCCATCGAGGCAGGCATCGTTTCCCGCAGCATCGAAAGCGCGCAGCGCAAGGTGGAGGCTCGCAACTTCGACATCCGCAAGCAGCTGCTCGAGTACGACGACGTCGCCAACGACCAGCGCAAGGTGATCTACCAGCAGCGCAACGACATCCTGGACGCCGCGGACCTGTCGGCGCAGATCGCTTCACTGCGCGAGGGCTGCTTCACCGATCTCGTGCACCAGTACGTGCCGCCTGAATCGGTGGAAGAACAGTGGGACATTCCCGGCCTGGAAAAGGTACTGGCGGGCGAATGGGGCATGGAGATGTCGCTGCAGCGCGAAGTTCAGGCGGCCAGCAGCATCACGGACGAGGACATCCTGGAGAAGGTACTCGTCGCCGCGCGGGAGGCGTTCGACCGCAAGGTGGAACAGGTCGGAACGGACAATTTCACGCAGTTCGAGCGGATCGTGCTGCTGCAAAGCATCGACACGCATTGGCGCGAACACCTGTCCGCGCTCGATTACCTGCGCCAGGGTATCCACCTGCGCGGCTACGCGCAAAAGCAACCCAAGCAGGAGTACAAGCGCGAGGCCTTCGAGCTGTTCGGGCAACTGCTCGATTCGGTGAAGAACGAAGTCACGAAGATCCTGATGACGGTCACGGTGCAGTCGACCGAGCAACTCGAGCAAGCCGCCGAAGATCTGGAAGAACGGGCCGAGCGGATCGCCAACGTGACCTACACCGCCCCGACCGAAACCGGGGAGGTCGAGACCAAGCTGGACGAAGCCACGGCGCGGCAGATCGCCTCGGCGGCCATTGCAGCGGCGGCCATGCCCCGGGTCGGCCGCAACGAGCCCTGCCCCTGTGGCAGCGGGAAGAAGTACAAGCACTGCCACGGCAAGCTGGTCTGAGGGATCGCCCGTTTCCGGCGGGGACCGCGAGCGACTGATGAGTAACAAAAGGTAACTAACCCTGTCAAACTTGACAGGGGTGCGCGCGCACGTTTCGGCCGTGTGCCTCTTCAATCGGGAACTCGTTGAGGAGTTCATCATGGTAGTAATCGAACAGTCGGCCGCGACGCGCGCGCAGCCCGGCCTGTCGGCGCCCCTGCGCCACCGAATCGCGCGGGACTTCCAGTCGCGCTGGGAAAAGGATTGGGGCGGCAAATTCGTGACCCATGGCCGCGCGCCGGGGCCGGATGCCGTTCGCCTGGACGGCAACGACTATCTCGCCATTACCGGCCATCCAAAGGTGGCGCAGGCCCAGCTCGACGCACTGCGGCGGGGCCAGGACTTCATCATCCAGTCGGGCGTATTCCAGCTCGACGGCAGCCCGGCATCGCATTTCCAGAGCACGCTGGCCGCATGGCTCGGCAAGCAGGACGGGCTGTTGTGCCAATCGGGCTACACGGCGAATCTCGGCTTGCTGCAGGTGATCGCGGACCCGCAGACGCCCGTTTATCTCGACAGCCTGGCGCACATGTCCTTATGGGAGGGCGCGCGAGCGGCGGGCGCGCCGTCGTACGGCTTTCGCCACAACGACCCGGCACACCTGTCGAAACTAGCCCAGCGGCACGGGCCCGGGCTCGTCGTGGTGGATTCGGTGTACAGCACGACGGGGGCGCTGGCCTGCCTGACCGACCTGGTGGAAACGGCGGAACGCCACGAATGCATGATCCTCGTGGACGAGTCGCACAGCCTGGGCACGCACGGTCCGCAGGGCAGGGGACTCTGCGCCATGCTGGGACTGACCCACCGGGTTCACTTCATCACGGCCAGCCTCGCCAAGGCGTTCGCCGGGCGGGCAGGTTTTTTCACGATGCCGGCGGAGCTGCGACCCTATCTCATGTGCCACAGCTATCCGAGCATTTTCAGCTCCTGCCTGCTGCCCCACGAAGTAGCGGCACTGGCGGCCACCCTCGAGGTCGTCCAGGAGGCCGACGAGGCGCGCCGGCGACTGCACGCCAACACGCACCGGCTGCGGTCGGTGTTCGAAGACGCGGGTTATCCGATCCACCAGGGTACAGAACAGATCATCTCGCTCGAAGCCGGAACGGAATCGGACACCCTCGTACTGCGCGATGCGCTCGAATCGCGGGGTGTCTTCGGGGCGGTGTTCTGCGCCCCGGCGACGAGCCGCAACCGCGCGATGGTGCGCTTGACGCTCAATGCCGCGCTGACCGACGCCGAGATGTCCCATGTCGCTGCAGTGGCCGCGGACATCGCGGCGCAGGTGAGGCCCTGGGAATGGCCGATCGCGCGGCGGCAGGCGAGCCGGGGCCTCACGCCTGAAGCTCAAGCCTGAACATGGCGCTTGCTTTGGCGCGCCAGCCAGTTGTTGTAGCTGTTGTCGGGGTCGGGGCAGAGCGGCGAATCGACGGTGAACAGCGCGCCCAGCAGAGCCCCGTCCTGGCCCACCGGGGACGCCGCGGCCAGCTCGGGCGGGCCGCTGCCGCCGAGTCCCTGGCGCAGTTCCAGGTCGGCCAGCCTGCGGCCCTGCCGGATGTCCTGCAGCGCGGAGGGCGGCACGCCTTCGAGTTCGGCCAGTTCGGCTTGCGCCTTCAGCCCTTCCAGCGTTTCGAGCTGGAGCCAGCTGACGTGGCCGGCTGCATCCATGCCGAGGATGCCGAAGGGATCGCCGATCACCACATGTTCGATCCAGCGCCGCGCGGCGAACGCGGCGAGGTCGCGGCCCACGGAGGGCATCCGCAGCAGCGCATTCTGCTCGGGGCCGAGCGTCACGCGCCAGGTTTGCGCGTGTCGCGCGTTGGGCGTCGCGAGCAGGTGCTCGACCGCCTCGATCAGCCGGCGCGAAATGTCGGGTGTCTGCTTGGCGATGAACTGGTCGATCAGGCCGCGGTTGAATGCGCGCACCGCCACCTGCTCGTCGGCCTGGCCGGTGAGGAGCACGCGCGAGCCCGGCCAATCCACCAGTTCGCTGAGCGCCTGCAAACCGTCCATGCCGGGCATCGAATAGTCGAACACGCACACGCGGGTGAGGGCGTAGCGTTCGGTGTACCTGGACCAGTACCCCAGGATTTGCGGAATGAGGCGCTTGCCTTGCCGCCACTGGTCGATCAACTGTTGCTGGTTCCACGCGTCGGCCTCCCAGAACGGAGGCTCCTGCTGCAGGTAATTGATGCACTCGACCGGGCGCAGGAAGAGCTTGACGTACCAGTGCCGCGGCAGCACCAGCGCAAGCATCTCGAGGTAATCGGGGTCGTCGTCGAGGAAGACCACCGTGCCTGGACGATGGAACAGTGGAAAGCTCATGGTGTGGCTCCCGTGGGGTGCGAGGGTTGGGCGGTCATTTCATCGGCTGAGCACGGGCAATTCGACCGTGAAGCAGGCACCGCGCGTCAACTCCGATTTGACGCGGATCGAGCCGCCGGCGCTGTGAATCACGCGCTGGCAAAACGCCAGCCCCAGGCCGTGGCCGGAGCCGCGGTCGGTGGAAAAGAACGGCTCGAAAATCCGGGCCTGCAAATGCGCATCGATGCCGACCCCGCGATCGGTGACCACGATCCGGCCGCGGTGGTTGCCGGCGGCGCCGACGTCGATCGCGATGTCCCCGGGCTGAGTCGCGGCATTGCTGGCGGCGAGCGAGCGCAGCGCATTCTTCAACAGGTTGTCGACCACCTGCAGGAACAACGCGTGCGATCCCTCGAACAGGAAATCCTTCTGGATGCGCAGCGAGACGCACTCCCTTTCGCGCGAACTGCGATACGGATAGGTCCCCACGGCTTCACGCACGACGTTCGCCGCGCTGACCGTTTCCTTCTGACTGGGCAGACGCATCAGGCGCGCGTTGGCGATCTGCGTGTCGATCTGGTGATTCATGTTGCGCACCAGCGCATGCAGCCGGCCCGAGAGATTCTCGAGCGTCTGCCGCCCGTTCGGCTCGCAGCGGGAGGCCTCGCCGCGGACCGCGTCTCCGATCAGCGACATCGTGGCGAGCGGCGTGCGCAGTTCGTGGGCCATGATGCCCATGGTGCCCAGCGTGTAGTTCAATTGCTCGCGGCGCAGGTTCGACGACGAGATGCCCAGGATCACGCCCATGAACCAGCTGAAGGAGATCACGACGGCATTGGTCAGCGCCTGCTCCGTCGACAGCCCGAACGTCTGGGGGCCGGCTGCCTGGAACAGGAGCCACGCGGCCACCATGCCCGAGACGGTGCCGAACGTGGCCAGGCGCCAGTCGGTGAGGTGGTAGTAAATGAGGAACATCGCGGCAAGGCTGGCCAGCCAGACGGTATTGCCGTTGTTGCAGAAATACATCCACGAAAAGAACCAGGGCAGCGTGATCCAGAAGATCGCCGTGAATACCGCTGCCGCGGGCCGGCTCGGCGGGCTTACGGTGATCTTCGGAAACACCAGCAGGCACACGCCCAGCGTGCTCATCGCGAGCCGCAGCCAGAGGTTTTCATAGGGCTGGGGCAGCCATTTCGTCCAGATCCACCAGAACAGCGGATGGCCGAATGCCGTGGACAATCCGAGCGCGCGGATCCGCCAGCGCGAAGGGTGGAGAATCGGCTCCAGCAGGGGCCTCACCACCTCGTTCGCTGCCCACGACTTCAGCAGTTCCGCCGCACCCTGGTACAGCACATGTATCGACGACAAATAAGTTCCTCAGGCGAATCGCGCTCCCTGGCTGCCATGCGCGGCAGTGCATGATGATATTGTCTCAGCCCCTGCAGCAACGAAAAGACAACCCCATGGGGGTACCTGTTAACTTTGACAGCGTCAGTCTGGACGGCCTCCTGAGCGACTGGATCAGCGCGCTGCGCGAGTTTTCCGTCGAAGCTGTCGCCGTGCTGGGGCCGGACCCGTTCGGCACGAGCGAGGACCGCCAGGTGGTGGCGGTTCATCCGCCGATCGTGGCCGACGCAGCCAAGGCGCTCGCCGAAAGCCGCGATTTCGGCGCCCCCTGGCGCGACTCGGATGCGCCCCTGGTGGCGTGGCAGTACATCGCCAAATCCGATCATCTGAGCTCGAGCCGCTGGCGGTTGCTGTGGCTGGCGCATGGCTTCCAGACGGTCGTGCGGGTCGAGTTCTCGCTGCCGGCGGGCCGCGCCTTCGAGTGTTTCATGTTCAGTCCGCGCGAACTGACCGACCGCACCGAAGCGGCGTCGCTGGTCTGGTCCGCGCTCAACATCTGGCCCCTGGTGAAACGCTGCATCGCGACGGCGCGTTCCACGCTCAGCCCCCGCGAGCGCGAATGCCTGGTGCTCGCCTTCCAGGGGCTCACGGCGCGCGAGAGTTCGGCGCGCCTGCGTTGCAGCGAGCGCACCGTGAACTACCATCTCGCGAACGCCATGGGCAAGCTCAAGGTGGACAACAAGATGGCGGCGATCCAGCGGGCATGCTGGCTCGGCGCGATTTGAGGCGGCGGGCGCGAAACCGTTTATATTGCTGTTCACGTTTTTCAACCACCCATGGCCGACTCCGACCGCACCGCCTCCCTGATGACGCCCGCCAAGCTGGCGCAGATCAAGCCCAAAGGCGCGGCTTCCCCGGCGGCATGGCTCAGCCAGATGGCCGCAGACGCGGGCCATGTGCACGTGCGGCGCCTGCGCGAACTGCGTGAACAGCTTCGGGCGCAGTCGGGACTGATGGAACTCTCGCCCTTCGTGGTCGCATCGGCGCGGCTCGCGCAAGCCCTGCCCGCCCTGGATTTCGGACTGCTGCGAAGCCGCGGCTGGTGGGCGCGCGCCACCGGCAAGAGCCGCACTGCGGGCGCTGAATTCGCCGCGCAGTTCCAGCGCATCGACGAAGTGGCCCGATCGGTCGAAGCTCCAGCCCAGGGAGTGCGCAAGCAACAGCAGGAGCGGGCCGGCGCCGCCGACCTCGCGCTGCTCGAGATCGAAGTGGAACACCACGCCATCGAGAAGATCATCGACCAGGGGTCGCGCTGGCTGCAGGATATGCGCAACCAGATCAAGAGCCGCGAGGCCGCCGGGCCCGATGCGGCAGCGCAGGAGCAACTCAAGGAGGACGCTGCCCGCTGCGAGATCCTGGTGACGCGCTTGATGGTGCTGCGCGCCGTCAGCTCCGCGGTGCAGCAGCTGCTGCAGCAGGCTCGAGGGGCGGCAAGCCGGCGCGCGGCCCTCGCGCAAAAATTGCAGCAGGCGCTCGCGTCCTGCATGAGAGCCTGGCACACGCGGCTGGCCGAGCTCGCTGCGAGCGCCGGGGACGCCGCTTCGCCGGCCCTGAACCTCGAGGACGCGATGGAAGCCCATCGCGAACTGCAGCTGTGCGTGAAGCAGTTCCTGGCCGACTGCGCGCAGCTCGAGGCGCAGGAAAAGCTGGCGGCGGAAAGTCTCGCCGCCCTCGAAGCCCAGCTCGAGGCCGCATGAACGCGCCGCTTCGCCACCCTCGCAGGAACGGCTGATCATGGCCTTTCTCGCGGTGGACGTCGGCAACACCCGCCTCAAGTGGGCGCTGTACGACGCTCCCAAGCCGGGCGCCGGGCTGCGCGCGCACGGCGCCGAATTCCTCGAGAACATCGACAAGCTCGCCGACGGCGCATGGTCCGCGATCGAGCCGCCCCAGCGGATGCTGGGTTGCGCCGTGGCGGCCGATGCCGTGAAGCGCAGGGTCGAGGAGCAGATGGACGAGCTTTGGGACGTCCCGGCGCACTGGGTCGTGCCCAATGCGGGCGAAGCGGGCCTCATCAACGGCTACGACCATCCGACCCGCCTCGGCGCCGACCGCTGGGTGGCCATGATCGGCGCGCGCCACCGGATGCTGGCCCGCGGTGCGCCCCGGCCGCTGGTTGTCGTGATGGTCGGCACCGCTGTCACGGTGGAGGCGGTGGACGTGCATGGCAGGTTCCTGGGCGGCTTCATCCTGCCGGGGCACGGCATCATGCTCAGGGCGCTGGAGTCCGGCACGGCCGGCCTGCACGTGCCGACCGGCGAAGTGCGCCAGTTCCCGACCAACACCAGCGACGCGTTGACCAGCGGCGGCACTTATGCGATTGCGGGAGCGATCGAACGCATGGTGCAGCACGTGCGCCGGCACTGCGGTGCGGAGCCGGTGTGCATCATGACGGGGGGCGCGGGCTGGAAGATGGCGCCCCACATGTCGGTGCCCTTCCAGCTGGTGGAAGGTCTGATCTTCGAAGGCCTGCTGGAGATCGCGCGGCAACGGTTCGCCACGCCGACCTGAGCGTCATCCCGCCAATCCGTCGACGGCCTGGGTCAGGGCCTCGCGGGCTTGCCGCAGTACCTGCTCTTTCCAGTCCGCACTGTCCACGTAATAGGCGTCGCGCATTTGCCCCTTGATTTGGGCCGCCAGCGCGGCGGGCGCGTCCGGGTGCAGGTGCAGCCAGTGTTCGCCCCGCAACGCCTGCAGCGCTTCCATGAGCGGCAGCGTGCCGTATTCGATGGCGATGCCCGTGTATTGCGCCTGCGGGCATTCGTCGTAGGCCGCGCTCCACATCAGGCCGGTGAGGAACGCCGAACTGGAGGAGCCGTCGTAGATGGAGGTCACCGGAGTGGCTCCCCCGCCGTGCCACCACGCGCGAGCCCGGCCAATAGCCCCGCCGTCGTCGCGCCCGGCGTAGATGCGCTCGCCGACGCCACTCGGCCCCAGCCCGGTGTGAACGTCGATCCAGGCGATCCGCGCGGCGCGTCGGCCGTGTGAACGCAACACCTCCCGCAACGTCAGGTTGCTCCAGGTGGGCGCATGGCCGCCGTAGAACATGCCGTCGGGAAACTCGTGCTGGCCGCGCGAGACCGCGGCCTGGAGCGCGGCTTCCCCGCGCTCGGCGATGTAACGGGCCACCGCCGCGCGGTTCGCGTCCGTCGGCGGCCACTGCTGCGGCAACAGCAGCGGATGGAGCTCGCGGTAGCCCTCGTTCACCGGCAGGGGCTGCGAGAAATCCTGGAAGTTGCGGTTCAGGTCGACGTTCTCATGGGTGGCCCGGCGGATATGCGAGAAACCGTACGGGTTCAGCGCATGGATGTAAAGCACGGTGACGCCGCGCCGGCGGGCATGTTCGCGCCAGGCTTCATCGTGCAGGGCCGCGACCTGCACGCCGCTGCCGCAAAAGCCTTCCACGCCGTGGCAGGCGCTGGAGACGATCAGCAAGCTGGCGGCATCCGGACGGCCGTCGCGCGCCACGTCCATCGCCAGCGCTTCGCCGTCCCGCCCCGCGAGCGGGTGCGGCTTGGATTCCACTTCCAGGCCGGCGCGTCGCGCCGATTGCAGGAAGCGCTCGCGCGCCTGGGCGTAGGAGGATGAAAATGCCCCGCCGACAGGGATCATGAGCGGCTCTTGGCCAGCCACGCCTCCGCGAGCCGCACCCAGTAGGTGGCGCCCAGCGGAATCAGCTCGTCGTTGAAGTCGTAGCTGGGGTTGTGCAGCATGCACGGCCCGGCGCCGTGGCCGATCTCGCGGTGGTTGCCGTCGCCGTTGGCGATGAAGCAATATGCGCCCGGCTTCGCCTGCAGCATGTAAGCGAAATCCTCGCCGCCCATGGTCGGCTCCTGGACGTCGACGTTGTCCTCGCCGACGATCGACGCGATCACCTGCCGGGCGAACTCCGCCTCGGCGGCGGAGTTGATGGTCGGGGGGTAGTTGCGCACGAATTCGAACTCGCAGCCGGCCTCGTGCGCCGCGCACACATGCTCGGCCACCTCCTTCATGCGCTTCTCGATCAGGTCGAGCACCTCCATCGTGAACGTCCGCACGGTGCCCTGCAGCTCGCAGCTGTCGGGCACGACGTTGGTGGCTTCCCCCGCATGGATCATCGTCACCGAGATCACCCCGGCGTCGATCGGCTTTTTGTTGCGGCTGATGATGGTCTGGAACGCCTGCACCATCTGGCAGGCGATCGGCACCGGGTCGATCCCGTTGTGCGGCAGGGCCGCGTGGCTGCCCTTGCCACGGATCGTGATCTTGAATTCACTGGTCGAAGCCATCACCGGACCGGCGCTGACGGCGAACTTGCCGACCTCGTTGCCCGGCCAGTTGTGCATGCCGAACACGGCTTCCATCGGGAAGCGCTCGAACAGGCCGTCCTTGATCATCTCCCGCGCGCCGCCGCCGCCTTCCTCGGCCGGCTGGAAGATCAGGTACACCGTGCCGTCGAAGTTGCGGTTCCTGGCCAGATGCTGGGCTGCCGCGAGCAGCATGGCCACATGCCCGTCGTGCCCGCACGCATGCATCTTGCCCGGGTGTTTGCTGGCGTGCCCGAAGGTGTTGAACTCCTGGATCGGCAGCGCGTCCATGTCGGCGCGCAGGCCGACGGCCTGCGAGCTGGTGCCATTCTTGACAATGCCCACGACCCCGGTCGTTCCCAGCCCGCGGTGGATCGGAATGCCCCACTCGGTGAGCTTTTGCGCCACCAGGTCGGCAGTACGCTTCTCTTCGAAGCACAGCTCGGGATGCGCATGGATGTCGCGCCGGACGGCGGCAATCGAGGCCGCCTGCGTGACGACCGAGTCGAGGATTTTCATGGCAGGTTGGTTCGGTTTGGAACCCGCCAGTCTAGCCCTTGCCCGCCGGCTCTGCAGGCCGCCGCACGGCAAGACCATATCCGGCGAGAATCGGGGTGATGGATCAGAAGCCAACCGTTTCCCCACGCGCGCTGAAGCTGGCGCAGTCGCTGGTACGCATCGATACCGTCAGTGACCATTCGAATCTCGCGTTGATCCACTTCGTGCGCGATGAACTTTCGCAGCTCGGGGTCGCCAGCCGCCTCACCTACAACGCCGAAAAGACCAAGGCGAACCTGTTCGCGACACTGGGTGAAGGCAAACCGGCCGGGCTGATACTGTCCGGGCATACGGACACCGTGCCGTGGGAGGGACAGGACTGGTCAGCGGACCCGCTGGGCGCGAACGTCCAGGATGGCCGGCTCTACGGGCGGGGCTCGGCCGACATGAAGGGCTTCATCGCGATCGCGCTGGCGCATGCGGGCGCCTTCCTGGAAAGCAGCGCGCCTTTCGCGATCCATCTGGCGTTCAGCTATGACGAAGAGGTAGGTTGCTTCGGCGTGCGGGAACTCATCGCGGACCTGCGCGACGCCGGCATCGCCCCTATCGCGTGCATCGTGGGCGAGCCCACCGGCATGGTGCCGGCGATCGCGCACAAGGGGGTGTACCGCTACAAATGCTGCGTGCGCGGCAAGGAAGCGCATTCGTCGTTGACCCCTCGATCCGTCAATGCCATCGAGATGGCGTCCCAGGTCATCTGCAAATTGCGGGCGATGGCCGAGGGTTTCGAGCGCGCGGAGCCGCGCTACGAGGGGTTCGACGTGCCGTATTCCACCGCCAGCGTCGGCCAGTTCCGCGGGGGCATCGCCGACAACGTGGTGCCGCGCGACGCCGAGTTCCGCTACGAATTCCGCGATCTGCCGACAGCCGATGTCCGGGCGATGCAGGAGCAAGTCATCGCTCATGCCCGCTCGCTCGAGCCCGCCATGAAGGCCGTCGCGCCGGAAGCGGGGTTTCGGTTCGAGACGATCTGCGAGATTCCCAGCTTTCTCGGTTCCGCCGACGACAAGGTGACCCGGCTGGCGCAGCGCCTCTCGGGTGAACAGCGCACCACACTGGTGGCCTTCGGCACCGAGGCCGGCCTGTTCAAGAGCGCGGGCATTCCAACGGTCGTGTGCGGCCCCGGCAGCATCACCCAGGCGCACCAGCCCGACGAGTACGTGAATCTGGAGCAGCTGGCCCGCTGCGAGGATTTCATGCGGGGCCTGGCCGCCACCCGTGAGATCGCCTAGCCCGGCGGTGAGCGGCGCAGACACGCTGAGCAATGCCGGGACAGCTACCATCAGGCTGCGCGAAAACGCATCGATCGACCTCATGCTGGTCTGCTGGTGCTTCAACGAAGAAACACGGATGCGCGCGAAGGACAAGATGAACCCATGAGTAGCACCGTCAGCATCTTCCCCAGCGGCAAGGAGTCAATAAAGGGCACGCAATTCGTGCGGGGTGCATGCCCGCACGATTGCCCGGACACCTGCGCTCTCGTGACCACCGTGCAGGACGGTGTCGCCGTCGAAGTGCGCGGAAACCCCGAGCACAAGTTCACGCAGGGGGTGCTGTGCACCAAGGTTTCGCGCTACACCGAACGGACCTACCACCCTGAACGGCTGCTCCACCCGATGCGGCGCCGCGGTCCCAAGGGCGCCGGTGATTTCGAGCGCGTGAGCTGGGACGAAGCGCTCTCGGACATCGCGCAGCGGTTGCGGGCGATCGCGGCGCGCGATCCGCAGGCCATCGTTCCCTACAGCTATTGCGGGACGATGGGCCTCGTGCAGGGCGAAAGCATGGCAGGGCGCTTCTTCCACAAGCTGGGCGCTTCCCTGCTCGATCGCACCATCTGCTCGAACGCCGGCGGCGAAGGCCTGGTGCACACGCTGGGCGCAAAGGTGGGCATGAAGGTGGAGTTCTTCGCCCGGTCCAGGCTGATCCTGATCTGGGGCAGCAACTCGATCGCGAGCAACCTGCATTTCTGGCGGCTGGCGCAGGAGGCCAAGCGCTGCGGTGCCAAGTTGGTGTGCATCGATCCGCGGCGCACCGAAACCGCCGAGAAGTGCCACGAACACGTGCAACTGCTGCCCGGCACCGACGCCGCCCTGGCGCTGGCAATGATGCACGAGTTGATCGGCAACGACTGGCTCGATCACGAATACATCGAGCAGCACACGCTGGGTTGGCCGGCGCTGCGCGAACGCGCCCTGCGCTGGACACCCGAACGCGCGAGCGCCGTCTGCGGTGTGCCGGCCGCCCGGATCCGCTCGCTGGCCCGCGATTGGGGCACGATCCGGCCGGCTGCGATCCGCTTGAACTACGGCATGCAGCGGGTGCACGGAGGCGGCAACGCGGTGCGCGCGGTGGCCTGCCTGCCGGCACTCACCGGTGCATGGCGCGACCCCGCGGGCGGGATGCTGCTATCGAGTTCCGGCCTGTTCCCCGTCGATCGCGCGGCCCTGCAGCGGCCCGACCTGCTGGCCGGCCGCACGCCGCGCACCATCAACATGGTCACGATCGGGGACGACCTGCTGCGCGCACCGTCGCCGCAGTTCGGGCCGCGCATCGAGGCACTGGTCGTGTACAACAGCAATCCGGTCGCGGTGGCGCCGCAGTCTCCCAAGGTCGTCGCGGGTTTTGCGCGCGAGGACCTGTTCACGGTCGTGCTCGAGCAGTTCCAGACCGACACCGCGGACTACGCCGACTACATCCTCCCGGCCACGACCCAGCTGGAGCATTGGGACGTGCACGTGTCTTATGGACACACCGACGTGGTCCTCAATCGCCCCGCGATCGCGCCGGTCGGCCAGGCGCGCCCGAACACGCAAGTGTTTCGCGAACTCGCCCGCCGGATGGATTACCGCGAACCCTGTTTCGCCGAGGGCGACGAGAGCCTTTGCCGCACGGCGTATGGCGACCGGGTCGATTTCGACCGGCTGCTGCAGCAAGGTTACGCGCCAGTCGATGCGCCGGACGCGCCGTTCGCTGCTGGAGGCTTCCCGACGCCTTCGGGCAAGTGCGAGTTCTTCAGCGACCGGCTCGCGCGGCAGGGGCTCGATGGGCTGCCCGACCACGTGCCCAACCACGAGCCGGTCGGATCCTCCACGCGCTACCCGCTGGCGATGATCTCGCCGCCGGCGCGCAATTTCCTGAACTCGAGCTTCGTGAACGTGCGCAGCCTGCGCGACATCGAAGGCGAACCGCTGCTGGAGATCCATGCAAGCGATGCCGCCGCCCGCGGCATCGTGGCGGATGACAGCATCGTGCGCGTTTTCAATGACCGCGGCGAGTACCGCTGCAAGGCGCGCGTGTCGGACCGGGCGCGGCCCGGAGTCGTGAACGCTCTGGGCGTCTGGTGGCGCAAGCTCGGCCTGGCCGGCACCAACGTAAACGAACTCACCAGCCAGCAGCTCACGGACATCGGCCGTGGACCGGTGTTCTACGACTGCCTGGTCGAAGTCGAACCGGCGTGAGGAAGGGACTCGCAGTGGCAGTCGCGGGAGTGGTGGCGGTGGCACTCGCAGGCACGTTGTGTCTTTCCGGCTGCGCGAACCTGGGCTATTACTGGCATTCGGCTACGGGCCATCTGAGGGTGATGGCGGCGGCCCGGCCGGTCGAGGAGTGGCTGGGCGACGGCGCTGCCCCCCAGCGGCTGAAAGCGAGGCTGGCGCTGACGCAGCGGATCCGCAACTACGCGGTGGCGGAATTGAAATTGCCCAACAACCCGAGCTACCGGCGCTATGCCGACCTGCATCGCGGCGCCGTGGTGTGGAACGTGGTGGCCGCTCCGGCCTATTCGGTCACGCTCAAGAGCTGGTGTTTTCCGATCACCGGGTGCGTGACCTATCGCGGCTATTTCGACGAGCAAGAGGCGCGCGCCGAGGCGGCCCGCCTGGCGGCGCAGGGCTATGAATCGAACGTGTACCCCGTGCCCGCCTATTCGACCCTCGGCTGGATGAACTGGGCCGGCGGCGATCCGCTGCTCAACACGTTCATCTACTACCCGGAAGGTGAGCTCGCGCGCATCGTCTTCCATGAACTGGCGCACCAGGTGGTGTATGCCCGCGACGACACGATGTTCAACGAGTCCTTCGCGACGGCCGTGGAGCGCATGGGCGGCGAGCGCTGGCTGGCGGCGCAGGCCTCGGAAGCCGCGCGCAAGGAATACGCGGAATACGACGGGCGCCGCACGCAGTTCCGTGCGCTGGCGCTCGAGACGCGCAAGCGCCTGCAGGACATCTACGACTCCACGCAAGGCGAGCAGCGCGATGCGTTGAAGCAGGCCACACTGAAGGATTTTCGCGAACGGTATGCCCGCCTGCGGGCCAGCTGGGGCGGCGATCCGGCTCGCTTCAAGGGTTACGACCAGTGGGTGGAACGCGCCAACAACGCATCGTTCGGCGCGCAGGCCGCGTACGACGAGCTGGTGCCCGGGTTCGAGGCGCTGTTCGAACGCGAGGGGCGCGACTGGAACCGGTTTTATGATGCGGTCAAACGGCTGGCTGCGCTGCCCCGCGGCGAACGGCATCGGCTGCTGAAGGAACCGTCATGAATTTGCCCATCGTCGCCTGGGCGGGAGCCCCACTTGGCTGACATCCACATCACACGACACCATTCGCTCGGCCTGGCCGACGCTCGGAAACTGGCTTTCAGGTGGGCCGAGGAGGCGGAAGAACAACTCGACATGGAATGCACTTACGAGGAGGGCAAGACGTCCGACCTCGTGAGCTTCACCCGATCGGGCGCGAACGGCACGCTGAAGGTGACGAAAGACCGGTTCGTGCTCAATGCGCGGCTGGGATTCCTGCTCGGCGCGTTCAAGGAGCGGATCGAAAAGGCGATCGTGGCGAACCTGGATGAACTGCTCGCGCACGAGTCGCCGCTGCACGCCTTCGACAAGGTCATCGCCAAACGGTCGGCGCCCAGGAAGGCCGGCGCGAAGAAGAAGGCTTGAGCATGGACGCACCGGAAACCGGCCCGGGACCGCTCGCGGGCCTCAAGGTCATCGAACTCGGGCAACTGATCGCCGGCCCGTTCGCAGCCAAGACGCTGGCCGATTTCGGGGCGCAGGTCGTCAAGGTCGAGCCCCCGCCGGATCCGAAGCGCCCGCAGGCCGGCGGCGGTGATCCGCTGCGCAAGTGGCGGCTGCTCAAGGACGGCACCTCGGTATGGTGGCAGGTCCAGTCGCGCAACAAGCGATCGGTGGCGCTGGACCTGAGGGATGCCGACGCGCAGGAGATCGTGCGCCAGCTCGCCCGCGAGGCCGACGTGCTGATCGAGAATTTTCGGCCCGGCGCGATGGAAGGCTGGGGCCTCGGCCCGGATCGGCTGCTCGAGCTCAATGCGCGCTTGATCGTGCTGCGCATCAGCGGCTATGGACAGACCGGGCCGTATCGCGACCGGCCCGGCTTCGGCGTCGTGGCCGAGGCGATGGGGGGCTTGCGCCACCTGACAGGCGAGCCGGGCCGCGTGCCGGTGCGCGTTGGCGTGAGCATCGGCGACACGCTCGCGTCGCTGCACGGCGTGATCGGCATCCTCATGGCCTTGCAGCACCGCCATGCCAGCGGCCGCGGGCAGGTGATCGACGTCGCGTTGTACGAGGCGGTCTTCAACTGCATGGAGAGCCTGCTGCCCGAATACAGCGCTTTCGGCGTCGTGCGTGGTCCGGCGGGCAGCGCCATGCCGGGGATCGCCCCGACCAATGCCTACTTGTGCGCGGACGGCGGCTATGCCTTGATCGCCGGCAACGGCGACAGCATTTTCAGGCGGCTGATGGGCGTCATCGGGCGGCCCGACCTCGCCCAGGACCCGGCGCTCGCGGAGAACGCCGGCCGCGTGGCGCGCGTCGCCGAAATCGATGAGGCGATCGGGCAATGGTCCGCGCGCTTGCCGGTGAACGAAGTGCTGGCCGCCCTCGACGCCGCATCGGTGCCCGCCGGACGCATCTACACGGTGGCGGACATCGCCGCCGATCCGCATTACCGCGCCCGCGGCATGCTGCAGGAAGTGCGTATGGAAGACGGCAGCACGCTTGCCGTGCCCGGGATCGTGCCGAAGCTCTCGGCCACGCCTGGCGGGCAGCGCCGCAATGCACCCAAGCTGGGGCAGGATACGGACGACGTGCTGCGTGAACTCGGACTCACGCCGGAGCAGATCGACGCCTTGAAGCGGCGCGGCGTCGTGGCGTGAGCGCATGATCGCCGCATTGGAGGACTCCCGATGACCCAACGCCCGTTTCTCGCATTCGCGTGTGCGCACCTGACCGACGAGCGCCTGTACGCGGCGCAGATGGCGGCATTGGGCAGCCGCTACGACTGTCGCGCCTTCGTGTTTCGCGACCAGGACTCGCTGGGCGCCATGGCCGACGCGCTGCTGGCCGACACGCCCGAAAAGTTCACGTTGATCGGGCTGTCGCTGGGCGGCTACGTTGCGTTCGAGGCGATCCGCCGGCAGCTGCATCGGCTGGAGCGTCTCGCGCTGCTCGACACCACGGCGCTTGCCGACACGCCCGCCCGGCATGCCGGGCGGCTGGCCGACATTGCCAAGGTACAACAAGGCGGCATCGAAGCGCTGATTCCCGAACTGCCCGGCCGCTGGATGCTGCCCGCCCACGCCCAACGCCCCGAGTTGGTTGCGCTGATGGGGGAGATGGCGCGCAGCGTGGGAGCGCGCGGTCAGGCCAACCAGCAGAAGGCGATGCTGGGACGGCCCGATTCGCACCGGGACCTGGCGAAGGTCGCCGTGCCGACGCTGGTGATGTGCGGCCGGCAAGACCCGGTCACCCCGGTGGCCGACCATGAGGCGATGGCCGCCTGCGTGAGCGGATCGCGGCTCGAATTCGTCGAGGACTGCGGCCATCTTTCGGCCATCGAACAGCCGGAGCAAGTCACTCGCGTGCTCAGCGAATGGCTGTCAGCTACGGAATCGCCTTGATTCGGCGTGCGCGTGTCCTCCCGCGAAAAATGCGGGGGGCAACGGGTTGCCCACCTACAAGAGGCACCTGCTCGCTAGCTGAGCGAGCCGACCAGGTCGATGTACTGCTGCATGGCGTCATCGCTCGACGTGCCCTTCAGGCCGTTCCATGCGTCCCACTTCGCGCGCCCCACCATGTCGCCGAAGCCAGGCTTCTTCTCCGTGTTGTCGCCGATCGTCGCCTGCTTGTACAAGGCATAGAGCTTCAATAGCGTGGCATTGTCGGGGCGCTCCGTCAGGTTCTTGGAGCCGGCGACGGCGGATTCGAATGCGGCTTTGAGGTCGGCCATGAAATGCTCCTGGGCTGTTGGTGTCGGTGGCAGACGTGCGTCTGCCGTTCGGCGGTTGCCTGCGGGTATCTTCGCGGTATCTTACGGCGACCCGACCGCCCAGAATAGGGGCAGCCGATTAACGAAAAGCCCGTGGAGAGTGCGTATGGTCACCCGAATCGTCGCCCGGCAAGTGGTCCGCGGCAGCACGCGTAAGGTTGCCGCTTCGGCGGCGCCGGCCGCGGCGCGTGCACGCGAAACGGCGACGCTGGCCGGCAAGAGCGCGGCTCGGGCTGCAGGCGGCATCCTGGGGCTCGCCGGCGAACGCATGACGAAGGTCGACACGGCCTGGCTGCGCATGGATTCGCCGAGCAACCTGATGATGATCATGGGTGTGTGGACGCTCGAGCCGGCGATCGGGTACCAGGACCTGTGCCGGCGCATCGAGGAGCGCCTCCTCAAGTACGACCGTTTTCGCCAGCGCGTGCAGGAAGACGCGACCGGCGCGACATGGGTGGAAGACAGATTGTTCGACATCGAACGGCATGTCGTGCGCGAGACGCTGCCCAAACACCGCAAGGGCGAGGAAGAGGCGGCGCTGCAGCAGCGGGTGGGCGAACTCGCGATGCTGCCCCTGGATCGCGGGCACCCGCTGTGGTGCTTCCATCTGATCGAGCACTATCCCGGCGGCAGCGCGCTGGTCGTGCGCATCCACCATTGCATCGCCGACGGCATCGCCCTGATCGCGGTGACGATGTCGCTGGTGGACGGCGGGGCGCCGCCGCGCGAGCGGCTGCAACGGCGCAAGCCGGCGGGCGCCGAGGACTGGATCGCCGACACGCTGATCAAGCCGATCACCGACCTCACGGTCAAGGCGCTCGGCGCGGCCGGCGAGGGCGCGGTGCGGTCGCTGGGCATGTTGCGCGAACCGCACAAGGGCCTGACTGGATCGCTCGGTCTCGCGAGGCTCGCGTACCAGGTGATCAGCGACGCCGCCGCCCTGGCGCTGATGCCCGACGACTCGCCCACCCGCCTGAAGGGCAAGCCCGGCACGGCCAAGCGCGTCGCCTGGTGTCACCCGATCGCGCTGGACGAAGTCAAGGCCGTCGGCAAGGCGCTCGATTGCTCGATCAACGACGTGTTGCTCAGCTGCGTGGCGGGCGCGCTCGGCGAGTACCTCAAGTCGCAGGGCGACGAGGTGGCCGGCAAGGAAATCCGCGCCATGATCCCCGTCAACCTGCGGCCGCTGGGGCAGGCGCACAAATTGGGCAACCGCTTTGGCCTGGTGCCGCTGGTGCTGCCGGTCGGCATCGACAACCCGATCGAGCGCGTGTACGAAATCCGGCGCCGCATGAACGCGCTCAAAGGCAGCACGCAACCGCTGCTGGCCTTCGGACTGCTCGCGATCGCGGGTCTCCTCATCAAGCCGGCGCAGGACGCGATGCTCAACCTGTTCGGCAAGAAGACGACGGCCGTGATGACCAACGTGCCCGGCCCGCGCGAGAAGATGAAGTTGCTCGGCTCGACGCTGGAGCAGACGCTGTTCTGGGTACCGCAATCCGGCGACATCGGCCTGGGCGTGTCGATCCTGAGTTACGGCGGCAACGTGCAGTTCGGCGTGATCACCGACAGCACGCTGTGCCCGCATCCGCAGAAGATCATCGACGAGTTCGCGCCGGAATTCGATCGCCTGTCGCTGGTCACGCTGATGCTGCCTTGGGGGGAATGACTGAGCGAGGGGCGAGGGGCCCCGCTCGCGGGGATCGACCAGCGAAGGCATTCCCGAGGCTTCTGGGCTCGACGCCCTGAAGCCGCAGCAAGCGCATACGGGTAGCGGGTCCTACTTGTCTTTCTTCGTCCGCAGCGACAGGAACTGCGCCTCGTAGTCCTTGGCCAGCGCCACTTTCTGCGCCTCCGTCAGCACCTTGCCGGCCTCCTGGAAGAACTTGTGCTCCTCCTCCCCGAGGTGATGCTCGATCTTGTCGCACAGCTTCTTGGCGCCTTGCATCCAGGTCTGCCAGGCAGGGTTGATCTCCTCCAGTTCCTCGACCATCTCGTCCATCTCGTGGTGCTCCGCGATGGCGTGCCGTGCCGCGTCCACCGTGGAGTCGTGCTCGAACAGCGGCACATAAAAGCAGCGCTCCTCGGCTGTCTCGTGGGCCACCAGCTCCTGCTTGAGTTCCAGGAACACGTCCCGGCGTTCCTCCGAGTCCGTCTGGCTGGCAAGCAAACGGGCCGACAAGGCCCGTTGTGTTTCGTGGCTGACGCGCAGTGCTTCGAATATGTTCATGCTTTGAATGCTGGCGGGCAAATCGCCCCGCGTATGTAGGCGCGAGGCGCAAAAACAGCGCCCCCGGGCGAAAAGCGACGCTCGGGCCTACTCCTGAAGCTCGGCCTTCGCGAGCTCCACGTCCAGGCGCTCCAGGGCGTCGATCGGCTGGGCGGCGGCGGCCTGTTCGTAAAGACGGGTTGCCTCTTTCATCTTGCGGTCGCCTTCCAGCATCACCAGGCCGTTGGCGTACTCGATCATGCCGATCGTGGAGACCGGGTTGATCTTCAGCGCATCCTGGAACAACTTCAGGCCGAGGTCCTTCTTCGCCCCGTACGTCATGCCGCCGATGAGGGCTCCGACCTTGTCGATGACTTCGGCGTGGAACGCACCGAGCGCGATATGCGCGTCGGCATGTCTGGGCTGCAGCTTGATCGTGCGTTCCAGCGATTCCTTCACCTTGCTGCCCAGGCCCTGGGCCAGTGCCTTGGCGACGCTGATGCCCTGGCTGTAGCGGCCGAGGGCGTAGGCCTGCCAATACCAGGCGTTGGCATTCTTCGCGTCCCCGGCGGCTTGCGCTTCGGCTCGCTGGGCCACTTCCAGGAACAGGTCCAGCTTGCTTTTTTCCTTTTTTTCCAGGTAATTGGCGTAGACAGCCGTCGCCTTGTTCGCGACCGTGATGCCGTCGCCGCCGGCGGCCAGGCCAGCTTCGGCGGCGCGCTGGAATTCGCCGTTGTGGAAGAGCACCCACGCTTCGAGCACGTTGGCGTCCTTGGGCAGCGGTTCGGCGTCGCCGGCATGCAGGCGCGCCCACAGCTTCTTCACGCGCTGGCCGTCGAACTGGAAGTCGCCCAGGTGGGGGAAAGCGGCCCATTTGCCCATGGTCGTGTCCTTTGTTCCTCAGGGAGTGGGGTTGCTGTATGCGCCGGCCAACCCGAGCAGGTGCATGCGCTGGCCCTGTTCCAGGTAAGGCACCAGCAGATTAAGCACATGATGCGCACCGCGCAGCAAGGCCAGTTGCGCGCTTTCCGGCTCGAGCGCCCGGCGTGGATCGCGCACGTATTCGTAGCTCAACCAATACGTCAGCACGACCACCATGCTGGTGGCCGTGGCTTCGACCTCGCGCGAATCGATGCTGATCGCGCCCGAACGGCTCATGCCGTCGAGCAGCGTCTTCACCGCGCGGGTCTTGTTCTTCAGCACCCACTGGAAATGGGTTTCCAGCCGGCGGTTCTTGGACAGCAGGTCGTTCAGGTCGCGGTACAGGAAGCGGTAGCGCCAGATCAGCTCGAACAGCGTGTGCATGAAGAACCAGGCGTCCTCGACGTCGCGTACGCCGTCGCTCGCGTTCAGCAGTTCGCTCAGCGACCGCTCATACCGGTCGAACAGCGAATTGATGAGTTCGTCCTTCGCCGGGTAGTGGTAGTAAAGGTTGCCGGGGCTGATCCCGAGTTCTGCGGAGATCAGCGTCGTGGACACATTCGGTTCGCCGAACCGGTTGAACAGGTCGAGCGTGACTTCGAGGATGCGTTCGGCCGTGCGGCGGGGCGCCTTCTTGGCCATGGCTACGACGGATGGCGCCGCAACTGCGGCTCGATGTGACGCGCGAGGTCGTCCATCGCGCCTTGCAGCGATGCGACCGCCCGTCCGATGCGGGTCGACACCTTGTCCTTCGCCACCAGACGCCGGCTCGCGTCCTCCAGCACGTGAGCGCGCAGCTGGATACCATGCCGCTGCAATTTGGACGCGATGCCGCCGCGTCCGGATCGCAGCATGCCGCGCGTCTGCTGGTAAGCGTGTTCCGCGAGCTCCCGCCGCCGGCTGTAGCTGAAAGTGTTCGCCAGGTACAACTCGGGGTCGCGCTGGTCCGGCTCGATCAGGACGATGTCGGTATCCGGGTAGGCGCGTGCGTAGTGCTTCATTCCCAGTTCCATCCGCGAATGGATCATCGACCGGAACGTCTGGCTCAGCACGGCAGGCAAACCGCCGTCCGTGATGCGCGGGATGCCTGCCGGTCCGGACGACTCGCCGCCCGTGCCGGATTGGGTGGAGTTGAACGGCACCAGCGGATTCAGGCACAGCAGCAGGTCGATGCCGTCCTCGAGGACGACCGACGCGTGCATGGTTTTCTTCAGTGCGCCATCGACGAAATGGCATCCGTCGATTTCGACCGGCGGAAACAGTCCGGGCAGGGCGGAGCTCGCCTGGACCGCTTTCGAAATCGGCACATGGTCCCACCCGGGCCGCCCGAACGGGGCCGCTTCGCCGGTGTCGAGGTTGGTCGCGACGAGCGTGAGCTGCGTGCGCAGCCGGCGGAAATCATTGGTGCGGCCATCGCGCGAGAACAGGCGGGCCAGCTGGTGGTGAATGAGGTCGTTGGAGAAAATCCCCGTGGGCAGGCTCGGCCCGAGCCGCTCGATCGCCTGGGTCAGCGACTTGCGTCCCAGGGTGGCGCGCCACACGGCCGAGGCGGCGAGACCGGGGAACATCGCGGCGCGGCGCGCGAATTCACCGTACGCCGGCACCATCAGCCACGAAGGATCGAATGCCTCGCCGGCGCCGTCACGGCTTTCGATGAAGGATGTGCACATCTCGCGCGGCGACATGCCGTTCGCGAGTCCGGCCGCGATGAACCCGCCGGCCGAGACACCCACGTAATGATGCAGGCGGGTGAAGTCCAGGCCTTCGAGCGCTTCGTCCAATGCGCACAGGGCGCCGATCTCGTAGATCGCCCCCAACGGTCCGCCCCCCGCCAGCGCAAGCGCGATCGTTGGCACGGCCGATTTCCTGTTTCTCATGTGCTTTCAGTGTAGGGCGCTTGCCCGCGGTCCTCTGCTGCATTGCAACAATGGAGCGCTGCGCTCGCCGCCGCAAGGCGAAAAAAAAGGCGCCGCAGCGCCTTGGAATGGGCCGCCTCGTTCAGGCGGACTTGCGTGCGCTCGCGCGCTTGGCACCGGCCTTGGCGGACCCGTTGGCGGCGCGCTTGCGGGGCGCAGCGGCCTTGGCATTGAGCTTGGCCACATTGCGGTTGAGTTCGTCGATCCGCGCGATCAGCACCTCGATGTCCTTGGCCGAGGGCACGCCCAGTTTGCTCAGCGCCTTCGACACGCGCTCTTCGAAGATGTTCTCGAGCTTGTCCCATTGGCCCGAAGCGCGCGACGAGATATCGGTGGCCATCGAGGCCATGCGGTTGGTGGCTTCGGAGATCCGTTCCTCCGCCGTCGCCTGGGTCTTGCGCTGGATCGAGGTTCCTTCCTTCACGAGCGCTTCGAACATCTTGCCGCCCTCTTCCTGCGCCTTGGCGAACGCGCCCAGGCCCGCCAGCCAGATTTGCTGGGCCGACTCCTTGACGGTGCCCGACAGTTTCGGACCAGTCGCTTTTTCGGCGGTGTTCTTCTGCATTTTCTTGACCATGATTGGCCTCCAGACGTTGGGTTGAGGGTTGCATCCGGGGCGTTTCGCGCCGCGGCGGCACGAAAGGACTTTAAGCCTTGCGAAGCGGAGTCGTTTAGGCACGGCCTCCTAAATCGCTAGGTTGTGAACCCTAGGCGCCTCAGACCCGGTGCTGGATCATCGCACGGCGGCTTTGCGCGAGAATGCCGCAAACGAAGACCAAATCCCCGGAGGTCCCCATGCAGTATTTCGTCACCGGCGCGACCGGGTTCATCGGCAAGCGCCTGGTCAAGAAGCTGCTCGAGCGCAAAGGCTCGGTGGTCCATTTCCTGGTCCGCAGGGAGAGCGAGGAGAAGATCGCCGCGCTGCGCGGATACTGGGGCTCGACCGCTGCCCGCGCTGTTCCCGTGTACGGCGACCTCACGTCGAAAAAGCTCGGTGTCCCCGCCGAGGACCTGAAGCGGCTCAAGGGCGAGATCGCGCATTTCTACCATCTCGCCGCGGTCTACGACCTGGATGCGGACGCGGAAAGCCAGATTGCAGCCAACATCGAGGGAACGCGCAATACGGTGGATTTCGCCAAGGCGATCGATGCGGGGCATTTCCATCACGTCTCGTCGATCGCCGCGGCCGGCTTGTACGAAGGCGTGTTCCGCGAGGACATGTTCGACGAGGCCGAGAACTGCGACCATCCGTACTTCCTCACGAAGCACGAGAGCGAGAAGATCGTGCGCAAGGAGTGCAAGGTGCCCTGGTCGGTCTACCGGCCGGCGATGGTGGTGGGCGACAGCCGCACCGGCGAGATGGACAAGATCGACGGGCCCTACTATTTCTTCAAATTGATCCAGCGCATGCGCCAGCTGCTGCCGCCCTGGATGCCGGCGGTGGGCCTCGAAGGCGGGCGCGTCAACATCGTGCCGGTGGATTTCGTGGTGGATGCGCTGGATCACATCAGCCACAAGCCCGACATCGACAAGCACTGCTTCCACCTGGTGGACCCGGTGGGTTATCGCGTCGGCGACGTGCTGGACATCTTCAGCCGTGCCGCGCACGCGCCGAAGATGAACCTGTTCGTCAACGCCGCCTTGTTCGGGTTCATTCCCAAGAGCATCAAGAAGGGCCTCATGGCCGTCGCGCCGGTGCGCCGCATCCGCAACGCCATCATGAAGGACCTCGGGCTGCCGGAAGACATCCTCGCATTCGTCAACTACCCGACGCGATTCGACAACCGCGAGGCGCAAGCGGCGCTGAAGGGATCGGGCATCGAGGTGCCCAACCTGAAGGACTACGCCTGGCGCTTGTGGGATTACTGGGAGCGCCATCTCGACCCGGAGCTGCATATCGACCGCACGCTCAAGGGCACCGTCGGCGGCAAGGTGGTGCTGGTCACGGGCGGCTCCTCGGGCATCGGGCTGGCGGCGGCGCACAAGTTCGCGGAAGCGGGCGCCACCACGATCATCTGCGGGCGCGACCAGGACAAGCTCGACGAAGCCTGCAGGGAAGCCAGGACGCGGGGCTACCAGTTCGTCGCGTATGCGGCCGACATCGCGGACATGGCGGACTGCGACCGGTTCGTGAAACTGCTGGTCGAAAAGCACGGCGGCGTCGATTTCCTGATCAACAACGCGGGGCGTTCCATCCGGCGTGCGATCGAGGCGAGCTACGAGCGCTTCCACGATTTCGAGCGCACGATGCAGCTCAACTATTTCGGCAGCCTGCGCGTGACGATGGGGCTGCTGCCCGGCATGGTGGCCAAGCACAAGGGCCATGTGGTCAACATCAGCTCGATCGGCGTGCTGACCAACGCGCCACGATTTTCCGCGTATGTGGCCAGCAAGGCCGCGCTCGACGCGTGGACGCGCTGCGCGTCCAGCGAATTTGCCGACCAGGGCATCAGCTTCACGACCATCAACATGCCTCTGGTGCGCACACCGATGATCGCGCCGACCCGGATCTACAAGAACGTGCCGACGCTCGCTCCCGAAGAGGCCGCCGACATGATCGCGCAAGCGTGCATCTTCAAGCCCGTGCGCGTCGCCACGCGGCTCGGCGTGACGGGCGAGATCCTGCACGCCTTGCTGCCGCGGGTGGCGCAGATCGCCATGAACACGAGCTTTCGCATGTTCCCCGACTCCTCGGCGGCCAAGGGCGACAAGAGCGGCGCGCCGACCCTGTCACCCGAGGCGATCGCCCTGCAGCAGATGATGCGGGGCATTCACTTCTAGCGCCCTGCCGCGGAAACGCTCTGTTGCCGTTTTGGGGCAGACCCGCCGGCGCCGTCCCCGCCGCGGGACGCGGCGGACCCGATGCGATAATCCCCGCCTGTCGTCGGCGGTTTCGACGATCCGGAGTGGAGTTCGATGATTTTCGTGACTGGTGGGGCGGGCTTTATCGGCAGCAATTTCGTGCTGGGCTGGCTGGCCGAGCGCGACGAGCCGGTAATCAACCTGGACAAACTGACGTACGCGGGTAACCGCGACAACCTGGCGGCGCTGGAGTCGGACAGCAGGCACCTGTTCGTGCAAGGCGACATCGGGGACACGAAGCTCGTCGACGACCTGTTGCGGCGCCATCAGCCGCGTGTGATCGTGAACTTTGCCGCCGAGTCGCACGTGGACCGCTCGATCCACGGGCCGGACGCCTTCATCCAGACCAATATCGTCGGGACGTTCCGCCTGCTCGAGGCGGTACGCGCTTACTGGGGCGGGCTGCCCGCAGCCGCGAAGGAGGCATTCCGTTTCGTGCACGTATCGACCGACGAGGTTTATGGCTCGCTCGAGCCGCAAGCCGACGCGTTTACCGAATCGCATCCTTACGCGCCCAACAGCCCTTATTCCGCCAGCAAGGCCGCGAGCGATCACCTGGTGCGTGCGTACCACCACACCTACGGGCTGCCGGTCCTCACCACGAACTGTTCCAACAACTACGGGCCTTACCACTTCCCCGAAAAATTGATCCCGCTGATGATCGTCAATGCGCTGGCGGGTCTGCCGCTGCCCGTGTACGGGGACGGCCGGCAGGTGCGGGACTGGCTGTACGTGGGCGACCATTGCAGCGCGATCCGCCGGGTCATCGAGGCCGGCCGACCGGGCGAGACCTACAACGTCGGCGGCTGGAACGAGAAGCCCAACATCGAGATCGTCCAGACCGTCTGCGCACTGCTCGACGAGCTGCGGCCTCGCGCGGGCGGCACGAGCTACCGCGAGCTGATCACGTACGTGAAGGATCGGCCGGGACACGACCGGCGCTATGCGATCGACGCCGGCAAGATCGAACGCGAACTCGGCTGGAGGCCGGCGGAAACGTTCGAGAGCGGTATCCGCAAGACGATCCTGTGGTACCTGGAAAACGCGAGCTGGGTTGCCCGTGTGCAGGACGGCAGCTACCGCGAATGGATAGCCACCAACTACGACGCGCGCACCGCCTCGGCTCCATGAAGATATTGTTGTTCGGCAAAGGCGGACAGGTCGGCTGGGAGCTGCAACGCAGTCTCGCGCCATTGGGCGAGCTGGTGGCGCTGGACTTCGACAGCACGCACTTGTGTGGGAACTTCACCGACCTGGAAGGCCTGGCGGCCACGGTCGCGAAGGTGCGGCCGGACGTGCTGGTCAACGCCGCCGCGCACACCGCTGTGGACAAGGCCGAGTCCGAACCCGAACTCGCGGGCACCCTCAATGCGCAGGCGCCCGGGGTGCTCGCCGAGGCCGCGCACAAGATCGGCGCGCTGATGGTGCACTACTCCACGGACTATGTGTTCGACGGCAGCGGCCGCCGGCGCTGGAAGGAATCGGATGCGCCGGCGCCGCTCAACGTGTATGGCCGCACCAAACTCGAAGGCGAGCGGCTGATTGCCGACCATTGCCCGGAGCACCTGATTTTTCGCACCAGCTGGGTCTATGCGGCACGCGGCGGCAACTTCGCCAGGACCATGCTGCGGCTGGCGGGCGAGCGCGAGCAGCTGACGGTGATCGACGACCAGATCGGCGCGCCGACCGGCGCCGAACTGCTGGCCGACGTCACGGCCCACGCGATACGGGCCGTGCGCCGCAACCGGGAGCTGGCGGGGCTCTATCACCTGACGGCCGGCGGCGAAACCTCCTGGCACGGCTACGCGCGTTTCGTGATCGAACACGCCGCCCGCTGCGGTGTCGCATTGAAGGCCGGCGCCGACGCCGTGAAGCCGGTGCCGACCTCCGCGTTTCCCACGCCCGCCGAACGCCCGCGCAACTCGCGGCTCGACACCTCCCGGCTCGAGGCCGCGTTCGACCTGCGACTGCCGCCGTGGCAGCAAGGCGTCGCGCGCATGCTGACCGAAATCCTGTGAAGCACGAAAAATGACACGACGCAAAGGCATCATCCTCGCGGGCGGTTCCGGCACCCGCTTGCATCCCGCCACCCTCGCGATCAGCAAGCAGCTCCTGCCGGTGTACGACAAGCCGATGGTGTACTACCCGCTGAGCACGCTCATGCTGGCGGGCATCAGGGACATTCTCGTGATCAGCACGCCCCAGGACACGCCGCGTTTCCAGCAGCTGCTCGGGGACGGATCGCAGTGGGGAGTGAGCCTGCAGTACGCCGTGCAGGCCAGCCCGGACGGGCTGGCGCAGGCCTTCATCATCGGCGAGCGCTTCGTCGGCGGCGCGCCCAGCGCCCTGGTGCTCGGCGACAACCTTTTCTACGGGCATGATTTCGTGCACCTGCTGGCCCAGGCCGATGCGCAGGCCGAGGGCGCGACCGTCTTCGCGTATCACGTGCAGGATCCGCAACGCTACGGTGTCGTCGCATTCGACGACACCGGCCGCGCCAGCAGCATCGAGGAAAAACCGGCTGCGCCCAAGAGCAGCTTCGCGGTGACCGGCCTGTATTTCTACGACCATCACGTCGTCGAGATCGCGAAGTCGGTCAAGCCCAGCCCGCGGGGCGAACTCGAGATCACGTCCGTGAACCAGGTCTATCTCGAGCAGCGCAACCTGAACGTGCAGATGATGGCGCGCGGCTATGCGTGGCTCGACACCGGCACCCACGACAGCCTGCTGGAAGCGAGCCAGTACATTGCCACGCTGGAGCACCGTCAGGGGCTGAAGATCGCGTGCCCGGAGGAAATCGCCTGGCGCAACGGCTTCATCACGGGCGAGCAGCTGCGCAAGATCGCGCAGCCGCTTGCCAAGAGCGGCTACGGCGAGTACCTGTTGCGCCTGCTGGACCAGAAGGGGTTCGCATGAAGGCCACGCGCACGGCAATTCCCGACGTGGTGGTGTTCGAGCCGAAGGTCTTCGGCGATGCGCGCGGCTTCTTTTTCGAGAGCTTCAACCAGAAGGTGTTCGAGGAGGCGGTGGGCCGGCCGGCCCGGTTCGTGCAGGACAACCACTCGTCGAGCGCGCGAGGCGTGCTGCGCGGACTGCACTACCAGATCCGCCAGCCGCAGGGCAAGTTGGTGCGCGTGGTGCGCGGCGAAGTGTTCGACGTGGCCGTGGACCTGCGCCGGTCCTCCGCCACCTTCGGCAAATGGGTGGGCGAGCGGCTCAGCGCGGACAACAAACGGCAGCTGTGGATCCCCGAAGGATTCGCCCACGCGTTCGTGGTCCTCACCGAGTCGGCCGAATTCCTCTACAAGACGACGGACTACTACGCACCCGAATCCGAGCGCTGCGTCCTCTGGAACGACCCGGCGATCGGTATCGACTGGCAGGGCCATGGCCTGACTGGCGCGCCGGTCCTGTCGGCGAAGGACGCGGTGGGCCTGCCACTCGCGCAGGCTGAAACGTTCGACTGAGGCTATGGGCCCGTCGCGCGAGGAGGTGGTCGGCGTCGTAGTCACTTACTTCCCCGAGCTGTCGGCGTTGCGTGAACTGTTGGCCGCCGCGCGGCCCCAGGTGGCGGCCCTGGTGATCATCGACAACACGCCGGCCGATGCTCCCGCCGCCCGGCGCTGCCCTCCGATGGACGGCGCCGAAATCGTTTCCCTGGGATTCAATGCCGGCCTCGCCGCGGGCTTGAACCGCGGCTGCGAGTGGGCCCGCGCGCGCGGCGCGAGCTTCGCCTTGTTGTTCGACCAGGACAGTGTGCCCGCACCCGATATGCTCGAACGCCTCGCGGACGCATGGTCGGCGGCCGGCACCTCGGGCCTGCGTGTGGCGGCCGCCGGTCCACGGTTCCTCGACGATCGCGGCGCGCGGGTGTTTCCGTTCCTGCGCATGGGGCTCCTGCGCAATCGCGTCGTGGTGCCGCGGCCTTCGGACGAATTCGTCCGCACCGACATCTTGATCACCTCCGGATGCCTGCTTGCACTCGGCTGCATCGACGAAGTCGGCCCGATGGACGAGAGCCTGTTCATCGACAACGTGGACGTCGAGTGGGGGTTCCGGGCCCGCGCGCGAGGGTGGGCCCTGATTGGCGCACCGCAGGCGACGTTGAAACATCGCATCGGGGACGAGCATGTCGTTGCGCCGCGCTGGGCCCGCCTGCTCGGCAAGGACCGGGCGATCCGCCACGGGCCGCAGCGCCTGTACTACATGACACGCAACCGCATTCGCCTCTATTGGCTGCCGCACGTGCCGCTGGCGTGGAAGGCGCAGGACTTGCTGCGGCTGCCTGCGAAAATTCTGTTGAGCCTTTGGCTGGCTCAGGACCGAAGCGGCGTGGCGAGGGCGCTGGCGCGGGGCGTGCTGGACGGTTTGGCGAACCGCGGTGGGGTCATGCGCTGACGTCGCGCAGCCCCAGCGCGTCCAAGATGCATTCGCGCTGGTTGAACCATGCGTACTTCTCGCGCGCATCGGCCCGCGTCCGCTCGGCTCTGGCCTGGTAGAGTTCCATCTCGCCCACGGCCTGCCGGATCGCGGCGAGCCATTGGTGGGCCTGCGCGAGGTAGCCGTTCTGTCCATGCCGGATCGCTCGGGCATACGTGTACGTCGGCGAAGCGATGCTCTGGGTCCCCACCACCGCTGCTTCAAAATACTTGAGCTCCGACTTGCAGTGCGTGAACACGTTGTGCTGCAGCGGCATCAGGTTGAACTCCACCGAGCCGACCAGGCGCTGCAGGTTCACCCAATCGTGGAACGGCAGCCGCGCGACCCGCTTGCCGAAGCGCTTCAGCCCCGGGCCGGGCTCGATGTAGCCGACCACGATGACGGCCAGCCGCGCGTCTTCCTCGAGCGCCGCTTCGAGGGCCTCCGACACCAGCGCGAAGTCCCGATTGTGCGAGGGTGACCCGCTGAAATAGCCCAGGTGGATTTCTTCGTTGGCCAGCGGCGACAAGCCACGCTTCGCCTCGAACACGCGGTCGGACAGGGCGAGCTGCTCGGCGTTGATGAAATTCGGGACCACCGCGACCGGCAGATTGGCGAAGCGCGTGATCTGAGCGGCCAGGTGATCGTTCGTAGTCACGGCGCCGTCGCACAGTTTCAAGGTTGCGCCGAGCCGGCTGGTGTAAGCGAACCAGTCGTCCCAGACTTGCGGATTCGTGATGTCGAGATCGAGCGTTTTCACCAGCAGGTGCGCGTAGTCCGCGTCGAACACGAGGTCGTCCGTGTCGAACAGCACGCGTTTGCCGCGCCTGCGAAACGCGCCCACCAGGTGGTTCACGCGGTGGTCGTAGCGGGTTCGGCAGATCACCAGCAGGTCCGCGAGGTCGGCCATCTCCTCCAGCCGGTGCAAGTCGGCCAGGAAGAAATACGCCGCCGAAGTGCCGCTGCCGGGCGAGTTCAGCACATGCACCATGTTGTAGATGCGGTACCTGAAAGTGCTGTTGTCGGCCTTCTCGTAGAAGTACGCCACGCGCTGGCGCCCGCGGGCGAGGATGCGCAAGCGATCCTGCAGCGGCAGGTGCCATGGATCTTCGTAGGCGACCGGGCCGATCGACGCAAGCGAGAACATCAGTGCATGCCGCGGACGTGCTCGAGCACCCCCGCGAACGATTCCTTCCAGTCGGCACCCAGGCGGTTGGCGCGATAGTTCTCGCTGCGCCGGGTCGCATCCGTGGCGAGTCGCACGCCTTCGGCCATGGCCCGCAGCATGGCTTCCAGCTCGGGGTCGCCGCAAATGATGTTCCCGCTGTAGCCGCTCAGGTCCTGTTTGTTGCCGAACCGGTTCGTCACCACCACGGCGCCGCTGGCCGCGAGGTCGAATGGCGGGTAACTCGGATGCGGCGTGTACATCAGGCACAGCGCCAGGTCGGTCTGGCCGGCCAGCGCCGCATACTCGGTCCAGCTGAGGTTTTCCTGCGCATTCGGGCTATACCGGCCATCGTCGAACCTGAGTTTCGGGATATCCTTGCCGACCAGGACCAGGTCCCATTGCTCCAGGTCGATGATGCCCCGCGTGATGGCCGCCTCGATGATCTCGATCCCGAAGAAGAACAGGTTGCGCACGTTGTTCGGCCTGGCGTAGAACATCAGGATCCGCTTGGCGCCCTGCGCGCGCTCTCGCGGGTGGAACACCTGGTGCGGAAACGACGGCTCGAACCAGATGCCGCGGGTCGCGATGTTCGGCAGGCCCGATGCGACGAGGTGCTCGAACAGCAGCCGCGTGTTGATGACGAAACGGATGTCACGGTTGGCCAGGATGCGCGAGCAGCGCAGGTGCTCGTCGCCGTGCGCATAGAACATGCGCTCGTCTTCCTGCAGCAGATAGACGATGAATTCGCTGCGCACGCTCGCCACTGTCGCCGCGGTCGTCCACCAGGAAGTCGTGATGAACAGCTCCCGTTCGAAGAAGTCGATTTCGTAATTGGCGTCGTAGAACGGCGCGTAAGCGAATTCAACGTCGCGGGTCAACGTGATGCCGTAGGTATCCAGCACGGTTTCCAGCCCGGCGGGGTGGGCCTTCTCGGTACGCGTGACGATCCTCAAGCGCGCGCCCGACGCCTCGGCCAGTAGTGCCGCCATGATGATGGCCGTGCCGACTCCGCCGTAGAGGCTGCCGCGGTTGATGCTGTCCGTCACGACGCTCACCCGCGCGGTATCGCCGGGCGGCACCGAGAAAAGGCGCAGCGGCGCGCACATCTGGGCCTGCTTGCGGGCGAGTTCCCCGGCATTCACCCAGCCGCGGTCATCGGCCACCGGCATGCCGGCCGCCACGGTGTAACCGGGGCCGAGGATCTTTCGAGTCAGTCTTGCCAGCGACTCACGAATGAGTTGTCGTGTGCCGTGGGTTCGCCAGTAACGCCGGGCTCGATGGAGCGCTGAGAAAGGGGACATGGGTCGGGGATACGATTCCGTCTGGGACAGGTCTCAGGCCCTGGGCTTGAGCTTGGAAGATAACCAGCGCAGGGGGGCGGTTACGCGCCAGCTGGTGCTGCGAAGGAAATCGTCGATCCTGGCCTGCCGCTCGTCGGCGAGCTGCCGTTGTGCCTGGGCGACGCGCTGTTGTTCGGCGAGCTGCTGCGAATGATCGCCGATCAGTTGCATCTGCCGCGTGATCGCCTCGGATTGCTCGGCGATGACGTGCGTGCGTTGCGCGATGAGATGCGTTTGCTCGGACGTCTCCTGCACGAGCCTTGCGATCGTGCGAGCATGTTCCGCGAGCAGGCCCTGCAACTCGTCGAGCGTGTCCCTCGCAGATGCCAGCTCGACTTCGAGGTCGCTGCACGACCACGCGCGCTGCATCAGCGCCGCACCTTGTCCCGCCGACCAGGCCGCCTGCCATTTCTCGTAGATCCGCTGGGTGGGCGCGCCCTGCGGCCCGCTGTCTTCGTGCACCCCGGAGCTCGGGTGGATCCGGTAGGCCGCGCTGATGCCGGGCAGGTGGACCATGGCGCCTTGCCGCGCGACCTGGAGCCAGAAGTCCCAATCTTCGAACCGATCCAGCGCCTCGTCGAAACGGCAGCCTTGCGCCACCAGTTCCTTGCGAAACAGCACCGCCTGGATGGGCGTGAGGTTGCCTGCGAGCTGGCGGATGCCGTCGAACGGCAGATCGAACGTCTGCCCCAGCATCACGCCGTCGGACGACGCGAGGGCGACCCCGGTGTAAACGG
This sequence comes from Ramlibacter sp., assembly GCA_019449555.1. Taxonomy (GTDB): domain Bacteria; phylum Pseudomonadota; class Gammaproteobacteria; order Burkholderiales; family Burkholderiaceae_C; genus Ramlibacter. The sequence goes on from JAGRPN010000399.1 coordinate 33,437, forward strand.
CCGGGGCGTGCGGCTGCCGCTGCAAGACATGCGCCAGGCGCGCAACGTGCCCGGGCATCAGCCAGTCGTCGTCGTCGAGGAACAGGAGGTACTCGCCGCGCGCTTGCGCCAACGCCTTGTTGGCGGCGCGGCTGCGCGGCAGGCCTTCGTCGGTGAGCACTAGCCGCAGCGGAAAGCGGCCGCAGCGTTCGGACAGGGGGCGGTGGCCCGGCTGCGCGGCGACCACCACCACTTCGATGTTCGGGTACGTCTGCAGCGCGACGGAGTCCAGCGCCTCGGCCAGCAGTTCGCGATCGACGCTGCGCACCAGGATGGAGACCAGCGGGCCGACCGGTTGGGCGGCCGCCGGCGAGGGCGCGCCGCCCAGCGAGACCGGCACCGCAGCCAACGCTTCGGCGAGGCCGCTGTCTAGGTCGGCCGCGGAAAGCAGCAGGTAGGCTTCGGCCGCCGCGACTGCGGCTGGCAGGGAGTAGCTGCGGTACTCGTTCAGGGCGCGGATCTGGCGGGCGTAGTCCTGGTAGCCGAGCTGCGAGGCGAAGCACTGCATCGCGCGCGCCTTGGTTTCGGCCGAAGCCGAGATGTCCAGCAGCAGGTTGGGCCGCAGCGGCGCGCCGACTTCGTAGTAAGCGAGTCGAACTCCGCTGCGGCGTGCCGCCTCGGCGGCAATCGCGGCCCCCTGGCGGTGATCAGGATGGAGTTCCCACGGGGAAGGCGCATACAGGAGATCGGCGCCGCAGTCGGCCAATGCCTGCATGACCCGCTGCACCACGCCATCGTCATAACGCAACCCGCGGTCCGGGTAGGACCAGAATTCAGGCTGGCCGTAACCGAGGATATCGGCCGCCGCGCGACTTTCCTGCACGCGCTGCGACGGTTCCCCATGGGCGGCTCCGTCGGTGAGGACGACTACGCGGACCGGCACGCCCGCCGCCACGTGGGCGGCGATGGCCCCGGCGCATCCGAACACCTCGTCGTCCGCATGCGGGGCCAGCACCAGGGCACCACGCGCGGCGATTGCGCTGACGGCTTGGTATGGAACGAGATCGCTTTCCAGGGGCACGCGCTTTCATCCGATGGTTGCAAAACGGTCAATGATAGCGGGCCAGCATCGTCGTCACCAGGCTATAGAGCGACACGCCGGCGAACGCCGCGAGCAGGGTGAACGTCGCTGCTTGAATCGGCCGGCGGCGCGTCGGGGCGCCGATCGCGTACGCGAGCATGATCGCCGGCACGATGAAATAACGGCCCTGGACGCCTTCGACCACTGCAGCGGGATGCGGCGTCCAGGTGACGAGCAGCGCCAGGAACACGAGCAGGGCGCAGGCTGCCGCGGCCAGCGCGAGGAGCAAGCGCGCGAGCCACGCTTCGCGCAGCCTGGCGCCGGGCACCGACGCCGCGGCACAAAGCGCGAGGCCGATCCACAGAGCGGGATAAGCCGGCTCGGGCAGCATCGTGTCCAGCCATCCCAGCACGCCGATGAAGGTATCGCTGTAGAACGGGCCGAGCTTGGAGTCGGCGAGCGACGCGGCCACGACTTCGAAAAACGCCAGCGGATGCGCCGCATACTGCATCAGCAGCTGGCCCGTGCTGTCGGCGCGCTGTATGCGCAGATCCACCGTATGCGACAGCGCGTAAGCCACCCAGGCGAGTGACAGCAGCGTGGCCGCGACGCCCAGGAACGCATCGCGGCGGGAGCGGCGCACCCAGGCGACGAAGAAAGGCATGCCCAGCAGCGGGAATAACTGGATGCGCGTCGTTGCCAACAGCGTCACGCAAACGGCGAGCAGCCATGCCCGCCCGGGCGGCCACTCGTTGCCGCGCGACACACCGATCCAGAAGACACTGAGCGCGAGCACAGCCAGGGAGGTCGTCAGTCCGTCCAGCGTGGGCGAGAGGAGCTGGAACAGCGTCATCGGCAGCAGCAGCAGCGCGATGGCCAAAGCAGGCGGCCGCATGATGCGCCAGGCCGCCGCCAGCAGGCCGACGCACGACAGCAGGAGCGCCAGCCTCACCAGGCGATAAGTGTCGGCCACCGTGAGCCCGAGGACACGGCCGGCCAGCAGTCCGGCGGCGTGCGGCACATAGACCAGCGGCATGTAGTAACCGGTACCTGCCACCGGGAAGAAGTGCTCGTTGCTGCTCCAGCGCAGCGATTCCGCTGCCGCACGACGCGCGGGGTCCAGAGGCCCCTGCGCGCTGCGTGCCGTCGTCGAGAGGTACGCATTGACGAAATACAGCAGCGACCGGTCCACCTGTCCGCCGGAGCTCATGCCGGCCGGCGTCGACAGCGTGATCTCTCCCTTCGAGACGAGATAGGCGCGCAGGATGTGGCTGTGCTCGTCGGGCGACTGCATCGGGGGGATCATGGCGCTCAGCCCCACCGCGGCCACGAGCACCAGCAGCCACGCACCGATCGTCGATGCCCAGACCCGTCTCATTCGAGCCCGGAAATCCAGACGCCGACGAAAATGACGCCTGCGCCTGCCAGCGTCTGCCACCGCAGCGGCTCGCCCAGCACCCAATGCGCCATCAGCGGCACGAGGACGAAAGCCAGCGCGACGAAGGGATACGCCACGTGCAGCGGTACCTGCCGAAGCAGCGCCACCCACATCCCGGTGGCGAGTGCGTACACGACGAGCGCCGCGATGAGGTACGGGTTGAAGACGACCTGGCGAAGGAGCGAGTCGCTGCCGTCGAGTCCGCGCGCCGCGAGCTTGAACAGCACCTGCCCGATGGACAGGGCGAGCACGTTGAGCGCCAGCAGTACCGCGTTTTGAAGCGACACGGCGTCAGTCCGACAGGTCGGGGTGGATCGGGCGGCGCGGCACGTTCGCCACGTCGAAGCCCACGAAGGCCAGCAGCATCTGCAGGCCGAGCAAGGTGGGCAGGGCGGCCAGCATGATGGTCCCCAGCGGTGTGGCCGTCGCATGGCTGACGGCCCGGATCCAGTGGTAGCTGCCGAACACCACCCCGAACAGGAACAGGGCCGCTCCGAACACCAGTTCCAGCGAGGCCACGGTCATGTCACGCAGGAAGTAGTTGTACATCACCCGTTTGGCGAAGTTGCGCGTGTGCTTGGCGACGAATTCGCCGACCACCCGGCTGATCTTCAGGCTGCTCTTTTCGTCGCCGTAGCTCGCGTCCATCGGAATGTCCGTGACTACCGCGCGGATGATGTTCAGCCGGAACAGCATGTCGGTCTCGAAGAAGTAGCGCCGGCTGACCTTGTCGAACGGGATGCGCCGCGCCACCCTCGCGTGGATCGCCGTGAAGCCGTTGGTCGAGTCGAACACGTTCCAGTAGCCCGTGGACAGCTTGGCCATGAACGACAGGACCGCATTGCCAAGCAGGCGCAGCGTCGGCATCTGGCCGATGCGCGTGAGATCGTAGAACCGGTTGCCCTTGCTGTAATCGGCCTGACCCACGGCGATGGGCCGCACGAAGCGGGGGATCAGGGCCGGGTCCATCTGGCCATCGCCGTCCACCTTCACCAGGATGTCCGCGCCGTCCGCCAGCGCCGCCGCATAGCCCGCCATCACGGCTCCGCCGACGCCCAGGTTCTCTTCGTTACGCAGCACCACCACGCGTTCGTCGCGGCAGTTCGCGGCCACGAAATCCCCCGTGCCGTCCGGGCAGGCGTCGTCCACCACGTAGATGCGCGCGACTTCGCCGCCCACACGCTCGATTACCCCCAGGATGTGGGGCTTGACGCGGTAACAGGGAATAATGACGGCGATCTTGCTTGGCATGGCGGCGCGGGAGTCCCGGCGCGCCATTGTAGGCAACACCCGAAGTACCGATGCCACCACAACGCCACGACGATCCTGCCATCGAAGCACTGCGCGGCTTTGCCGCCCTGGTCGTGGTTGCTGCCCATTACGCGCGCTTCCTCACCTCGGAGCCCGGCGCCTGGGGCTTCGCCAGCACCGGCGTGGACTTGTTCTTCGTCCTGAGCGGTTATGTGTTCGCGCCCTATTTTTTCGGCAAGCCGCTCGCGGTGGGGCCCCACCTGGTGCGGCGGTTCTTCCGCCTGTATCCGCTCTACCTGCTAGCCCTGCTCGCCTATGCGGGCCTGAAAGTGCCCGACCCGTCCGCGTGGAGTCACTTCTGGGCGCACGTGTTCATGGCGCACACGCTGCAGTCGATGGAGATCGCGTTCTTCTACAACCCGGCGTTCTGGAGCCTGCCGCCGGAGGTCGAGTTCTACCTGGTGCTGCCGCTGCTGGCCTGGGCGCTCGCGAGGCGGCGTTTCGCATGGCTGTTCGCGCTCGCACTGGCGTTGCATCTGGCGCTCGCGCTCGCGGGCGTGCCGGGCGAGGGCGCGACCCCGCGTGCCCTCGCGACCGTGCACCTGCCCGGCTTGCTCATCGAGTTCTGCCTCGGCGCCTGGGCCGCCACATTGGCGCGCGAGCGTTCTTCGGGCCGGGCGGCGCTCTGGCGCCTGGCCGGTGGCCTCGCGTGGCTCGCGCTGATGTGCGTGGCGTACGCGGCTTTGATCGCGGGCGGCCGTGACCAGTCGGCGCCGCCGTGGATCACGGGCAACATCGGCCTCGGCGCTGCAGTCGGTTACGCCCTCGTGGTGAGCGCGCTCGCTACCCGGGCCGACGCGCTGCGCGACTGGCGAGCGCGGCTGTTCCTCTTGGCCGGCCAGTTGAGCTATGGCGTCTACCTGTTTCACAACGCTGCGGCGCAACTGGTCGAAAGAGTGTGGCCGCAGGCGAGCGGCTGGCCGGCGTTGCTCGCCAGCCTGGCGCTGACACTGCTCGTCTCGTTCGCCTTGCATCATGCGGTGGAAGCGCCTGCGCGCAACTTCGGACGCGAGCTCAGCCGAAGGATGGGACGGCCCCTGGCCGCCTGAAGCAGCCCCGCCGATCAGGGCGCTCGCTGGAAGTGCACCCAACGCCTCGGTGCCGCTGCGTCGGCGCCTTGCAATTGCGCCACGTAGCCGCCGGGCTCCAGCAAGTCCCATTCTTGCTCGTCGAAGCAGCGTGCCGGTTCGCCCCAAGGACGAAAGATGGCGGGCATCATCAGCATCGACGGACTGAAGGCGATCACGCCCGCTCCGTGCGTACCGGAGGTGAATTCGGCCAGCGTCCGGCAGGGCGAAGGCAGCGTCTCGAACCAGCGACCAACCGGCACCGGTCGGGCCAGCCGGTCGACGCGCGCCAGGCCGCCGGACATTCGGTGGAACCACGGATAGCGCTTGCGGTAGTACTGCGAGCGGCTGTGCGCCATCATGTCCGCCTTGAACGGCTTGTGCCGGTACTCATGGACCGCCGACGCGGCGGGCACGATCGCGAGCCGCCAGCCCGCGCGCCGCAACCGCAGGGAAAGATCGGAGTCCTCGAAGAACATGAAATAGTCCGGATCGAACAAGCCGCCGGCCGCCTGCACGGCGTCGCGCCTGAGCATCATCACGGCGCCCGCGAGGAAGTCGGCCTCGAATGACGACGACGATGCCATCCGCTGCCGCTGGGTGGCCAGATAGCGATCCGCCACCCAGCGCGTGAGGCCTCGCGAGCGCGAACCCAGCGCCTGCCCGATGGCGGTCCATGGCGTCTGCGCGAACGCCTGCGGCAACAGGAAAGTGCGCGCTTCATTCCAGTAGATGCGCGGCGACGCGGCAGCGAGCCGGGGACCGTCCCGCATCGCCTGGGCGAGTGCCAGCAGGTCGGCCGGCGCCACGCGGGCATCGGGATTGAGCAATAGGAACAGCGGCGCCGTGGAGCGAGCGAATGCGAGATTGCAGGCGCGCCCGAATCCCAGGTTCGCGCCCGCATCGATCAAGCGGACCCATGGCAGCGATTGCGTGCATTCCCGCAGCGAGGCGAACTCGGCAGCATCCCGGCTGTTGTCGATCAGCCAGACGGTGCCATGGCCCCACGCGCCCAGCTGCCGCAGGCAGCGCCTCACGTCGGTGGCGCTGAAGTAATTGACGATCGCGATGTCAACGCAGGGCGGCGAGGACATGCAGGCTCTCGGTCTGGAGGCTCTCGGTGTCCCAGGCGAGCTGGGCCTGAGCGCCGGCGGCGATGAATCGTTCGAATTCCTCGGGCATCGCCGGGCCGGCGTGGCGCCATCGAACGACCTCGAAGCCGGCTTCGGCAAGCATTTCTTCCAGGCTGCGCTTGGTGAAGAAGCGCAGGTGCGTGGTGCAAAGGATGCCGACCGGCCCGTAGTCGAAGCGCCCCAGGGCGAGATCGCGCACCACGGACCAGTGGCCCACGTTCGGCACCGACGCGAGCAGCAGCCCGCCCGGCCGCAGCAGCCGGCGTGCGCCAAGCAGCGCCTGAAGCGGGTGCTCCATGTGTTCCAGCACGTCCAGGAAGCTGACGGCGTCGAACAGGCCGGCCTGCTGCGGATCCGTCTGCTCCAGTGTCCCCTGAAACACCCGCAGCCTGTCGTGCGGCTGCGCCTTCGCGGCGGCGGCGCTGGGCTCGACCAGCCAGGCTTCGCCGCCGCGCTGTTCGATGAAAGCCCGCGCAAACCGTCCCTCGCCGCCGCCGACGTCGAGCAGCCGGCGCACCGTGGAGGGCAGCAGCTCCAGCATTTCCTCGCGCGCGCCTTGCTGGTACTCGCCGTACGAGTGCACGAACGCTCGCGGCGCCGTGACCGTTCGGCCCGCGAAAGCACGCGGCAGCTCCTGCCATCCGAGGCCTGGCTCGCGCTGCAACAGTTCGCGAGCGCTTGCCACTCGAACCATGTAGGCCCACGGCGTCACGCCGTCCCAGGATGCGCTGGGGGGGAGGCTTTGCCGCCGCGCGACGTAGCGCTCGAAATCGACCTGCGTGGTGTAGCCGATCGCCCACTCGCCGCTCGCGCCGCGTTGGTCGGCGGCCACGGCGCATGCGGCGTCGGCGGCACTGAGGCACGCTTGCAGTTCGGCAGGCAAGCTCGCCGTTGCGAGCAGGGCCGGCTCCAACAGCACCAGCAGGTAAGGGGCCGAGCAGCGCTGCAAGAATTCATTCGGGGCCGCCTGCGCGTCCGTCGCCTCGTGCCAGAGCGCCTCGGGTTTTCCGCGCAATTGTTTGCGCAACTGGCGCAGCCCGCAGTCGAGTTCCTGCGACGCGGCCAGCGGACTGTCGGTCAGCACCAGCGTTTCGTGATCGCCCGGCGTGGCGCCGGGCGGCGGTGCGGCGGTCGTGGAAACTGGCGCTTGCTCCTGGACGACGGGCATGCTGGGCAACAGGTCCGCTGCCCACCAGCCGCCTGGATGCTTCAAGATCGCTTCCGACAGGAACCGGTAGGCTGCGGACAAGGCCGACGGATCTTCGGCCCGCCCGATCGGGCCCAGTTCCAGTTCGTAGCGGTTTCCGCCCAGGTGACGGCAGACGTAGGACCCGAGGTCGCTTTGGGTGCGTTGCGCCATGCGCAGCGCACCTCCCGACAGCACGCGCCGCGCACCCAGGAACTCCACTTCCATCGACGCGCCGTTGGGAAGCGCCGGCCCATCGCCGAGGATCACCAGGACTTCCTTGTCCTTGAGCATCCGATAGAACTGGCGGGTTCCCAGCTCGAGGTCCACGATCCTGCCGCCGTTGAGGAAGTTTTCCAGGCCGCGATACTTCGCCGTGAAGTGACGCTGCACCGCCGGGTCCACCCTCGGATCGTGCGTCACCGCCGAAGACATGACGCTCACCTTCGCGCCCGAGCGCGCGAGGAACGTCAAGCCCAGGACGAAACTTTCGAAGTGGGGCGTCAGCAGCAGCAGGCCGCGATCGCGGTTCACGAGCTGTCCCAGCGAACCCGCCGGCAGGACATCGCAAACGAGTTCCGGCACCCGCCGGTCGGCGATCAGCCGGGCCTCGTATTCATCGCGCGACTCGGCGATGAAGCGCTCGCGCACCCAGCGGCGCACCTGCGCATCGCTTGCCGCCAACGGCAACTGCCGGTAACCCAGGGCGCTTTGCGCGCGAATGTGCCTGAATCCCAGCGCCACGGAGCGCCAATCGCGCCCGGTCATCGCGTTCAACGCGCCGCGCCACGCAGCCAGCCGGTGCCCCAGCCCGATCGGAAGGCGCCCTAGCGCGGGAAGGACAACGGCGAAGTCGAACCGATGGACCAGCCGGACCGCGCGCCATAGCAGTCGCGACCAAAGGCTGCGCGGCGCCGCACTCATGGCTGGCGATTTCGCAAGCCGGAGACGAATCGCTCGACGTCGCCGGGGGCCTGCACCTTGAGCCAGGATGTTTCGACCGGAAGCCGGTGCGACCACTTCGCCTCGAAGGCCTTGCCGCTGCGCAAGATCCGCTCCGCCATGCGATCCGGGATCGCACCGCCGGCAGGCGTGTCCGACCAGTGCTCGCAATACGCATCGAGCACCACGGCAACCGCTCCGCGCGCCTGGGCTTGCAGGACCAGGTCGGTCGCGTAGAAGTCGAAGCCCATGGCCGGGTCGAGCTTCAGCCGGGTGTCGGCGCGGACCGCGAACAGCAATTCGTCCAGGCTGTCGACCTCGCATGGCAGCGGCGCGGGCTCCCGCAGGGGCGATCCGCGATCGAGCACGTGCCCGGCGCGGCGCGCGTTTGCCTGCGCGCTTGCGACCCCGTAGACACCCGCCACGGCCATCGACGGCATCGACCCATGGGCCGATCGCAGCGCGCCCAGGAAAAGCTCGTCCCAATCGCCCGGCAGCAACACGTCCTGGTGGACCCAGACAAGCCAGGTCGAACTCGCATCGGCCGGGAGGCTGTCCAGCGTGGAATTGAATGCATGCGCCGCGGACGGCGCGTTGAAAAACGCGACCAGCTGGCGCCGCCCCGAGCTGATGCAAGGCGATTGACACAGATACCGCCCAAATACGTCCAGCCGGCTGACTGCGGTCACGAACACCAGCTCTGCAGCGGGTTTGGCCTCGGCTGTTTTCGTCATAAGAAGTCCGTATCGCCACCCATGAGCCACCACTGCATGCACGCCACTTCTTGCTCCGTCAGAGAGGAAGCGCGAGGAATGCCGAGCCATGCCGTGACGCTCTGGTGGGCCACGCCTGAATTTCGCAGCGATTGTGTCACCAGCGGGCTGGTCCAGGCGCTGAGGCTGCGTGCGCCGGCGCGGCCCGTCTCGGCGATGCAGGCGCGGCTGGCCGCGACGATCGCAGCGGGGTCCCCGATCCAGTCCAGCCACTGCGCGTCGGCGCTCGCCATGTCCAAGACCGCGATGCCCGCGAGAGTGCGCGACCACGGCCGGCGCAGCGCGAGAAAGCTGCAGCGCCGCTCCGGCCGCTCGCAAAAGCGCCAGCGCACGTAACGCGCATCGCGCTCGCAAAGCGTCAACGCCGCGGTGGCTGCGCGCATGCGCTCCCAGGCAGCGCCCACCCAACCGTCGAAGCGGGGATCCGACGCATCCAGCGAGTGCCAGCTCCAGTCCCAGGTCGGCCGGCTTTTCGGCGCTGCCTGCACATCCCACGTCAGCGCGTGGACGGGTCCCCCGTCCCACAATAGCTTGAGCGTCACGGCGAGGCGCAAATGCCGCTCGCTGGGGAAGCCGAACGCGATCGCATGCCCGTGCTGGGCGCCGACATGACCCGAATAGAAAGCGCGTGACACCTGAAAAAACGGACCGCGACGGCTCAGGAGGCCGCGCCATTGCGGCGCCACCATGACGTCGCCGATCTGGATGCCCGTTTCGCGCCGGCCCTGGTGCCATAGCGGGCGCGGCACGCCGCCGCAATGCGCGATCAGCTCGCCCGCGTGCCAGACGCCGCTGCCCAGCCCGCGGCCCGCTGCGTATTTCCACTGGTACCACGCAGGGCTGGCGCCCGGGCCGAACACGTTCACGTGCAGCCGCAACAGGCTTTCTTCGTCCTCGGCGTACAGATCGCGCACCTGGAACAGCGCGGTGCCGATTCGCACTTCCCCGGCCAAGCCGGCAGCAGAGGACGCCCCGCTCATGACATCCATTCGTGCGGCAGGCTCACCAGCCCCTGCTCGATGCCTTTCTGGGTCACATGCAGGAGCAGGCTGCGCTCGACCTGGTCGTACGGGTGGATGCCGTCTTCCGATATCAGGAAGCTGGTGACGGAGTACTGGCCCTTGAGTAGCGGGAATTTCCGGAACACCACGGCGGCACTGCCGCGGCCTTCCGCGTCCTTGTGCAAGGTGACGCCATCGTTGTGCGAGCTCGCGCTCGCCACGGTGAGGCCGCTGCTGTCGGAAAAGCCCAGCGCGACGCACGGCGTGGGCAGGTGGGGATCGATGCTGAACTCGATCGTGATGCTCAAGTCGCTTTCGCCGCTGCACAGTTGCAGGTCGTTGCCGGTCGCGCCGTCCACGCTCGCGCCCACCTTCACGATCCTTCCGGTGCCGACCGGCGCACGGATAGCGGCAGCGGCAGCGCTGGCGGGCGGATACCTGGGCAGCACGCTGGCGTTCAGGCTGGCCTGGTATGCATTGGTGACTTCGGCCGACGAGCCGAACATGCGCAGCGCTCCATGCTCGATCCACATGGCTTTGGCGCACAGCGCCTCCACCTGGTACATCGAATGCGAGCAGAACAGGATGGTCTTGCCTGCCTCCCTGAGGCTCATGATGCGGTCGAACGATTTGCGGGCGAATGCGCCGTCGCCCACCGAAAGCGCTTCGTCGATGACGAGGATGTCGGGCTCGACCGCGGTCGCGACCGCGAAGGCCAGGCGCATGAACATGCCGCTGGAATAGGTTTTCACCGGCTGCTTGGCGAAATCCCCGATATCGGCGAATGCGAGGATCTCGTCGAGCCGCTCGTCCACCTCGTGGCGCTTCAGGCCCAGGATCGCCGCGTTCATGTAGATGTTCTCGATCCCCGTGAAGTCCGGGCTGAAGCCCGCCCCCAGTTCCAGCAGGGCGGCCACGCGGCCGCGCACGTGCAGCTCGCCGGTGGTCGGCGGCAAGGTCCCGCACACCATTTGCAGCAAAGTCGACTTGCCCGCGCCATTGCGGCCGACGATGCCGACGACCTCGCCCGCGCCGATCGCGAGGTCGATGTCGCGCAAGGCCCAGAACTCACGGTAATAGCGGTGCCAGCGGCCCCACAGCAATTGCTTCAGGCGATCCTGCGGCCGCTCGTAAAGCGCGTAGCACTTGCCCACTTTGCGGGCATCGATCGCGAGCTGGGGAGCCGGCTTAGACGACATCGGCAAACCCCGCTCGGGCTGTACGGAAGAAGGCGGCGCCCGCGACAGCCACCACCATACACGCGCACAGGTTCAGCGCGAGCGCCAGCCAGTTCGGCCAGAGCCCATCGATCAGCACGTGACGCGTTTCGGTGATGACCTGTGCAAGCGGGTTGAGGAGCGCCCAGCCCTGCCACGCGGCCGGCAGCGCCTCGACGGGAAAGAAAATCGGGCTGAGGAACAATAGCAGGCTGACAAGCATGGTGACCACCTGGCCGATGTCCCGCACGAACGTGCCGATGGCGGCCAGCCACCAGCCCAGTCCGACGGTCAAGGGGATCAGCGGCAGCCATACCAGCGGCAGCGCCAAGATGGACAGATGGATGCGGCCTGTTTCCCACAAGGCCAGTGCCAGCAGCATGAGGCAGGCGATGCCGAGGTGGAACAAGGCGGCCACCGAATTCACCCAGGGCAGCACTTCAAGCGGAAACACGACTTTCTTGACGAGGTGGGGTTGGTCGAGCACCAGCCGCGGCGCACGCGCAACGCATTCCGCGAAGAAGTTGAACACGGCCAGGCCGGCGTACAGCCGTACCGCAAAACTCAGGTTGCTTTCGACGGTCACACCCCAGCGCACTGCGAAGACATAGCGGAACACGAACGTGTACACACCCAGCATCAGCAGCGGCGTCAACACGACCCATAGCGTGCCGAGCCACGACTGCCGGTAACGGGAGTGGATTTCGCGGCTCGCGAACTGCCGGATCAGGCCGGCATGGCGAAGCGGTATCAGGTAGGAGAGGAGAGATGTCACTTTGTATTCCGCCGGCTCAGGCCTTGGGCGGTTCGACCCGGCCTTCGGCGATGTCGCGCAGCGCATCGGAGCGCAGCAGCTTGAGCATGTTGCCCTCGCGTACCAGCAATTTGTTGAGGAATAGCACCTGGAAGGCCCGCGTCACCGTTTCGCGGCTGGCGTTGATCATGATCGCCATTTCCTGGTGCGTCGGCGCATTGTCCACGGCCGCTTGCCCGCCGGCCTGGCTCTGGGGCAATTGTAGGATCAGCCCGCACAGCCGCTGGAACGGGTTGGGCAGCCCGAGCAGCGTGCGCTGCGCCGTCACCAGCCTGACGCGTTGCGCGAGTTTCGACATGACGGTGCTTGCCAGTGCCGGATGCGCCGAGATCAGCTCCCGGGCGGTTTTCGCTTCCAGCAGGGCGACCGTGGATTTGGCGGCCGCGACCACGAACTCCGACGGGGGCAGGCCGTCCACCACCGAAAGTTCGCCGAAATAGTCGCCGGGATCGACGAAATACAGCCCGACACTGCGGCCGTCCACCGTGAAATCCACCCCTTGCAGCCTGCCCTCCACGAGAAACCCGAGATACGGCGTCGGATTGTCCTTGGACAGCACCATTGCCCGCCGCGCGAACGCGCGCAGGCTCATGCCTGCCGACAAGGTCTCCAGAACTTCGCCGGGCAACGGGCGCAGCAGGGGCAGCTGATGAAGCAGTTGGAGGGAGACCGGCATTCAGGCCGAGTTTAAAGGCAAGGTCAAACCGTCGAAATGTGACCGGGCGCACAAATCGGCCGTGCCGGACGTGAGAAAATCCACACAGGTTCGGCCCCCTCGGCATCCCGCGGGGGCTTGGCCGTTGCGAGGTATATTCATGAAGCTGCATCCGATTCTGCGCGCCACTGCCGCGGCTGCCTTGTGCGGCATCGCGGGGCTGGCGGCCGCGCAAACGGCGCCGGCCACCGTGGGCGAGGCGACCATGGTCATCGGGGTGGCGCGGGTGACCGGCGTCGATGGCGCCAGCCGCGCCGTCGAGCGCGGCACGCCCATTCGCGTGGGCGACAAGGTCGAGACCGAAGCCGGCGGACACGTGCATTTCCGCTTCGTGGACGGCGGCCGCCTGAGCATCCGGCCTTCCAGCAGGCTGCAGGTGGAGAGTTACAACCACTCGTCGCAGGACCCGGCCCTGACGGCCATCAAGTTCCGCCTCGAGGAAGGCGTGGTGCGCTCGATCACGGGTTCCTGGGGCGAGGCGGCGCGCGATCGCTTCCGCCTGAACACGCCCGTTGCCGCCATCGGCGTCAAGGGAACGGATTTCGTCGTGAAGTCCGACTCCGACAGGACCACCGCTTCCGTCTATACCGGCGCGATCGTGCTGTCGCCCCTCACGGCCGGCTGCGTGGTGACGCTGGGCCCCTGCCGCAGCGGCACCGAAAAGCTGTTGTCCGAGGACATGAAGGGGCAGATGCTCGAATTGAACCGGCAGCAGACCAGTCCGCAGTTGGTGCCGCTCGTCGATTTGCTGGCGCAGAACCGGCGCGTGCCGCAGATCGCCGACTCCGTCCGGCCCGACAAAACCGCCGTCGCCGAGGCCAGCCGCCAGGACATCGGCTCGGACAAGGCCGTGATGACCGAAGCCCGGTCGGCCGGCGTGGTCGCCGCGGGCAGTGTGGCGCCTCCGCCCGCCCCGGCGATCCCAGCGCCGCCGCCGGTGGTCGAGATTCCGCCGCCCCCGCCGGGGCCGCCGGTTGTGGCCCAATTGGTCTGGGGCCGTTGGGATTGGACCAGCGTGCCGGTCAGCGATACTTTCTCCCGCAGGTTCGAGGAGGCGATGCAGAACGGCCGCATGGGCACCGTGGCCAACGGCTCCTACGGGCTCTATCGACCGGCCCCGGATGAGAATGCGCTACTGCAGACGAACGAGGCGTCGGCCAATTTCCGGCTCGCGGCCAGCTCCGCCCAGCTGTTCGTGCCGGACATGAAACCGCCGGAACCGGTTGCGGTCAACGGGGGCACCCTGAGCGTCGATTTTTCGCGTGCTACGTTCGCGACCCAGCTGAATGTGTCGAATCGGTCGATCGGCGCCAATACGCTGCAGGCCGACGGCATCGTCAAGCCCAATGGCGTCCTGCTGGGACAAAGCGGCAATGCCTACATCGCCGGCGCCCTCAGCCTGGACGCGAAAGAAGCCGGCTACTTCTTCGAGAAGGCGTTTCCTGCAGGCAATCTCAGCGGAATTACCCTCTGGGGACGCTGATTGACCCGGTTCTGGAAATCACTCGGCACGCACTGGGTTGTCGTCTTCGGGTTGGCGGTCGCTTGCCTGGCGTGGGCGGCCCAGGCCTGGTTCGCGCCCGGCTGGCTGTCCGATCTGGAGGCGCGCTCCGGTGACGTCGTCTGGCGCTTCAGCGCCCAGCGCAAGGACGAACGCCGGCTGATCATCGTCGACATCGACGAGCGCAGCCTCCGCGAAATCGGCCCCTGGCCCTGGCCGCGAGCGACGGTGGCCCGGCTGGTCCAGGAAATCGGCCGGCTGGGCGCGGGCCAGCAGGTTTTCGACATCGTCTTCACCGACCCGCGTCCGGGCGACGAAGCGCTGGCGGCTGCCGTGCGCCAGTACAACGTCGTGCTGGCGCAGGTGTTCGCGCTCGAACAGGGCGGCGAGCCTTCGGTGGGCCAGCTTGGCGGCGCGCTCGACTGGGGTACGTGTCCCTCGCCATTCGGCGACGCGCAGGGCTTCCTGGCCAATGCGCCGGCTTTGCGCGGCGATTTCGTCGGGCACATCACGCCGCGGCTGGACACCGACGGATTGGTGCGCCATGTGCCGGCCGTGATCTGCTACCAGGGCAAGTCCTATCCGGCGCTGGCGCTGGCCGGCTTGATGCGGGCAACTTCGGAGCAGGGGCTGGTCCTGCAGAAAGGCCAGTCCTGGCTCGATGCGCCGTGGCTGCTGAGCGGCAAGAACCTCCCGATCGGCGCCATCCCGCTGGACGAGCGGGGCGACATGCGGGTGCCGTGGCGCTTGCACCCCCAGAGTTTCGTGAGCCTGTCCGCATCGGACATCCTGGGCGGGCGGGTGCCGTCGGGCCTGCTCGAGAAGGCCTGGGTGCTGGTGGGCAGCACCGCATTCGGGCTGAACGACACCATCGCCACGCCGTTCGGCGCCGCCGGCTCCGGGCTGCAGGTCCATGCCCAGATCATGGCGGGCCTGATCGACGGCCGGCCGCCGTACACGCCCCGCGCCGCGATCGGTTACCAGGTGCTGGCGGCATTGGGCGGCATCGCCTTGCTGCTGCTGCTCGGCCGGGAGGGCCGGCGCTTCCCGGTGTACCTGCTGCCATTGGCGGCGCTGGGCTGGTGCGGCGTGCTTTGGCTGGCGCACGCGGTCGCCCTCGAGAGAGCTTCGCTTTGGCTGGGATGGGCGAGCCCGGCGTTTTTCGTTCTCGTTGCCGGCGCCGCGCTCGGGATATTGCAGCACGCCAAGAGCCGGATCGACCGCGACCGGCTGTTTACGCATCTTTCGAGCTATCTTCCGGCGCCGGTCGCCGCCGCGCTGGTTTCGCAGTCTCCTTCCAGCGCCATCAAGGCGAGCACCAACCAGGTTTCGGTGATGTTCGCCGACATCCGCAATTTCTCGGCCTATTGCGAAGCCCGGCCGCCGGAAGAAGCCGCCGCGGTGCTTCATGCGTTCTTTTCCACGGCCACGCGGGTGGTCGAGGCCGAGGGCGGAGTGATCGAAGCCTTCCAGGGCGACGCAATCATCGCCGTATGGAACGGGGATCCGGCGCCCGACTCGACGACCGCCGCCGCCACCGATCACTCGGCCCGGGCGTTGCGCGCGGCGGTGCGGCTGAACGAAGCGATCCAGGGCGTCCTGCCGGACCCGGCGCCCGCCGGCCTGGAGCCGCTCGCGCTGGGCATCGGGGTCGAGACCGGGCCGGCCATGGCGGGCTCGTTCGGCTTGGCCAGCCGGCGCACGCACATGGTGCTGGGGCGAACGGTTACCATTGCCAGCCGCCTGGTGGAGATGACAGCCGATCTGGCCCATCCCATCCTCGTCGGCGAAGGCCTGGCTGCCCACGTGGGTGCCAAGGGGCTCGAGTCCCTCGGCACGTTCCTGCTTGATGGCATGCGCGTGCCGCACCACGTCTATGCTTATCCGCTTGCCGCTTCCGTCAGGTTTTCCTAGGACGATACTTCACGCGCTCGCGGTCGCTTGCCTGCTCGGCCCGGGGGCGGCGCTGGCGGCCTGCGTCGTGCCCCAAGGCACGCCCGACGACGCGCAAATCGAGCAGCTGATCGAGGCCTTGCCGGAGTGCCAGCGCGAACCCGAGTACCTCGCGGGCCTGGGCAACATACTCAATCAGAAGGGCCGCTACGCCGAGGCGGCCGATCACTTGGAGCGCGCGCTGATGCTGTCGCCCGAACTCAAAGGTGCGCAACTGGATTACGCGATTTCCCTGGCGGGCATGGGCGAGATCGAATCGGCCAGGCTATTGCTCGATGAAATCCTGGCGGACCCGAGCCTGCCGGCGACGCTCAATCCGGCCCTGGAGAAGCAGCGCCGCACCTTGTTGTCGTCCACCGACCTGCAATCGAGATTGATCGTCGGCGCGCGGGTCGGCCACGACAGCAACCTGCTCGGGTCGCCGAACCTCACGAGCCTCACACTTACTTTCCCGGACCAGACCGTGGTGTTGCCGCTCGACCAGAGTTCGCTGCCCAAGGCCGGCGCTTACGAGCGGCTGGACGTCCAGCTCGAATCGCGCAAGCAGACGCTCGCCGGCGGACAGTTCGAATCCTTTCTCGGCTTGCGCACCCGCCGCAGCGGCTCGGCGCCGGACGCCGATTCGCGCCAGGGCGATGCCTTGGTGGATTACAGCAACTACCTGCGCCGCAATAACGGAGCGGGTTTCTATACAGGCGGTGCCGCTTCGATCCTGCGCGCCGGCTCCGGGATTCGCTACAACGCGTACGGCGTCTCCGCAGGGCTTGGATCGGCCCGCTTGCTGGCCGGTTGCGATTCGCGTATGGGCCTGGATATCCAGAAACGCAAGTACTTGGACAACGATTTGTTGTCAGGAAGCTACAGCGGCATCGCGACTTCGATGTCCTGCGATCGGCAATCGGTGCAATGGTTGGTGAGCGCGAAAGCGGGGGTGGATCGCGCCGATCATGCGGAGCGCGCCGGCGGCAACCAGGCGCAGTACGCGCTGCGCGCTGCGGCGGTCATTTCGTCGGTCGGCCCGCGCCGGTTCGACAAGGGCCGGATCCTGGTCGACACCGAGTTCAACCAATCCCGCGACAGTAGTGGCTACAGTGCTTTGCTGGAAAGTGGGCGCTCACGCGTGATACGTCGCAATAGCGCCCGCCTCGAATATCAATACCCGTTGTCCGATAGCCTGCAATGGGTCGCGGGCGCCGAGTGGGTTTCGCAGCGTTCGAACATCGCTCTTTTTGCCAGCCGAAGCTGGGGCCCGTACCTCGCGCTGCGCGGCGCCTGGTGACCGCGCGCCTCGCACAACATGCGACGCCGTGTGACTGCGATCACTTGTTTGCGCCCAACCCAGTACCTACACTCCGATCCAAGTTGGCAATAGGCAACAAAACATGTGGTGTCCCAGATTCCACATGTGATAATGCCCAGCGAACTTAAAAGGGGTGGGGCTCAATCGCGTGTCTTCCGAGAAGGTAAGCGCTTGATGATCCCGTTCGATTTACCAGTTTGAGTTCTCCATTAACCTTTAGAGGAAGACCACATGCCCCAACAAATCTTTGGCGCGCAGGCAACTGCCGTTGAGCTGTACGTCGCGTTCAATGGCGCTGCGCCGAGCAACCCGATCCTGGACAACTACGTCTCGATCATCGGCACGACCAACGGTTCGAACCTGGCCAAGCTCATTGGCGACAGTTTTGCTTCGGTGAGCAACGCCACGCTGGCTGCCACCGTGCTGGCCAACCTGGGCGTCACGGCCGCGACGACCAATGCGGCCGCGTTCGCCTCCATCTCGACGGTCCTGCCCCAAGTCTTTGCTGCGTTCCCCACCGCGCGTGGCCAGATCGTGTTGAACCTGGTCAACATCCTGTCGACCCTGGAAGGTAATGCCGCCTATGGCGTTGCCGCCGCGGCGTTCAACAACACCGTCGAAAATGCGTTTGTCTACGCTTCTGACACTGCTAACACCACGGCAGGTCCCATCAGCTCGGAGCCGCCCGCCACCGTCTTCACGCTCACGACGGGCCCCGACACCATCGTTGGCGGGCCCGGCAATGACACAATCAACGGCTTTGTCGGTGAGGACAGCGGCGGCATCGACATCAGCACTCTCACCGCGTTGGACGACATCAACGGTGGCGCCGGCACCGACACCTTGAATCTGGTTGTCGCCATCGACAACACCATCGATGCCAAGATCTCGAACGTGGAAGTCATTTCCGCCCGCTTCATCGGCGGTACGAACGCCTCCTTCGACTTCGCCAACGTCACCGGGGTGACCACGCTCGAAGTCAAGGACACCAGCGCCGACTACGGCTATTTCAACGCGTGGAACATTTCCGACGCGATCAGTACCTACAAATTCACCAACGTCGCGCGCCAGAGCGACTCCGTGTCGATCACGGTTGAATTCAACAACGACGTGTTCACCGGCACGGCCGACGCGATCACGGTGGTGCTGAACAAGGCCGGCAACACGGTGAACAACGAAGACTCCAATCTGTATATCGAAAACACGGATGGCAACGCTGTCATCGAGCAACTGAATATCCAGTCGTTGGGTTCCGACAACCAGTTTTACTATTACGACTACAGCAACACCGTTCTCAATACGGTGAACGTCACGGGCACCGCCGCCTTGAAACTGACGATCCCGAACCAGGACAAACTGGCAACCGTCAATGCCGCCACCTTCGACGGCGGTCTGACGTTCGCAGGTACATCCCTGGTTGACATGACGGTCACCACGGGCGCCGGCAAGGACAAGATCGACCTGTCTGGCAGCGCGATGGACAACACCATCAGCA
>JAGRPN010000400.1 GCA_019449555.1 Ramlibacter sp.
GCCGCCGTGCTGGATGAGGCCCAGCGGAATGCGGGCGATCGCCGGCGTCAGCATGCCCAGCGTGGCGAGCAGCATCAGCCGCTTGTGGATGTCGGGCCGGCGCCGGTGCCACAGCGCGATGCCCACCAGCAGCCCGAACACCGGCATGTCGAACAGCGGCACGGCCATGAACATCAGCGGCGGCACGCCCGGCGCGGGGCTCGCGCCGCGGCGCCCGGCGTCGATCGCGGCGGCCACGCCCACGCACACGACCAGCACCGCCACCACCAGCCCGAGCACGCCCAGGCGCCGGTGCAGGTCGGTCCGGCCCGCGGCGACCAGCGCGACCTGCGCGCCGAACACGACGAACCACGTGGTCATCACCAGGCCGTGCAAGATCAACAAGGCCGACAGGGGCGGCGCGCCGGAGACGCTTCTGAGGTAGAAGGTCCGGCCGAAGCCCGCGAAGATGATCAACGCGGCCAGCAGCGCGATCCATGGATAGAACCGGCTGCCGCTTCGTTGCTTGCGCGCAGCGGCGGCGTCGAGCCGTTCACGACGCGCTATCGAGTCGGCGTTCATCTCGTGCCCGTGGGTCCTTCGCAATGCGGCGTGGTCCGATTCTAGGAACGGGAAACGCCCGCCCCATGCTGTAGATCAAGCAAGTTGCTCTTGCCGTGGCGGGTGGCGGCCCGGCGTGGCAAGACAGCACCCGGCGCAAGCGCCACTGCGGCAAAATGCGCCCAGGAGGACGAGATGCCCATCTACGAATACGTCTGCGAGAAATGCGCCAATGAATTCGAGGCGCTGGTGCGTTCGGAGACCGTTCCGGAATGCCCGGCTTGCCATTCCACCGAACTCAAGAAGGTGCTGTCGGTCTTTGCGACAGCCACGTCCGCGCCGGAATTGCCGCCCGGACCCTGCGGCTCTTGCGGTCACGCGGGTGGGCCGGGCGGCTGCGCCTTCGGCTGACGCTCAGGCGATCAGCCCGCGTTTTCTCAGCATCGCCTCCACGAGCGGGTCCCTCCCGCGGAACTCGCGGTACGCCTCGGCTGGCAATCGCGTTGCGCCCGTGCTGTAGATGTGCCGATGCAGCCGTTCCGCCGTTTCGCCGTGGAACGGATCGCCGGCCTCGATGAACGCGTCGAACGCGTCGGCCTCCAGCACTTCGGCCCACATATAGACGTAATACCCGGCCGCATAGCCGCCGGCGAACAGGTGCGCGAAATGCGTCAGGTGATGGCGCTGGCCGATGTCCTCGGGCACGCCGAGCGCGGCGCGCTGCTGCGCCTCGAACTGCGCGATGTCCACCGGCGTGCCGTGCGGCACGCTGTGCAACGCCATGTCGATCAGCGCCGGCGCGGTGTACTGGATCGTGGCCCAGGCCTGGTCGAAGCGCCGCGCGCGCAGGAGTTTGTCGATCAGCGCTTTCGGGATCGGTTCGCCGGTGCGCCAGTGGCGCGCATGCTGCTCGAGCACTTGCGGCTCCAGCGCCCAGTTCTCGAACAATTGCGAGGGCAGTTCGACGAAATCGCGCAGCACCCGGGTACCACTCAGGCGTTCATGCCGCACCTGGGAGAGCAAGCCATGCAGCCCATGCCCGAATTCGTGGAACAGCGTCCTGACGTCGTCGAAGGAAAGCAGCGTCGGGTTCGCCTTGGCGAAGTTGTTGTTGTTCACGACGATCGGCAACGTGCCGCCATCCAGCGCGGACTGGCTGCGGAACACGCTCATCCAGGCGCCGCTGCGTTTGGTAGGCCGCGCGAAATTGTCCCCGAGGAAGACGCCGATCGGCGCGTCGTCGCGACCGCGCACCTCCCACAGCCGCACGTCCGGGTGGTAGAGGTCCACGCCCGTCTTCTCGGCGAAGCGCAGGCCGAACAGGCGCCCGGCCACGTCGAACATCGCCGCGATCATGTTGTCCAGCGCGAAGTACGGCTTGAGCTGCGCGTCGTCCAGCTCGAATTCCTGCTGGCGCACTTTCTCGGCCAGATAGCGCCAGTCCCACGCGGCGATCGGCGTGGGCTCGCCCAGGCGCGCCGCCGTCGCCGTGAGCAGGGCGCGGTCCTCGGCGGCCTTGGCCTTGGCCGGCTCCCAGGCCTGGCCGAGCAATTCGAGCACCGCTGCCGTGTCCTGCGCCATCCGGTCGGCCAGCGCGTACTCGGCGTAGCTGGCGTAGCCATGCAGCGCGGCCAGCTCCTGCCGCAGGGCGACGATGCGAGCCGCGATCGGGCGATTGTCGTGCTCGCCCTCGTGCGCGCCGCGCTCGACACGCGCGCGCCACACCATTTCACGCAGGTCGCGGCGGGGTGAGAACGTCAGGAACGGCTCGGCCAGCGACGGCGACAAGGTGATCGCGTAAGCGTCCTCGCCCAGGCTGCGGTCGGCGGCCGCCGTGCGAGCGGCCGAATGCACCGAATCGGGCAAGCCGGCCAGATCGGCTTCACCATGCAATTGCAGCAGCCAGCCCGCTTCCTCGGCCAGCAGGTTCTGGGCGAACCGGGTCGTGAGCGTGGCGAGCTCTTCGGTGATCTCGGCGTGGCGACGGCGCGCCTCGCCCCGCAGCTTGGCGCCGGCCCGCACGAAGTCGAGATGGACGCGTTCCAGCAACCGCAGGTCCTCGTCTTCCAGGCCGAGGGCATCGCGCCGCGCATGCAGCGCATCGACGCGCTCGAACAGCCCGGCGTGCATGTAGATCGCGTTCTCGTGAGCGGCCAGGCGCGGCGACATGGTGCGCTCCACCGCTTGCAGTGCCGGGCTGGTGTCGCTGACGGCGAGGTTGCCGAACAGCATCTCGATCCGGCTGAACAGCCGCCCGCAGCGGTCGAACGCCTCGACCGTGTTGGCGAAGCTGGGTGGCGCGGCGGCGTCGGCGATCGCGTCGATCTGCGCCAGCTGCTCGCCCATCGCGACCTCGAAAGCGGGTTCGAAATGCTCGGGCTTGATTTCACGGAATGGCGGCAGACCGTACGGCCCGGTCCATTCGCCCAGCAAAGGGTTGTCGGCAATCGGCATGGCGCTGATTTTGCCGGACGATGCCCCGGATCAGGTCCGGGATGACAAAAAGACCGAGCTCGCCAGCTCCGCTGCTCATCATCACGATCGCACGCTGTTGGGAACAAGACGAACCATGCACGCATCAAAGTCTGTTCTGGTTCCCAACTCACCCCAGGGAGGCGTCATGACTCCATCCACCCAGGCCACCAACCTGTTTTCTCTTGTCAGCCGTGCGTTGATCGCGTTGCTGTTCATACCGTACGGCTTCGGGATGATCACGGGCTTCGACGGAACTGTGCGCTACATCACTTCGGCTCATGTTCCGCTGCCGGAGCTGGCAGCCGTGATCGGGATCGTGGTCGAGCTCGGCCTTGGGATCCTGTTGCTGGTCGGTTACCAGACGCGCTGGGTCGCCCTGGCCATGGCCCTGTTTGTCGTCGTGCTTCCCTTCATCTTCCATCAATACTGGAACGTGCCGGCGGCCCAGGTGATGGCGCAAAAGATCAATTTCTACAAGGACCTGGCGATCGCCGGCGGGCTGCTGTCGATCGCCACCTGGGGTGCCGGCGCCTGGAGCATCGACGGCATGCGTGAGCGGGTGCCGGCAGGCGGCGCCATTCGGGCCGCCTAGCCAACGCCTCACGTTCGTTGGCCCGGTCGCGCGGCGCTTCAAACGCCGCGGATCTGCAGCACCATTTCGACCTCGACCGCGATCTGCCGCGGCAGGGCCATCATGCCCACGGCCGACCGTGCCCCGCGCCCGTGCTCGGCGCCCAGGAGCTCCACGAAGAGATCGGAAAAGCCATCGACGACTTTGGGCATGTCGCCGAATTCGGGCGTGCAATTGACCATGCCGAGCGTCTTCACCACGCGTTCCACGCGGTCCAGCGAGCCGAGCACCGAGCGGATGTTCGCGAGCATGTTCAAGCCGACCAGGCGCGCCGCTGCGTAACCCTGCGCGATCGAAAGGCCGCCACCGAGTTTGCCGGTGACGTACGCGCCGTCGGCGCTGCGCGGCCCGCATCCCGACATGAACAAGAGGTTCCCGCTGATGACGCCGCTCACGTAGTTGCCCGCGGCCGGCGGGGGGGGCGGCAATTGCAGGCCCAGCTCCTTGATGCGTTGTTCGATTTGCATGGCATATCTCCTGTTGAAACGGCTTCGGTTGCGCGCGACCAGCGCATTGTGGCGCGGCGCCGATACGGGCGCATTCCCGCACCGGCTGGAACTGCAGCGTTTCGGATAAGCTGGCCGGTGTCGCCGCAATTCGCGGCCTCGGATACGGAGTGATCCTGATGGAAAGCGTGTTTCGCCTGGGCAGTGTCCAGGTCCATCTCGGCGAGAAGTCGGGCAAGTACCCGGACGGCAACCAGGTGCTGGTGACGGGGGCGGACGCGCGTGCCGCGTTCGACACGCCGCTCGTGGCCAACCGGATCGGCCCTGAATTCGAGGAAGTGGACCTGGTGGTGCTCGGCCACGTGCACGAGGACCACATGGCCGGCTTGCATTTGGTGCCCGACGCGGCGGTGCATGTGCATCGCGCCGACCTGGCGGCTGCCCAATCGTGGGAGGGCATGCAGCGGCACTACGGCTACCCGCCGGCCGTGCTGGCCGCCATGGAAACGATCATCGAGCGGGATTTTCATTACCGGCCGAGGCCGGACGCGATCGGCTACGACGATGGCGCCACCTGGGACCTGGGCGGCGGCGTGCGGGTGCGGGCGCACCACATGCCGGGTCACACGGCGGGCCATTGCGTCCTGGTCGTGGAGAACGAAGGCCTCGCGTTCCTCGGCGATATCGACCTGACGGGCTTTGGTCCGTACTACGGCGACGGCTGCTCGAGCCTGGCCGACTTTCGCCGCACGCTCGCAGTGGTGGCGGACATCGAGGCGAGCACCTGGGTCACGTCCCATCACCGCGGCGTGGTGACGGATCGCGCATCGTTCCTGGCGCACCTCGCGCGCTTCGCGGCCAAGATCGACGAACGCACCGGGCGGCTGCTGGGCTACCTGAGTGAGCCGCAGACGATCGAGGCCCTGGTCCAGCGCCGCCTGCTGTACCCGCTGGGCTACGACGTGCCGTACGTGGAAAGCGCCGAACGCCGCACGATCGAGCTGCACCTGGAGGAACTCATCGCCGAGGGCCGGGTGCGCAAGATCGACGAGGATCGGTTCGTGGCGGTGTAGGCGGTTTCGTAGCCGGGCAACTCGTTGCCCACGAGTCCACGGCCGACGGCGAGCTGCCTAGAATCGACCGTTTCGCTCGCGTTCATGTCCCTCTACCGCCTGCTCGCCCAGTTCCTGCGCCGCCACTGGGCCGCTTACGCCGTGTCCGCCGTCATGCTGGTCGGCATCGCGAGCCTGAACGTCTGGATTCCCCGACAGATCGGGCGGGTGGTGGACGGCCTGGTCGCCAATCGGCTGGTGGGCGCTGCGCTATTGCAGGAGCTGGCCTGGCTGGTCGGCGCCGGGGCGGTGGTGTACGGGCTGCGCGTCGCGTGGCGACTGAAGCTCTACGCGGCGGCCTACCGGCTCGGCGTGGAGTTGCGCCAGCGGCTTTATGCCCGGCTGACGCTGCAGGGCGCCGACTTCTACCAGCACCAGCGCACCGGCAACCTGATGGCGCTGGGCACCAACGACATCGACGCGGTCGAGATGGCGGCCAGCGAAGCGATGCTGGCGGCATTCGACGGCACGCTGACCCTGGTGCTCGTCGTGGCGGCGATGTCGCTGGGGGTCGATGCACGGCTCGCGGCGGCCGCGCTGTTGCCGTTTCCCCTGATGGCGCTCGGCTTCTGGTGGATTTCGCGCCATGTACACGAAGCATCGCGGCTGTCGCTGGAACGCTTTGGCGCGCTCAACGATCACGTGCAGGAAACGCTGTCGGGCGTGCGCACGGTGCGCGCCCTGGGCCTGCAGGCCCGCACCGAGGCGCAGTTCTCCGGACTCGCCGGC
>JAGRPN010000401.1 GCA_019449555.1 Ramlibacter sp.
CCCGAGCAGACCGGATGGGTGCCGAAGTTGGTCGGGTTGGCCTGCGCGGCCTTGGGCGACACCATCATGCCGGCCCGGTCGGCCAGCACGGTGAGCAGCGGGGAGAACGGCGCGCTCAGGTTCAGGCGCACGGTCATCGGGTCCACGACGTCCACCGTGCTCACCGGCAGCAGTTCGCCGCGGCGGTTGGAGCCGGCGATGGTCTTGTGGCGCTCGATGTTGAACTTGACGGCGGCGGCATCGAATTTCTCGCCGTCGTGGAAGGTCACGCCCGGCCGCAATTTCATCGTCAGCGCCTTGTTGTCGGGCGACCACTGCCAGGAAGTCGCGAGCTGCGGCACGATGTTGAGCTTCTCGTCGATGTCCACCAATTTGTCGCACAGCGACGAGAAGACGATCCGCCCGACGAAGCTGCGCGCCAGCGACGGATCGAGGATGTCCGGATCTTCGGCCAGCCCGATCCGCAGGTTTTGGGCCGAAGCCGCCGCCGCGGCGAGCGCGAGCCCGAGGGCCATCACCAGTTTCTTGTTCATCGCATCGCTTCCTTTCGGTTCACCGTTGATCAAACCTTCTCGACTTCGTCAGCTTCCCGAGTCCCTCCCCTTCCGGGGGAGGGCTGGGGTGGGGGCACACCGCGAGTGCGGAATGCATCCTGCAAGCGCGCCAGCCGTTCGTTCACCGCCCGGCCTTCGGCCGCCACGCCCGCCGGCGGGGCGATCTCTTCCCAGAAATGGCAGGCGGTGGCGTGCCCACCGAGCGGCCGCAGGGCCGGCACTTCCTGCGCACAGCGCTCGCGCGCGTACGGACAGCGCGTGCGGAACCGGCAACCCGAAGGCGGGTCGATCGGGTTGGGCACGTCGCCCTGCAGCAGGATACGCTCGCGCCGCTGGCGCGGCTCGGGAATCGGGATCGCGGACAGCAGCGCCTGCGTGTACGGATGGCGCGGACTCGCGAACAGGCTGCGCTTGTCGGCGTACTCGACGATGTGCCCGAGGTACATGACCGCGACATGCGACGCAATGTGCTTTACCACCGCGAGGTCGTGCGCGATGAAGATATATGCGAGCCCCAGCCGGCGCTGCAGGTCCTGCAGCAGGTTGACGATCTGCGCCTGGATCGACACGTCCAGCGCCGACACCGGCTCGTCGCACACGATCAGCCGCGGTTCCACGGCCAACGCGCGCGCGATGCCGATGCGCTGGCGTTGCCCGCCGGAGAATTCGTGCGGGTAGCGCTGCAGGTACTCCGGCGCCAGCCCGACGAGGTCCATCAGCTCGGCCGCGCGCTCGCGGTGCCGCCCGCGCGCGAGTCCATGCAGGCCGAGCGGCTCCACCAACGTCTGCTCCACCGTCATGCGCGGGTTGAGCGACGAATACGGGTCCTGGAAGATCATCTGAAGCTCGCGCCGCTTGGCCCGCATCGCCTGCGGCGGCAGCGACATGAGGTCCTCGCCGCCGAACCAGACTTTGCCGGAGGTGGCGTCCAGCAGCCGCAGCACCAGCCGCCCCACGGTCGACTTGCCGCAGCCCGACTCGCCGACCAGCGCCATTGTTTCACCCGATCGCAGCTCGAAACTCACGCCATCGACCGCATGCACGACGGCGGTGTCGCGGCCGAACATCCCGCGGTGCAGGGGGAAATGCTTGACCAGGTGCTCGACGCGCAGCAGTTCGGTCATGGCGCGACGTCGGCCACGGCCTTCGCATCGGCCTGCAGCACCAAGGTTTCCAGCGGCGCGCGCCAGCAGGCCGCCTGCTGGCCGTGCCCCATGTCCATCAGCGGCGGGTCCTCGGCGCGGCACTTCGCGACGGCGAAGGGGCAGCGCGGCGCGAAGCGGCAGCCCTGCACCCGGGTCATCGGCGTGGGCACCTGCCCATCGATCGCATGCAGCCGCTCCTGCTCCAGGTGCAGGCTCGGAATCGATCCGAGCAGGCCGATCGTGTAGGGGTGCTGGGGATGCTCGAACAGGCGCTCGACCGGCGCGCGCTCGACGATGCGGCCCGAGTACATGACGACGACCTCGTCGGCCAGTTCGGCCACCACCCCGAGGTCGTGCGTGATCAGGATGATGGCCGTGCCGGTCTCACCCCGCAGCGTGCGCATCAGGTCCAGCACCTGGGCCTGGATCGTGACGTCCAGCGCCGTGGTGGGCTCGTCGGCGATCAGCAGTTTCGGCTCGCACGCGAGCGCCATCGCGATCATCACCCGCTGGCGCATGCCGCCCGACAGTTTGTGCGGATATTCGTCGATGCGCCGCTCGGGGGACGGAATGCGCACCCGCCGCAGCATCTCGATCGCATGCGAGCGCGCCTCCTCGGCGCTGACGCTGCGGTGGACCCGGATGCCTTCGATCAGCTGGTCGCCGATGGTGAACGCGGGATTGAGCGAGGTCATCGGCTCCTGGAAGATCATGGCCATGCGATTGCCGCGCAGCGCCCGCATCTCGTCGGGCGGGAGCGTGGCGAGGTCCCGGCCCTCGAACCGCACCGAACCGCCGCTGATGCGGCCCTGCCCTTTCGGCAACAGGCCCATGATGGAAAGCGAAGTCACGCTCTTGCCGCAGCCCGACTCGCCCACGATGCCCAGCGTGCGGCCCGGTTCGATGGAAAAACTGATGCCGTCCACCGCCGCGAACTCGCCGCCCTCCTCCATCCGGAAGCTGGTGCGCAGGTCCGTCACTTCCAGCAGCGCGGTCATGACGTGGCGGCGCGCTGTGCGTGGAAGCGTTCGATCTCGGCCTCGATCACGGCGCGATCGGTGATGCCGGCCGGCCGGGCGCGCGAAGGCAGGCAGGCCACGAACGGCTGGAAGCGCTCGAGGCTTCTTTCGTACAGCCGATGCAGTTCCTGGATCGGCTCGTGGTGGTCGTCGACCCGCAGGTCGAGCGCGCAATACGCTTCGGTCGTATGGATGAGCAAGGCGGCGGCCTGCTTGCCGCGCTTGTCCCCGCCGGCGGCGTCTCCGGCCGCGATGGCGGCAATCAGCCGCTGCCCGAACGGCAGGCCCGCGCCCGCGCCGTAGGCCTGCGCCGTCGCCTCGATCACCTGCGGGCCGGCCAGCATGTTGCCGGCCACCGAGAAGTCTTCCCCGGCCGTGCTGCCGCACCAGTCGATGCAGGCAGCGCCGGTGTAAGCGGCCGTCGTTCCATCGGCGGCGATCAGGTGCAATTGGCGGTGGTCCCGCCCTTCGTCGGCGGCCGTGAGCTCATCGATGACCCACGCCGGCGACTGCCCGCGGGCGAGCGCGTCGAGCGCCGGACCGCCGTACATCGGGTTCACCAGCGCCTGCGTGGCGACGGCGCCCACGCCGCTGCGCACATGCGGGCACAGCGCGCCCACGGCGAAGAATTTGCTGGCGATGGCGATGCCGAAAGCGCCGGAAGCGTCGCGCGCGATGATCGACCAGGTCATGAAAACGGATTCGGGTTGGGCACGGGGGGCATGGGTGGGCAGGGTGGACTTTGTAGCATATCCGGCCCGGGGATTTCCTGCTGATCAGCTAAACTCGCCCGACGTTTGAACCGCGCCCGGGCCATGTACGAAATCACCGATCGCACTGCCTTCCCCAACAGCGCGATCGCGTACATCACGGTCCAATTTCCCGACGGCTTCCAGGCGCGGGCGTCCGGCGTCATCGTCGGACCGAACGACGTGCTCACCGCCATGCACGTGGTCTTCTGGGACCAGCACGGCGGATGGGCCAGCAAGATTTCGGTGCTTCCCGGCGCGGACACCTACCCGCTTCCCATCCAGGCGCCGTACGGCAGCTTCACCGACTGGGGCCGCGTGGACAGCCGCACCGCCAACTGGGACACCAACGGCGACCATTTGCTCAGCGCTGCCGAATCGCAATGGGATCTGGCGCTGATCGGCATGGACAGCCGCATCGGCGACACGACGGGCTGGCTCGGGCTGTCAGCGATCTCCAGTGACTTCAACGGAACGATGGTGGGCTATCCCAAGGTCGGCACCGGCATGATGGCGCAGTCAGTCGTCGCCGATGCTTCCAGTTCGTACGGCGTATTCGACATCGCGGCCGACCTCGGGCCCGGCGCTTCGGGTGGGCCCCTGCTATACGACAGCGGCGGCTCCACCTATGTGGCCGGCGTGCTTTCCAGCGGGGCGGGCGATTACAGCGAGTCCACCTACGCCGGCCTGTTCGGCAACGGCACGTGGGACTGGCTGACGGGCGCGATCACCGCGAACGATGACCTGATCGCCGGCGCCAACCCCAACCTGACTGGCACTTCGGCCATCGACGCGCTGACGGGCACCTCGTCCGCCGACATGATCTCGGGGCTCGCGGGCAACGACCGAATCACCGGCGGCGGCGGCAACGACACCATCGACGGCGGCGCCGGCATCGACGCGGCGCTGTTCACCGGAGCGCGTTTCGCCTACGGGATCAGCGTCTCCGGTTCCTCCGCCACCGTCGCCGACAGTGTCGGCGGGCGGGACGGCACCGACTCGCTGGCGAACGTCGAGCGGCTGTGGTTCTCGGACCAGCGGGTGGCGCTCGACCTGGGCGCCAATGCCGGCGTTGCCGCGAAGACGCTGGGCGCCGTCTTCGGGCCGTCGTCCGTGGCCAACAAGGCATGGGTGGGGATCGCACTCGCCCTGGTGGACAACGGCATGGCCTACGCCGACCTGATGCAGCTCGCGCTGGGGGCGAAGCTG
This sequence comes from Ramlibacter sp., assembly GCA_019449555.1. GTDB lineage: Bacteria > Pseudomonadota > Gammaproteobacteria > Burkholderiales > Burkholderiaceae_C > Ramlibacter. The sequence goes on from JAGRPN010000401.1 coordinate 4,677, forward strand.
GGCCCGGACTTCGGCAATCACGCCCTGGTGGACCTGCTCTTGACGAACCTGACCGGCGCCGCGCCGTCCGCTTCGAGTCTCGCCTTGTACGAGGAGTTGCTCGACAGTGGCGCCGTTTCGCAAGTGGCGCTCGGCATGGCGGCTGCCAATACCGCGCAGAACGCCACCAATATCGACCTGGTCGGCCTCACGTCCGGCGGAATCGAATACATGTCTTGATCCCCGCCGATCGCGGCGCTCCAGGGCGCGGTTCGAATTTCGACCGCGTCTGACCGTTTCCTCAGGCCGCGCCGCAAGCGCCCCAATGAAAAAACGGACCCCGCGGGTCCGCCTCTCCACGGGTCACGGCAAAGTCAGCGGATCACTTCTCGCCCGACGAAATCTCGCCCTTCTTGACGGCGGGAGCCAGCTCGGCCTTGCGCTTGGCGGCTGCGGCCTTGCGCTCGGCCTTGGTGGTCGCCTTGGCCTTGCCGAGGCTCGAGGGGTCGGCGTCAGCAGTCGTCTTCTTGCTCTTGGCAACGGCGGCGCCTTCGGCCTTGCGAGCCTTCTTGGCTTCGGCCTTTTCAGCGGCGGTAGCCGGTGCCGAGGGGATCGCTTTGGACTGTGCCGGATCCGCTTCACCCTTGGTCTGGGCGAAAGCGCTGACGGCAAGCATTTGTGCGACTGCAAGGCTCAGGGACAAAACTAGCTTGTTCATATGAACTCCATTCAGACGTGAACTGATCGATGCGAATGTTATATGTTTCTTCCTTGTCTCCACAAAGTCCAGTATTTCACCCGGCACCGTTTTTGCCTTGACGTCTATCAAGAGGTATGCCGCCATTCGCCGATATATGCGCTCGCAGCCGTCTTTCAGGGCGTTTGCTGGCGCCGGACTTCGCCCCGCTTCATCGCGAGGTACTCGTCGCGCTCGATCTCGTGCAGCTGCCGCGGGTACTTTTCGGTCGCCGCGAACCAGGTCTGGAGCCTTTTTTCCAGTTGCTCGGCCGGAGCCGCCGAGAGGCCGGCCAGATACGCGTCGATCGCCAGGTAATAACGCATCGTGTTGCGCTCGACCAGCCCGCGCATGCCCCCGATGTACTCGGGCTGCTCGCCCGGCTGCGAAGCGCGCGTGGCCGTGAAGCCGACTTTGTCGCGGGCGACCGTGCCCAGGTAGACCTGCATCGCCATCCGGCTGACGGCGCCATAGCCAAAGCTGTACCCCATGTGCAGGAAGGTGCGGTCGGCCCCGATCGAAACGGCTTCCACCAGGATGCGGTAGTTGCGCGTGTCGAACGGCCCCTCCGGCGCTTCGAGGTCCACTTGCATGTATTCGGCCGTCGCCGGCGCTACGCGCCAGGCAAACGCGACCGGGGTCGCCGACGCGAGCGGCTGATCGTGCTTTTTACCTATTCTCAGTTCGATGCGTGTACCCGAGTCCGCTTCCTTGCGCCGGCAGTACTTGACGTTCAGGTGCAGGATCAACACGTCGCACCAGTGCCGGGCATCGCCCAGCGCCGCGTTCACGGTGGCGAACGGGTGGTTGACCACCGCATAGACGTCGCCCTGGAGCGTGCGCGGCGCCTCGTCCGACTCGAGGTACAGCGGCCCGTTGAACTGGTTGTTGGCCAGGACCGGGCCGAGGCTGCCATGCTTCGCGCGCAGCCCGGCCGGCCCGGCGACCTCGATTCCAGCCGCGCCCGCGCCGATCGCCTGCAGCAGCATGCAAACGAGCAGCACAGGGATCGCGCGGAGCAGGAGACGCAGGCAGGCAGGCATCACGCAATTCCTCAGGCCGCTTGGGCGAGCGCCTCGATCTGGCCGTCCTTCTCCTGCCAGAGCGACCCGAGCCATTTCTGGAACGCCATGCGGAAGGCCGGGTCCTGCGCGTAGTCGGCGCTGCAGAACTCGGCCGGGATCGGCAACTCGCGCACCCGCACGGCGACCCGCGGCACGCGTCCGCACAGGAACTGCCAGAACGTGGGGATGCCGGCCGGGTACACGATCGTGACGTCGATCAGCGAGTTGAATTTCTCGCCCATCGCATTCAGCGCCAGGGCCAGCGCGCCGGCCTTCGGCTTGAGCAGGTGCCGGTACGGGGAGCCTTGCGCGCGGTGCTTGGCGGGCGTGAAGCGCGTGCCTTCGGCGAAATTCATCACGCTGGTGGGCACCAGCGCGAACTTCTCGCACGCGCGGCGCGTGGCCTGCGCATCTTCCAGCCGCCGCTCGGGGCGCTCGCGCAGTTCGGCCTTGCCGTGCCGCTTCATGAACGGGAAATCGAGCGCCCACCACGCCAGCCCGATGACCGGCACATAGATGAGCTGCTGCTTGAGGAAGAACTTCAGCATCGGGATGCGGCGGTTGAGCAGGTGCTGCAGCACGAAGATGTCGGCCCAGGACTGGTGGTTGCAGTTCACCAGGTACCAGCCCCGGTAGCGCAGCGCTGACACGCCTTCGACATCCCATCGGGTCGGCTGCGTGAGGCGCATCCAGCCCGTGTTGCACGCGATCCAGCAGGTGGCGATGCCGTTGAGCACGGGGTCGATGCGCATGCGCACCGCCTTGAAGGGGAGCGCCAGTTTCACCAGGGCGAACAGCAGCAGCAGCACGCACCAGAACAGCGTGTTCAGCACCAGCAGCGCGAGCGCGATCAGCCCGCGCGCGAGGGGGGAAAGGAAACCGAGCATCCGGCTAGTTTAGGTCAGCGCCCGCCCAATATCGAATCGCCGGCGCGCAGCGAACTAGCCCGGCCGCCCATCGATGCGGGGCCGCGTCAGGATCGGCCAATACCGCACGGCATACAGGCCGAAAGCCGCCGACCACAGCAGGGCCGAGCACAGGATCGCGTTCACCATGTGCGCCGGCGCGATCAGCGGCGCGAAGACGCGCACCAGCGCGGCGAGCAGCACCATCAGGTAACAGGCCGTTTCCCAGCGGTCCGCCTGCAGCGGGCGCCCTGTGTGGCCGCGGGCGGTGCGCGTCATCATGCCGATGATCAGCCCCCCGATCGCTCCGACGCTCAACGCATGCGTCGCCGCCGACGGCGTCACCCATCCCGCCGTGGCCAGGGCTCGCAGCACCAGGTGGACCGGGATCCAGAAGTACGCGACGTGCAGCACCCAGACCAACGGATTGCGCAGTGTCTTCCAGGGCTGCCACAGCGACCAGCGCGCCAGGTGCGCCGCTGCGCAAAGAGTCGCGAGCACGGCCAGCGCCGCTCCATGCACCTGCAGCACGTCCGCCACCAACAGCAGCAACACCGAGCCGAGCGCGAGTTTCTCCACCAGCGGGCGGCGCGTCGCGTTGGCCCCGGGCACCCCGTTGTTGGTGAACATCGGGATCACGCGGCCGGCCATGACCGACATGATGAACAGCACCGCGTCGAGCGCGACCTGGATGCCGACCCAGCCGGGGACTTGCAGCACGCCCAGCTGTTCCAGGTGCACCGCCAGTTCCGCCGCCGAGATCAACAGCAGCAGCCCGACGAAGAAGTAGTTGCGGCGATTGCCCGACTTGATGAACGGAATCGCCAGCGCGATCGCGGCGGCAAGCGGGAACGCGGCGTTGGCGAGGGCGGCCGCCCAGCCGAAGGGCGTCAGCACGAGCAGGCGCCCGGCGACCCAGAGCGCGGCCAGCGCAGCCAACGGCGCGCCGGTGGGCGTCGGCTCGTTGGACCAGTTGCGCCCTGCCGTGAACAGGAAGCCGACGATCACGGCCAGCGCGAAGCCGAACAGCATCTCGTGCGCGTGCCACAGCGGCCCCTGCAGGTAGGGCCGCCCGAGCCAGCCCGAAAACTGCAGCGCCCACAAGCCGATGGAAAGGGCGGCGAACGTGCTGGCCAGCAGGTAGAACGGACGGAACCCGAGCTGCCACAGCGCGAAACCATTGACGGACTGCAGGCGGGGAGGTTCTTCGATTTGCATGAACTGGGCCATCAGGAAGTCTCTCGGGCGCGCTGGGCGCCGTGGCGGATTCGCCATGCCAGCGCGGAGCCGACCACGGTAGCGGCGAACAACAGGATCGACAGGCCGTTGAAGACCGCACCGGTGGCGCGCTGGTGCGCATCGAACGGGCCCCAGGCCAGGCGCCAGGCCAGCGAGAGATGCAGCGCCGCCAGCGGCACGTAAAAGAAGAGGCCGAATTCCAGCTTGACCCGCGCGATGGCGGGCAGGATCACCGGCCCATGGCCCATGATCATGCTGAAGATGAAGCCCAGTCCGAGCGCATGCAGCGCGATGTCGCGCAGCGGCAATCCGAGTGCCGTCGCGATCCACGCCGCGCCCCCGATCGCCAGCCAGACATAGCCGGTCAACAGGCACACCGCCATGTACCGGCTCAGCCCATGCGCGAACACGGTGCGTCGCGCGATGTCGTAGGTCACCAGCCACAGCGCCAGCAGCACGAGGGACGCACCATAGACCGCGCCGCCCACCGGTTCCGACAACGCGGACAGCGCCGCGCCGACCACCATGGCGCACAGCACGGCCAGCAGCAACAGCGGCGCGGCGGGACGGCGCCGCATCAGGCGTGTCATTTCGAGCCGTTCGGCCGCGATCGTCATGATCAGGAACGCGAACCACCATGGCAGGGTCGCCGCGCCGGCCGCGCCGAACGCGAACAGGACATTGCCCACGAGCCATGCGACGGCCGCGGCAAGCAGCAATAAGGTATGGGAGGCCCATTGCCGCCGCACGACCACGATGTTGATGCCGGTGAAAGCAGCGGCAGCCGCGACGCCCAGCCAGGCGCCGGGCGCGGTTTGGCCGAGCAATAGGCACCACCCGCCCAGGGCGGCGGCCAGAGGCGCGGCAAAGGCGGCCGGCGCCTTGACGGCAACCGCGCGTTCCAGGCCGATCACCGTGCCCAGGAAGCCGCCGATCATCAGGGCCGCATGGCCGAGCGCCGCCTGGCCGAGCCAGGCCGAGCCGGCCGTGGCCGGCACCACGACACCCACTCGCAACAAGCCGCCCGCGATCGCGGCGAGCAGGCAGACTGCCACCAGCACCAGGAACAGCGGTCGCGCCGCGAGGCCCGCCAGCGACGCCGGGGGCTTGGGGCGGGTCAGCGCGCGCGCCATCACCAGCCCATGAAGCGACGGGCACGCGCGCTCATGCGATCCATCGTCCAGGGCGGATCCCACACCAGCTCGACATGCACGAGCAGTTCCGGCGGAGCGAGGCGGTCGAGTTCGCCCTCGACTTCCTCCTTGATCACGTCGGTGACCGGGCAGGCCGCGGACGTCATCGTGAGCAGGACATGCACCTTTTCCTTCGTGACCGTGACGCCGTACACCAGTCCGACATCGACGATGCTCATGGCGACCTCCGGGTCCACCACGCGCGTCAGCGCCTCGAGGATCGGCTGGCGCAGTTCTTCCGGCCCTTCGTACGGGTACGGCAGCTGGCCGTCGTCCGGCCCTTCCACCCCGAAATCTTCCAGCGTCTTCATACGGTTCTCCTGGAGGCCGGCGGTGACACGGCCTGCTCGCTGAACAGCACGCGGGCGAGCGACTGCCGGTTGACGACGAGGTCGGCGAGCGTGTACTGGTCGAGCACGTTGTAGAACGCGGTGACGGCGTCGTTCAGCACGCCGCGCAACCCGCAGATGTCGCCGATGGCGCAGTTGCCGGCGTTATTGCCGAAGCATTCCGCCGGCACCACGGCCCCTTCGGTCTCGCGTATCACCTTGCCGATGCCGATGAGCTCGGGCGGCATCGCCAGCTCGAGCCCGCCCCCTTTGCCGCGCAGCGTGGCCAGCCACCCCGCCTTGCCGAGGAAGTGGACGACCTTGGTCAGGTGGTTTTCGGAAACCTCGAACGCCGCAGCGATGTCGGCGATCGTCGCGCGCCGCCGCGGTTGCGCGGCGAGGTAGATCAGCACGCGCAGGCTGTAGTCGGTGAAGGCGGTGAGTTTCATGCGGACACGCGTGCCATTCTGCGCCCGTTCAGGCGCGCATCTGGAAGTCGATGACGATTTCGCCCGGCTCGCGCCGCACGTACTCGATGCCGATCGACGGCCCGAACGCCTGCTGCAATTGCGCGAGCAGCGGCAGCGGGTCATGGTCGTTCACGAACCGCATCGTTTCGCCGGCGTTCAGGCTTTGCAGCGCGCCGAAGATCGCGGCGTGGCGGAACCGCTTGGCTACTCCGCGGGCGTCGAATGCATGCACGTTGTTGATGATGGGAATGCTGCTCATGGTTCACGCTCGTTGGTTTCGCAAAGGAAAAAAACGAAGGACCGGCGAGCCGGCCCTTCGCACGTTTTTACGATCTTGCCGTCGCGGGCACGGCTCCTGCAGGGGTGCGCTGGCCGGCCGGGCGACGCAGCAGCTTCAATGCATACCAGGCGAGGAACACGGCGCCGAGGGCGAACACGATGTCGCCGGGCACTCGCATCCACACCAGGGTTTCCATCACGGTGGAGTGGATGACCTCCGCCGAGCGGGCATACCACAGGCCCTTGCTCACGCTGGCCCAGGCCTGGTAGATACCGGCCGGCAACAGCGACAGGAACACCATCATGGCCAGGCCGATGTTCATGCCCCAGAACGCGGGCTTGAGCAGGTTGTCGGCGTGCAATTGGCGGGCATACAAGCCGCGCAGGCAGAACAGCATCAGGCCGATGCCCAGCATGCCGTACACGCCGAACAGCGCCGCGTGGCCGTGGGCCGCCGTCATGTTCAGGCCTTGCACGTAGTACAGCGAAGCCGGCGGGTTGATCGCGAAGCCGAGCAGGCCGGCACCCACCGTGTTCCAGAAGCCGACGGCCACGAAGCACAGGACGACCCACTTGTAGGCGCCGAGCCAGGAGGTGGCCTTGGAACGGCGATACGTCTGCAGCGCTTCCAGGCCGATCAGCGTCAGCGGCACCACTTCGAGCGCGGAGAACACCGCGCCCACGGCGATCACCGAGGTCGGCGTGCCCGTGAAATACAGGTGGTGCAGCGTGCCCAGGATGCCGCCGAACAGGAACACGATGGTCTCGGCGATGATCGCGCGGTTGGCGCTGGCCGAACGCACCAGGCCCAGCCGGGTGAAGATCAGCGCGACGACCGCGGTGGCGAACACTTCGAAGAAGCCGTCCACCCAGAGGTGGACCAGCCACCAGCGCCAGTACTCGACCATCGAGTAGTGGGTGTGCTGGCCCCAGGTCAGCGACGTCGCGTAGAAGCCGCCGATGCAGGTGGCCGACAGGAACACCATGGCGATGAGGCCACGCGTTTCCGAGGGCTTGGTCAGCGCGGGCCACAGCGCGCGGCCGAGCAACGCCACCCAGAACAGCAGGCCGACGAACAGCAGGACCTGCCAGATGCGGCCCATGCTGGTGAATTCGAGGCCCTGGTTGCCCAGCCAGAAGCTGAAGTCCACGCCGCGGTGCTGCAGCGTGCCCAGCCAGCCGGTGGCGGTGGAGCCCACGACGATCGCGATCAGCGCCCAGAACAGCACGTCCACGCCGAGCTTCTGGAACTTCGGTTCACGCCCCGACAATAGCGGCGCGATGTACAGGCCGGTCGCGAGCCACGCGGTGGCGATCCAGAAGATGCCGATCTGCGTGTGGATCGTACGGCTCACCACGTAAGGCAGCACTTCCGCCAGCGGAATGCCGAAGAATGCCTGGCCTTCCACGGCGTAGTGCGCGGTGACGGTGCCCATGCCGATCTGAAGCAGCATCAGTCCGATCACGGTGAAAAAGTACTTGCGCGTGGCCTTCATGGACGGGGTGGCGCCGGCGCCCAGCAGCGGGTCCGCCTTGGGCGGTTGCGCCTCGGGCTCGTGCTTCGCGCCGCCTTGCAGCCACAGCATGGCGGCGATGCCGGCCAGCAGCAGCACGATGCTGACCATCGTCCAGAGGGCGGCCGAATCGGTCATCGTGTTGCCCACCAGCGGCTCATACGGCCAGTTGCTGGTGTAGGACAGGTTGTCCTCGCCCGGCCGGTCGGTGGTGGCGGCCCATGCCGTCCAGAAGAAGAATGCGTTCAGCGCCTGGCGATCGGCGCGATCGGACACGATGCCTTCGACCATCGCGTACTGCTCGCGCAATTTGTCGAGCGACGCGTTGGTGCCGAACAGGCCATCGTAGTGGTCCACGACTTCGCGGATCGCCTGCGCCCGTTCGCGGGACACGGTCACGGTCCCGCTTGCCTCGTCATACGTGTTGCGCCGCATTTCTTCCTTGAGCGCGCCGTCGATCGCGCCGCGGTCGGCGGCCGTCATGGCGGCCGCAGCCTTGCGCAATTCCTTGGTGCGGATCGCTTGCAGGGCAACCGCTTCGCGGTGCAGCCAGTCGGCGGACCAGTCCGGCGCGACATACGCGCCGTGGCCCCAGACGCTGCCTTGCTGCTGGCCACCGCTGGCGAGCCAGACTTGCTGGCCCTTCTGGATCTGCTCGCCGGTGAAGAGCACGTCGCCGCCGGTGGTGACGACGGCCTTCGGAATGGGGGGCGCCGTCAGGTAGATCTGCCACCCGAGATAGCCGAGCGCGCCAAACGACAGCACGAAGATGAGGCCCAGCCAACGCCAGAGCCCGTTATTGCTTTTCATCGATCACTTTCCTGAAAAAAATGTGTCCCTGGACCCCTATCGTTTCACTGGCCGCCGCAGGAGCCGCAGCACGAACCGGCGCCGTGGGCCGGCTTCAGCTTGGTGATGGCCACGCGCCACGTCTGGGGGCCCTGCTCGAGGTATTCCCAGCCGAACGCATTGGGGTACTGCGCCTGGAACACGTTGCGCAGCGGCCTCGGATCGTGGTCGTTGATCAGCTCCATGGCCTGCCCGGCGGGCAGCTTGCCGAATGTGGAGAAAATGATGGAATGACGGTCCTGGCATTCGAGCGCGCGGACGTCGACCTGGGTGGCGGATGCGTTGGTCATGGGATACTCCTGGCGCGGTTAAAGGTGTATTTCAGATGCATCTATGCTATCGAGAGGGCCGAACCTGCAGCTTGATCTACATCAAACGGCGCGCGCACGCCAGCCGAGGAACGCCCTGGAATTGCTTACGCTAAGGTGATGAGAAGTCCGTCCCATTTCGACCAGTTGCTCCACACGGCGGCGGCCCAGCCGGAACCCCAACGCTTGCTGTTCGTGTTTGCCGGGGCCGCATTGCCGCCCGATGCCACACCCGAGCAGCGCGCACGCTTCGAGGCCGGCGAAGGCGGCACGCTTACCCCTCTGGCTTGCGTGGACAAGAGCGTTCAGGATCTGTCCACCTTCCCCGAACTGGTGGCCGAGTCGCGCTACGCGAGCCCGCCTTGGCAAGTGGTATTCATCGCCGCGCTGTCCGGCCGCGGCGGCCAGCAGCCCACGACCGCCCTGGTGGACAGCGCATTGCAGTTGATGGTGCGCAACGTGCGCGACGGCCGGTTCGGCGGCTATCTCGCCCTCGATCCGAAGGGCGAGCCCGTGACGTTTTCCTGAACGGCCGGTGCGCGTGAGAATGCCGCGGGAGTCGCTTCCCTACGCCGCATCGACGGGCAACGCGGCCGGCGCGCCGCTCTTCAAACGCTTCGCAAATGTGGCCGCTTCTTTGGCCCGCGCCGGCTGGCTTGCGTTGCAGTAGTGCAGCAGGAGCCCCGTCAACAAGGCGCCACCGACGATGTTGCCCAGTGTGACGGGAAGCTGGTTCCACAGCAGCCACTGCGACGCACCGATGTCGGCGCCGAGCAGCATGGCGGTGGGAATCACAAACATGTTGACCACCGAGTGTTCGAGCGCCAGGGCGAAAAAAGTCGCGACCGGCAGCCAGATGGCGGCGATCTTGCCCGTGGTGGAAGTGGAGCTCAGCCCCAATACAGTGCCGAGCGCGACCATCCAGTTGCACAGGATGCCCTTGGTGAATGCGGTGAGCCAGCCGGCCATGCCGGCATGCTGATAGACCACGGTCTTCGACTGGGCCACGGCAACGATCCTGGCGCCCAGCGGCCCGGCATCCTGGATGAAGCCTTCGGTGAGCGCCACCGTCAGGAGAAACCCGACGAAGACACATCCGAAGAAGTTTCCCAGGTAGACCCAGGCCCAGTTGCGCAACAGCTCGCGATAGGTCGTTGCGCCGCGCACTATGCCTACCGGCAGCACGGCGAAATTGCCGGTGGCCAGTTCCAGCCCGAGCAGCACGATCATGGCAAAGCCGACCGGGAACACCGCCCCTGAAATCAGCGCCGCGGCGCCGCTGGAGAATCCCTCCGACGCCTTGAACGCGAGCGACGTCCCATAGGCCAGGAGCGCGCCGGAAAGAAAACCCTTGAGCAGCATGGCCCGCGTGCTCAGGGCGGCTTTCTTGATGCTTGCCGCCTCGACCTCCTCCATCAATCTTGCGGGTGCAACGTAGTCCATGGACTGCTCCGGGGTTCGGCCAGATTGCATCGGGATCGAATGCCTGCGGCGGTCGGCACATCGGCCTCGGTCGGCACGGCTTTTCCTCCGACAAAAAGGCTGCCGAGCCAGCACGCGAACAGCAGCGCGGCGAGCCTCACCATCGCCCATCCGGCGTCCTCCTGCTGGTCCACCAGATAGTTGTTGCAGACGCGCACAGGCGCATTGATGTAGAGCCAGCCCAACACCAGCAGCATGCTGATTGCGTTCGTCCATACGAAGCCGCGGCCAATGACTCCGAGCCGTTTCCAGGCAAGACCCAGCGGCAGGCCGACCAGCAGCGGAAGACTCGCGAACTTCGCCGCCTCGTGGAGCGGATTGGTCAAGGCGCCGTCGAGCGCGCGCGGCAGCATCCAATAGCTCGAGGCGAAGAATGCCACCAGCAGGCAAGCTACCGCGCAGCCGGCGGCGGTGAGCAATGAATCCCGCACTCGCTGCGGCAGCAGATGGCAGACCGCGACGCCCATCGCGGCGAGCAGCGGTATCTGCAGCAACATGTGGCGGGTCATCGAAGCTTCGAGCCACGAGCGTGCCACTGGAGTGGCCAGCAGCAGGTAGAGCGTGGCGGTGCCGGCGCAGCGGGGCAGCGACGCGCTCATGGCCATCGGGCCACCTTGTCGGCAAACAGGGCGGGCTCGTTGACATCGCCGATCAACGCGAGCCGACCGTCGCGATCGACCAGGTGCAGAGCCGCGTTATGCTCGAAGCCGCCCAGGCGATCGGGAATCACGACGATGCCGAACGCCTTCAGCAAGGCGGGGAGATCGGCGGCGTTGCGGACCCGCGCGATGCGCCAGTGCCGCCCATCGGCGCCGAAAGCCTGGCCGTAGGCCTTGAGATGCGCGGGGTCGTCGCGTGCCGGATCGAAACTGATGCTCAACAAGCTGATCTGGCTCCCCAGCATCGGCTGCGGCACTCGTTCCTGAACCTGCCTGAATGCGACACCCAGCGCGCGGCAGATCGTCGTGCAGTTGGTATAGATGAACTCCACGGCCAGCAGCTTGCCCCGATAGTCCTGCAAACTGAGCAAACGTCCGTCCTGGTCTTCCAGCAGCGCAGCCGGGACCGGCCGCGGCGATCGAAGGATTTCCGCCCGGCGCGCCGCTTCGGCGGTGAATGAGACAAAGCCGTCCGTGCTCCACCAGAGCACGCCGATGCCCAGTACGGTCACCAGCGCCGCCATCATGACGTTGCGCCTGGTGTATCTCACATCGCTGTTCCGTGCGCCAGCGACGCGCGCGGGTAATCCCGCCCGGCCAGGCGCAGGCGAGAGAGGAATCGCACGACGAACACCAGCGAAGCCGTGAACACCACCGCGGCAAACAACGAACCGATACGGTCGTAGGGGACCCACTGCGGCAGATGCGCCGCATAACGACGCGCAACGCTCTCCTTGCCCGAGTAGAGGAAGGACAGCACGAATCCCAGCGAGCCGCCGGTGAAGGCCCAGAAGGTCGCGCGATCGAGGAAGTCGTCGTCGGCCTTCTGGTTCGGCTTGCCGAGGTAGTACATGAAGCCGAAGACCATGGCGACCATGCCGAGCAACAGGTACGTATGGAAGTGTCCCGGCACCCACAGGGTGTTGTGCATCACGTAGTTCACCGTGATCGTGCCGTCGATGAATGCGGGCATGGCGCCCGCCGCCCACCCGAACAGCGACACGAACAGCAGCCTGGAAGCCATGTCCCAGCGAATGCCCGAGCGGTACACGATCATCAGCGCGCCGTAGCCGGTCACGACGAGGATCGGAAAGGTATTGAGATACCCGATCACATGGCCCATGACCAGCATCCAGGTCGGGTAGGCGAAGTCCATCAACAGGTGGTGCGGAAAGATGAACAGGACCATCAGCGTCGATGCCGTCCACGAGGCGAGGAACACCTTGTTCGCCTTCCACGGCCGCTGGGTGTAGCGCGGCAGGATCTCGTAGACGGCGATCACCGCCATGTAGATGGTGGCGTTGATGAACACGTGGCCGAAGAAATAGATCATTCCCTTGGCCAGCAACGGGTCGATGGCGAACGCCGGGACGTACAGCTCGACCAGCATCATGACGAGGATGGTGGCGCCGACGACCAGGGCCGTGACGTTCACGATCGTCACCATCGTCGCGGCGACCACGGTCGGCGGCGGCGCGTTGCCGTCGTCCACCCCGAACAGCTGCGGCCACCCCAGGGCACGCGAGAAATTGCCGTAGCGGGCGATGACGGCACGGGCCACGTCCAGGTGCAGCAGCAGGAAACCGATACCGATCACCAGCAAGCCCCCCATGAACAGGGCCGCCGCCGCCGGACTCCACATGCCCATGGCTTTCGACGGCAACGGGTACAGGAAGGTCCAGGCACCGTGGAAATTGCCAAGCAGGACGCTGGCCAGGATCATCGCGACGCCGGCGACGAAGAGCACCAGATTCGCAAGGAAGATGGCCTTGGAGAGATCGACGTACTGCCGCAGGAAATGCCACATGATCGCAGCGCCGGCAATGCCGGCGATGCCGACCATGCCGGCGCCGTGCAGCGTCATGAGCTCGTAGAAGGCCATCGCGCCGATGTCGATCAGTCGCGCCTGCTCCAGTCGCATCACCAGGCCGAAGCTCATCATCAACAGCAGCACGGCGGCCGCCGTGACCAGGTAGGCCAGCACGGCCGGGTCGGCGCCGTGATCGGGCTTGGCAATGTATTTGTGATCCGCCATGTCTTGTCTCCTGCTACAGGTCGCCGACCTTGATCTCGGTCATCATGTTGTGGTGCGCGACGCCGCAGTACTCCAGGCACAGCACCTTGTAGGTGCCTGCCTTCGCGAAGGTGTAATTGAGCTTGTTGGTGTAGCCCGGCATCGCCTGCGTCTGCGCGACCACATGCATTTCGGGGTCGTAGATCGCGAAGCCATGATTGACATCCGCGCTGGTCACGCGGAACTCCACCGGCTGGCCGGTGGGGATCTGGTTGCGGCTCAATTCCCAGCGCCACTGGAATCCCTTCGCTTCGATCACCAGCGGCGGCGCGCCGGAAGCATTGATGCGTGCCAGACCGGCGCTGTACGGCAGGTCGCGCAGGTTGTAGATCATGGCCGGGACCAGCACCGCCAGGAGAACCCAGAACAGCCGGGTGCGGATGCGATAGCCGCGCACCTGCAGCGGCGTGTAATCAGGGGCGCGCCGGCCGGAGTTCAGTGCGACGAAGGCGAACCCACCCGCCACCATGATCATCAGCGCGAGCGAAAGAAGCCAGGCGATTTGCTGCATATGTTGTCCTCCGGGCGGGCTGCGCCCGTTTATTTCAGGGTCAGCACCCAGGCCGCCAGTTGCCTGGCTTCGGCTTCTTTCACCTGGGTATTCGGCGGCATCGGCACTGGGCCCCACACACCCGAGCCCCCCTTCAGGATCTTGGCCGAGAGCTTGTCGACGGCGTCCTTCTGGCCGGCGTACTTCGCGGCAACATCCTTATAGGCGGGGCCGACCACCTTCTTGTCGACGGCATGGCAGGACAGGCAGTTCTTGCTCTTGGCCAGCGCGAGGTCCGCCATTGCCGGCACGCAAGCGGCAGCCAGCATGAGCGCAAACAGGGGGCGTTTCATTTGTGCATCCTTTGCGGTTGGATGGAGTCCGAATTCATGAGCAGGGTCCTTTCAAATTTGAAATAAAGTGCGCAGAGACGGTGAACAGTCTCGACATTAAACACTGCAACAATCGCGCCAGCCCTCTAAGCCATTGATGTCAAAGGGGTTTGCAAAAAACGGCGCTCATGAACTATATTGCCGCCACATCGTTGAACGTCCGCTTGAACGTTCAGATTGAACGGAGGGGATGCGATGGAGCGCCTGGAGACGCTGCGTGTGTTTCTCGACAGCCTGGAGGAAGGCGTCCTGTTTCTGGACGCCGGCCGCAAAGTGCTTGAAATGAACCAGGCGGCCCGGCGCATGCTCGGCCAGGTCGACGATGCCCTGGTCGGCCACCTGTGTCCCTCGCTGTTCGCCGGCACCGAATGCGCTCGCGAATGCGAGATCCGGGGCCACTGCTCGCTCATGCGCGCTGCGGACCAGAGCCGAAAAGTCCAGGACGTGGTGCTGAAAGCCCCGGACGGCGGGGACATTTCGCTGCGCATGTGGGCCATGCTGCTGCCGGCCAGCGATTCGGGGCCGACCTGCGCGATCATCCTGCGCGACTGTTCGCGCGAAATCGCGCTGGAGTCGGAAGTGCGCGAGCGCTGGAAGCTCGGCGGGCTGATCGGGCGCAGCCGGACCATGCAGAACCTCTACCAGAAAGTGCTGCGCGCGGCGGCCAGCGATGCCAACGTGCTGGTCACCGGAGAAAGCGGCGTCGGCAAGGAGCTGGTGGCACGGGCGCTGCACGACAACTCGTCGCGCTCGACCGGGCCGTATCTCGCGGTGCATTGCGCCTCGCTCTCGGAAAACCTCCTGGAATCGGAACTTTTCGGGCACGCCAAGGGCGCCTTTTCCGGCGCGACCGCGGTGCGCCTGGGACGCTTCGAAGCGGCCACCGGCGGCACGCTGCTGCTCGACGAGATTGGCGAAGTATCGCTGGCGATCCAGACCAAATTGTTGCGCGTGCTCCAGGAGCGCGAGATCGTGCGCGTCGGCGAGAACCACCCGCGCAAGGTCGACGTGCGGGTGGTCGCGGCGACCCATCGCGACCTGGCCGCGATGGTCAAGCGGGGCGAGTTCCGAGAGGACCTCTATTACCGCCTGCGCGTGCTTCCGCTGGACGTGCCGGCGCTGCGCGAGCACCGCGAGGACATCCCGCTGCTTGCCAGCAAACTGCTGGGCGATCTGGCGGAGCGTTACCGCCGCCCGGAGCTGGCGCTGTCGGCGCAGGCCATGACGGCGCTCGAGGCGTACGACTGGCCGGGCAACGTCAGGCACTTGTCCAACGCGCTCGAGTACGCCGTGGTGCAGGCCGAAGGAACGATCATCCTGCCCAGGCATCTGCTGGGCGAACTGGTCGCGCAATCCCCTTTGCAGGCGGCCCCGGCTGCGACGCACGCACCGGTGACGCACTATTACCGCCCCAAAGGGGACGACGCAGCGGAACGCGCGCTGATCCTGAAGGTGCTGGAAGACTCGGGTGGCAACAAGGCTCAAGCCGCGCGGCGGCTCGGCATGTCGCGCACGACGCTGTGGAAGCGCCTCAGTCAGGCTGATTGATTGCCGGACGGCGCTCGCGCGGGTGCGCGAGGGCGAGCACGGCGACGAGCAGCACCGCGGCCGCCATGTTATGCGCGAGCGCCACGGGCAACGCCAGATGCGTGATCACCAGCAAGGCCCCGAGCGCAGCCTGCAATGCGAGCAGCACGACGACCGCGCCGCCGGCGCGCCGTCCGCGCCGCCAGGCGGCGACACCGAGCGGCAACAACACCGCGGCAACCACCAGCGTGCCGGCGCGATGCAGGTAGTGCACCAGTGACCCCGCCGGATTGGTCGGATCAGTCGCGGCCACCGTCATTTCATGCAGCGGGTTCAGGTAAACCCATGAGCCGGCTGTCGTATCGCACGCCGGCAGCCGGGGACAACTCAAGCCGGCATGTCCGGCGCTGACGAGGCCGCCCAGCACGATCTGCATGACGAGCAGCGCCGCACCGATTCGCGCCCATCGCGCCAACCGGTCGTGCGACGCCGCATCCGGCGGCCGGCCGGCGGATCGCGCGAGCCGCCAGCTCACGGCGAACATCGCGAATCCGCCAAGCAGGTTGCCCAGCATCACGGCGGGCAGCCGCGCATCCGAAGTCCAGCGGCCGAGGATCGCCAGAAAAAGCGCGAGCGCCAGCAGCGCGAGCGCCATGCGGCCCTCCCGCCGCATGACCGGGTTCGATGCGAATGCGGTCATCACCATCCAGATGATCAGCAGCAGTGCGGCCACCGCGACGATGCGATGGGCCAGCCGCGCGGCGGTCACCGGCCCGTCCGGCTTTTCGACCGCGGACGGCACCACCGCGCTCGCATGCTGCGCATAGCACTCGGGCCACGGCTCGCAGCCCAGGCCGGCGCGTGAAAGCCGGATGAAGGCGCTCAGGCTGACGATGACGAGTACCACCGCCGCGCAGGCCCACGCCACTTTCCTGAGTGTGCTGATTCGCGACGCGACGGAACGCATTGTGCGGATGCTAGCGTCGCCCGGATTCGGGTTTACCCTCATAAGAGCCATTTAGAATACACCTTTTGCGCCAGATCAAATCCGCACCGCTTTCCTGCAGACATCATCGCGCTCACCCGCCCTCAATCAACCAGGAGACACGATGAGCGACCACGACACAGAGACCGGCAAAGTGCCCATGATCCAGCAACTACTCGACAACCCATTCCTGCTGCTGTTCCTGGGCGTGCTGATCCCGATGGTGATCTACTCCCTCTGGGGCGTGATCGACATCCTCACGATTCCCCTGGCGAAATAAAGGAGCACCCTCATGAGTGCAATTCTTCCGCCGGCGGAACGGCTGTGGTGGAAACACCCGCTCGATCGCGTCGAAGGCACCTGGATCGCGATCGCGTTCATCTGGTGCATGGTGATGTTCTTCATGATGGTGTTCTGGCACGTCTACGGCAAACAGAACCTCTCGACCGAAACGTACAAGACGACCCCCGACAAGTACGCCGCGAAGGCGCAGGCCGTCGTCGACAAATACACGATACGCACGGAGACCGAGCAGAAGATCCCGGTGGTCGCGCCGCCCGAAGGCAGCGACGTGTACCTGGTCGCGCGCCTTTGGAGCTGGTGGCCGATCCTGCAGCTGGAAAAGGACAAGACCTACAAACTGCACCTGACGTCGATGGACTACAACCACGGCTTCTCGCTGCAGCCGGCCAACATCAACATCCAGGTGGTGCCGGGCTATGAACACGTGATCAAGGTGACGCCGAACCAGTCGGGCACCTTCTCGATCGTCTGCAACGAATACTGCGGCATCAACCATCACACGATGGTCGGCCGCATCTACGTCAAATAAGAGGCCGACATGTCCGCGACGATTCCGGTCCCCACGACCCCCCTGCACGCCACCACCTACCGCACCTGCCCGAGGTCCGGGCTGCAGTTCGAAGCCAAAGCCGAACGGCTGATGATCGCCAACGCCGTCATCGCCGTCGTCATGCTGCTGGTGGGCGGGCTGCTCGCCATCGGCGTGGTGCTCACGCGCTGGCCCGCCGTCCACTGGCTGGCCGCCGACACCTTCTACATGGTGCTCACCGCCCACGGCATCGACATGCTGATCTTCTGGATCATCTTCTTCGAGATCGCGGTGCTGTACTTCTGTTCGTCCACGCTCCTGCGATGCCGCATCGCCACGCCCAACATGGCATGGCTGGCATTGGCGCTGATGGTGATCGGCGCGGTGACCAACAACATCGCGGTGTTCCAGGGCGGCTCCAGCGTCATGATGACGTCGTACGTGCCCATGATGGCCTCGCCGGCGTTCTACCTGGGCCTGATCCTGTTCGCCGTGGGCGCGCTGATCGGCTGCTTCGTGTTCTTCGGCACGCTGGTGATCGCCAAGCGCGACAAGACGTACCAGGGCTCGGTTCCGCTGGTGGTTTTCGGCGCGATCGTGGCCGCGATCATCGCGGTATTCACGATCGTCTCGGGCGCGATCATCCTGATCCCGACCTTCCTGCTGTCGATCGGCGTCGTGAAGCAGGTCGACCCGCTGATCTACCGCACGATCTGGTGGGCCTTCGGCCACTCCTCGCAACAGGTCAACGTCGCGGCCCACATCTCGATCTGGTACCTGGTGGCCGCGATCGCCTTCGGCGCCAAGCCGATGTCCGAGCGCGTCAGCCGCGGCGCCTTCCTGCTCTACATCCTGTTCCTGCAGCTCGCGAGCGCGCACCACCTGCTGGCCGACCCCGGCATGTCCACCAGCTGGAAGGTCGTCAACACCAGCTACTTCATGTACTTCGCGGTGCTCGCATCGATGATCCACGGGCTCACCATCCCCGGCGCGATCGAAGTGGCACAGCGGGCGAAGGGCTTCAACCGCGGGCTCTTCGAGTGGCTGCGCAAGGCGCCCTGGGGCAATCCGGTCTTCTCCGGCATGTTCATCTCACTCATTGGATTCGGCTTCCTGGGCGGCATCTCGGGCGTGATGATGGGCACGGAGCAGCTCAACATGCTGATCCACAACACCATCTACGTGCCGGGCCACTTCCACGCCACCGTCGTCGTGGGCACCACGCTGTCGTTCATGGCCTTGACCTACTTCCTGATCCCGGTGCTGTTCCGCCGCGAGATGATCCTGCCGAAGCTGGCCCGCATCCAACCCTACCTGTTCGGGCTGTCGATGTACTTCTTCTGCCTGGTGATGATGGGTGCGGGAACGCTGGGCGTGGCACGCCGCCACTGGGACATGGCGCTGAGCGGCGCGGTATTCAGCTACGAGTGGCCGGGCGCGGCGTACCTGATGATGGGCCTGGTCGGCATTGCCGGCGTGTCCGCCATCGCCGGCGGCGGCATCTACATCCTGATCACGGTGGGCTCGCTGCTGTGGGGCAAGAAGCTCGACACCGGCAAGACCAGCCCGATGTTCACGCCGATCCCGCCGACGGCGCCGAGCGCGGTGGCGCAGTCCTACGGCTCCGCCGGGTTCGCGGCGCCGGGCACCTTCGCGCTCGCGATGCTGTTCCTGGTGGCCTTCGTGCTGTACTACTTCATCAACTGGAAGTACCTCGGCCAATTGTGGGGCCTGAGCTGATCCGGCGCGGCGTATGAACACGACCACATTGGGGAGCACCGGTCGGCGCACCGCTCGCGTGGCGCGCGACGTGCTCTCCCTGTTCAAGCTGCGCATCGGGGTGCTGATCATGGTGACGGCGCTGGTCGGCCTGGCCGTCACGCCGGGCGCTTCGATGCAGCCGGTCCAGGTGCTCGTGCTGGCGCTGTCGGTGCTCGTCGCATCGGCCAGCGCGGGGGCGTTCAACCAGTATGCGGAGCACGACAGCGACGCGTTGATGGCACGCACGCGGCGCCGCGCGTTCGTCACCGGCGCGCTGCCGCACCATCCGGCGTGGCTGTTGCTGATCGTGCTGCTGCTCGCGGGCGCCGTCGGCGCGGCATGGTTCACCCTGAACGGCATCGCCGCGATGTATGTGTTCCTCGGGGCGTTCTTCTATGCCGTGGTCTACACGGTGTGGCTGAAGCGCCGCAGTGCCTGGAACATCGTGGTGGGCGGGCTCGCCGGCAGTTTCGCGGTACTCGCAGGCGCCGCGGCCGCCGACCCGACACCGGGGCCGCTGCCGCTATTGCTGGCGTTGGTCCTCTTCCTGTGGACGCCGCCGCACTTCTGGAGCCTGGCGATCGCCAACCGCGCCGATTACGAGTCGGCCGGCGTGCCGATGCTGCCAGTGGTGGTCGGGACCGAGCGCGCGGCGCGTATCGTGTTCGCGAGCACCGCGGCACTGGTGGCCGCATCGCTGCTGCCGCTCGCGTTCGGCGCCGGTCCCATCTACGCGGCCGGTGCGATGGGGGGCGGCTTCCACTTCCTGCGCAAGTCCTGGGCGCTCGCCGCGCGGCCGAGCCGCGCCACCGCGATGGCTTCGTTCTTCGCATCGCTCATTCAGCTGAGCGCGTTGCTCGTTGCCGCCACCCTGGACGGCCTGTTGCGCTGATAACGATCGTCGCCGTCCCATGCGCCTGCCCCACCCTGCTGTACCGGCCCGTCTTGCGGCGGCGCTGTGTATCGCCGGTGCGCTGCTGCAAGCGCCGGCTGCGGCGGGCGAAGAGGCGGGCGGTGCCGCGCTGGACCAGCAGGCGGCGCTGCGTGCCAGCCAGGCGGTGGTCGGCCGGCCGATCGGCGACTTCACCCTGCTGGACCGCGAAGGGCGGCCGGTGCGGCTGGCGGCTTATCGCGGCAAGCCGCTGCTCGTGAGCTTCATCTACACCGGATGCTTCCAGGTCTGCCCCACCACCACGCGCTCGCTGGACGAAACCGTGCGCGCGCTGCGCGGCCGCTTCGGCGACAGCCAGTTCAACGTGGTGAGCATCGGGTTCAACCAGCCCGCCGATTCGCCTCAGGCGCTCAAGGCGTTCGCGACTCAGCATCGCATCTCGCAGCCGAACTGGGATTTCCTCAGCCCGCCGGCAGCGATCGTGGCGCCGCTCGCGCGCGACTTCGGATTCACGTACCAGGCGACGGCCGGCGGATTCGATCACGTGCTGCAGGTGACGCTGGTGGACGCGCAAGGCCGCGTCGCCCGCCAGGTCTATGGCGACAAGCCGGCCGCCGACGCATTGGGCGAGCCGCTGAAACAGATGCTGGCAGGCGCGCCGTTGCCGCCGCAGACCCGGCTGGACGACCTGATCGACCGCGTGCGGCTGTTCTGCACCGTGTACGACCCCAAGACCGGCACCTACCGTGTCGATTACAGCCTCGCGCTCGAAATCGCCGGCGGCATCACGTTCATCGTCGCGATGGCGCTGTACATGCTGAACGAATGGCGTTCGCAGCGCCGGGCGCGGCGCCGCCCGCAGGGCGCCTGACGGGGCCGTGACCGATCGCGGCCCGCACGCATCGAACTCCATGGCACAGCTTGCTTGCGCCCCGGCCCTCTCGCCCTTCCCGCCCGGCGATCGGCCGGACGCGCGCGCCCTCTACCGACGCCTGGAGCGCGCATTCGACGCCGCGTTCGGTGGCGCGCTGAATCCCCTGAAGCACCTGGGCGCCCTCGCCTTCCTCCTGTTCTGGCTGCTCGCCGTTTCGGGCGTCATCCTCTACATCGTGCTCGATACGTCGGCCCAGGGCGCCTACCGCTCGATCGACGAACTGTCGCGGGGTCCGTGGACTTTCGGCAGCGGCCTGCGCGGGCTGCACCGCTATGCCGCCGACGCGTTCGCTTTCGTGACGCTCGCCCATCTCGCGCGCGAATGGCTGCTCGGACGTTTCAACGGTTTCCGCAAATTCTCCTGGCTGACCGGCGTGCCGCTGGTGCCGCTCCTGTATGTGTGCGCCATCGGCGGGTTCTGGCTGAACTGGGACCGGCTGGGCCAGTTCTCCGCCATCGCGACGGCCGAGTGGTTCGACGCGCTGCCCTTCCTCGCGTCGCCGCTGGCGCGCAATTTCCTCAGCGGCGCGGTCAGCGACCGGCTGTTTTCGCTGTTCGTGTTCGTGCACCTCGGCGTGCCGCTGCTGCTGGTGTTCGGCTTGTGGTTCCACATCCAGCGCATCGCCCGGGCCGAAGTGTTCCCGCGGCGCGCGCTCGCGATGGGCACGACGCTTGCCTTGTCGGCACTTGCGCTGGCCGTGCCGGTGCGCAGCCAGGGACCGGCCGATCTGGCCCTCGCGCCGGGAGCGCTTTCGCTGGACTGGCTCCTGCTTTTCATGCATCCGCTCGCGGCGGCGACGTCCAACGCTTTCGTCTGGCTCGTGCTGGGGACGGCGCTCGCCGGCTTGTTCGCGCTGCCGTTCCTGCGGCCGGCGCGCACGCAGCCGGTGGCCACGGTGGACCCCGCCAACTGCAATGGCTGCCGGCGTTGCGCGGACGACTGCCCCTACTCCGCGATCACCATGGCGCCCCATCCGAATGGGCGGGCCGGCGTCCAGGTGGCGGTGGTCAAAAGCGAAATGTGCTCCAGTTGCGGGATCTGCGCCGGGGCCTGCCCGTCCTCCACGCCGTTTCGCAAGACACAGTTGCTCGTGACAGGCATCGACATGCCGCAACTGCCGATCGCTGATTTGCGGCGGCGCCTGCTCCAGGGCCTCGCGGCCATGCGCGGTGAACGGCGCTTCGTCGTTTTCGGCTGCGACCACGGTGCCGCAGTCCAGGCACTGGCGGCGCCCGACGTGCTGCCACTCAGCCTCGTCTGCGCGGGCATGCTACCGCCTTCGTTCATCGAGTACGCGCTGCGAGGCGGCGCGGACGGCGTGCTGGTCGCGGGATGCAGCGAGGACGGCTGCGAATTCCGCCTCGGCCAGCGCTGGACGGCGCAGCGCCTCGCCGGCGAGCGCGAGCCGCATCTGCGCCGCTCGGTGCCGGCCACCCACTGGAAGGCCGTTTGGGCCGACGCCGGGGAAGAGGCCGCGCTGCGCGATGCGCTCGATGAATTGCGGCGCCAGGCCCGCGGGCCTGCCGACGTCAGCCGTGTGGAGGCCTGCGCATGAAACGCTGGCTATCGTGGATCGGCCAAGGGGTGCTCTATGCGCTGTTCGCGCTATTCATCGGCGTGTTCTCGAGCTGGCCGCGCTACGAGGCGCTGCCGCCGGACCAGGCGCTGGTGAAGGTGAGCTTCATCCATCATGCGCAGCGCGTCGCGCAATGCCGGCCCTATACGGCCGAGGAACTCGCCAAGCTGCCGCCCAACATGCGCGCGCCGATGAAGTGCGAACGCGAGCGCTCGCCGGTCACGATCGAAGTCGACCTGGACGGCGCCACGGTCTATCGCCACGTCGCGGCGCCCTCGGGCCTGTCGCACGACGGCGCGTCCTCGGTCTATCACCGCCTGGCGGTTCCTGCCGGCGAGCACCGGATCGCGGTGCGGCTGAAAGACAGCGCGAGCGCGCGGACTTTCACTTACACCCGCGACGCGACGCTGACGCTCAAGCCGGCGCAGGTCCTGGTCATCGACTTCGACGAGGAAAAAGGAGGAATCACCCTGTCATGAGCGCCCTTCCCTCTTCCCTGGCCGGCCCCGCCGGCGTGCGGCCGCTGCCCGCAACGCAATGCGGCGCCGAGTACAGTTTCTCGGTGCCCACCGACGCGCGGGTCGCGCTGGCACGCGGCTGGCTGTGGCTCGGCCTCGCGGCGCTGATCGGCTCGGGCGTGTTCTCGATCCTGCTGGTCTTCTCGCGCACCCCCGGCGTCAACGCGTTGCTGCCGGTGGCGGACTTCTTTCG
>JAGRPN010000402.1 GCA_019449555.1 Ramlibacter sp.
CCACAAATCGAACCCCCGGCTCGTGGAGGACCTCGCGATCCTGTTGAAACATGGGCCCGAATTGGTCATCACGAGCGTGGGTTCACCGGCGCCGGTCATCGCGCCGCTGCACGAAGCAGGCGCCCTTGTGTTCGCGGATGTCGCCACGCTCAAGCAGGCGCACAAGGCCGTCGAAGCAGGCGCCGATGGCCTGATCCTGCTTACCGCCGGTGCCGGCGGACAGACCGGGTGGCTGAACCCGTTCGCCTTCGCACGCGCGGTCCGGGAGTGGTTCGATGGAACCTTGGTCCTGGCCGGCGGGATTTCGGACGGGCACGCGCTGGCTGCGGCACGCGTGCTGGGTTGCGACCTCGGCTACATGGGCACCCGATTCATCGCCACCACGCAAAGCGCTGCCAGTGCCACTTACAAGGAAATGCTGGTTGCCAGCGGCGCGGATGACATCGTGCTGACTTCGGCTTTCACTGGCCTGCCCGCGAACCTGCTTCGGGCATCGCTCTTGAAGGCCGGCCTGGACCCGCTCGACCTGCCGGTGCACGGTCCCCTAAACATCGCCGCGGACATCAGCATCGAGGCCCACGCAAGAAGGCCGAAGGCGTGGAAGGAAGTCTGGTCGGCCGGGCACTCCACGGCCGGAGTCAAGTCCATTTTGTCGGTCGAGCAACTGGTCATGCAGACCCTCCAGGAATATCGAGCGGCTCGGGGCACAGCTCAGCACGCGACGCAGCGAAGCCAGCGCTGAGCGGCTCGCGCGACATCGCGGCAGGCGAAGACGTGGCTGTATTGCGACATGCGCTCCGCGCGTCCGAGTCCCACGGTGGGCTGGTGGCTAGGAGCTCCGAGACGTGGGGTCATCGGCGCCATCGCCATTTGACGCGACCCCGGGCGGTGGCCTCGGGTGTCACGAATTCCACGTTACCTCCAACGCTGGGTTCCACGCGGCAAATGCACAGTTGCGTCTGCCCGGCAGCCCTGCCGGTGCACTTCGATCCACTTTCTTGCACTGGAACTCATCTCATGAAGAACGCAACCCCTACCGCCAGCAATGGCGTCAATGTCGAAGCCCTGCTGGGCGCTCGCGCGGCGCTGACAGAAGCCCCTCAGGCCGCCCGCTTCAAATGGCGGGCCGCCAGCGAATGGGTGCGTGGCACTCACAGCCGCACCACCATCCACGGCTTCTACGGCCTGGGCAGCGAGCAGAAGCACCGCCAGCCGTACCGCTTTGACACCGACCACCCGGAGGTGTTCGCCTCCGAAGACAAGAGCGCCACGCCGGTGGAAATGCTGCTCGTTGGCCTGGCCGGCTGCCTGTCGGCCGGTGTCGCGGCCGTGGCGCAGCACCGCAACATCCAGCTGCGCTCGGTGAAGGCCACGCTCGAAGCCGGCATGGACATCCGGGGCATCCTGGGCATGGACAACAAGGTGCGCAATGGCTTCGATGGCATCCGGGTCCAGTTCGACATCGATGCCGATGCCACGCCCGAACAGATCGCGGCGCTGGTGGCGCAGTCGCAGAAGCTCTCAGCCGTGTTCGACGTGCTCACCAACCCGACCGACGTGCACGTCACGGCGCGCAAGGTGTCGTGAGCACGCGCGCAGCGCAGCGCCCGGCTCCCTCGGTCGACGTCATTGTTGTTGGTGGCGGCCATTGCGGTCTGGCGATGAGCCACGCCCTCTCGCAGGGTTCGATCGAGCACCGTGTGCTCGAACGCGGTGATGTGGGTGACGCATGGCGCACCCAGCGCTGGGACTCGCTGCGGCTGCTCACGCCCAACTGGATGACACGGCTGCCGGGCCACGGCTATGAGGGCGACGACCCGGACGGCTACATGGGCGCAACCGGCGTGGCCGACCTGCTATCAGCCTATGCGGCCAGGACGGGCGCGCCGGTGCTGACCGGCACGTCGGTGCTGCGCGTGTCGGCCGCAGACGGTGGCTGGCGCGTCGAGACGAACCGGGGCTGCTGGCGCTGCCGCGCACTGGTGGTGGCCACCGGTGGCTCCAGCCGACCGCTTGTTCCGGCCGTGGCTGCGGGCGTGCCTGCTGGCATCGCCCAGTTCACCGCGCAGTCCTACCGCCGCCCCGGCCAGCTCGACCCAGGCGGGGTTCTGGTCGTCGGCGCATCGGCCTCGGGGCTGCAGCTGGCGCAGGAGATCCGGCGCAGCGGCCGTGAGGTGACGTTGGCTGTCGGTGAACACGTGCGCATGCCGCGGCTGTATCGCGGCCGGGATGTGCAGTGGTGGATGCTCGCCTCAGGCGTGCTCGACCAGCGCATCGAGGACCAGGACGACCCCGTCCGCGCGCGGCATTTGCCGTCGCCTCAGCTCGCGGGCACCCCCGAGCGTTCGTCGCTTGACCTGAACGCATTGCGCGAAGAGGGCGTCTGTATTGCCGGCCGCCTGATGGGCATACGCGATGGCCGGGCACAGTTCTCAGGGTCGCTGCATAACGTCTGTACGCTCGCCGACTTGAAGATGAACCGGCTGCTCGATGGCTTCGACGAGTGGGCATGCAGGTTCGGTGGTGCTATCGGCACCGAACCCGCGCAGCGCTTTGCACTCACCGTCGTCGACGCGTCGCCTCTGCTCTCGCTCGATTTGCCGCGCCAAATCCGCACCGTGGTCTGGGCCACCGGCATGCGGCCCGACCACCGCTGGCTGGACCTGCCCGTGTTCGACCACAAGGGCGAGCTCCGGCACCACGGCGGCATCGTCGACCGGGTCGAGGGCCTCTATGTGCTGGGGCTGCCCTTCCTGCGGCGCCGCAAGTCGAGCTTCATCCACGGTGCGGGCGACGACGTGCGCGACCTAGTCGCGCATCTTCACGCGCACC
>JAGRPN010000403.1 GCA_019449555.1 Ramlibacter sp.
ACAAAGAACTTCCAAAGGGCAAGTCGCGCAACGGCTATTCCGATTGGGGGTACGGTGAGCCAACCAAGGCAATCAAACTGGTTACCTTTGCCGCGCCGAATGGCCGCCTGTTCGGAATTTCTTGCCAATCAGAAGCGGGATATGGCTGTCCGGAACTCTTTCGCATAAGTATCGGTACGAGTGAGGACGAAGTCTTTGAACGGCTGGGTGCGCCTAGCAAAGAAGAGCTAGACGAAGGTATGAAGAGGATGCGTTATCCAGACTTCAATCTGACTGTGTACCTTGAACAGCGCCGAGTCACGAAACTTCGTGTCAGCCCGAACGCGAGCCCGTACCCACCGGTTTCTCGCTGAATGCCGTTCGGCCGGAACGTGGGCACAGGCCCGATTCAGGAACCGAAAACCTCCCTCGGTTGGCTACATGCTGGCTACACGAGCCAGCATGCATCAGGAATTCGACGAACGGCTGCTATAACCTTTATAGCCGCAAACCCTTTAGGGGAGCGGCGTTTGAAGTGGTGGGCCCTGAGTGACTCGAACACTCGACCTACGGATTAAGAGTCCGCTGCTCTACCAACTGAGCTAAGAGCCCACTGAACAAAACAAAGAGGCTGTGGTGGAGAGGAGGAGGATCGAACTCCCGACCTTCGCATTGCGAACGCGACGCTCTCCCAGCTGAGCTACCCCCCCACAGCGACACGTATTTTAGCAAAACACGCGCCTGCCTTTCAGCAGAGCCGCGATTATGCCAGCTTCGGGTGGGTCTCTCCGGGCGCCAGGCGCTATTCCATGCCGTTGCGGCTCGCCAGCTCGACGAACAGGCCGGCGTCATCGAGGTCGGCCAGGCCATGTTCCAACCCGTCGGCGTACAGCTTCTCGAACATGGTGGTGATGGGCGCGGCGAAGCCGATCTCCTCCGCCGTCGCCAAGGCATTGCGCATGTCCTTGAGCTGGACAGCCAGCCGGGCCCGCGCCGCGAAATCGCGCACGATCATGCGTTGCCCGTGCACTTGCAGGACGCGGCTGTCCGCGCAACCGCCGGTGATCGCGCTCTTCACTTTGGCCATGTCGGCACCGCCCTTCTGGCACAGCAATAGCGCCTCCGCCACCGCGCCGATGGTGATGCCCACGATCATCTGGTTGGCCAACTTGGTGAGCTGGCCGGTGCCGTGCGGGCCCACATGCGTGGCGCGGCCGAGGGCTTCGAACACCGGCTGCGCGCGCCTGAAGTCGGCTGGCTTGCCGCCGGCCATGATGACCAGGGTTCCGGCTTGGGCGCACACGGTCCCACCCGATACCGGCGCGTCCAGGTGGCTCACGCCGAAGTCGGCCAGCCGGGCGGCGTGGTCACGCGCCTCTCGCGGCTTGATGGAGGCCATGTCGATCACGAGCGCACCGCGTTGGATTGCGCGCGCGGCACCCTGCTCGAACAGGACGTCGCTGACCGCGGCGCCGTTCTCCAGCATCACGACGATCGCCTCCGCATTCGCGACCGCCGAGGCCGCGGTGTCGTGCACGATGACGCCGCACTCGGCCAGCGGGGCGGCTTTGCCGCGCGTGCGGTTCCATGCGTTTACCCGATGGCCGGCTTCGCACAAGCGGCGCGCCATCGGGAACCCCATGGATCCCGTCCCGAGCACGGCGATGATCATTGCTGCTCCCCGTAGTGAGCCAGCGATGATGGGACCAGCGCGCGTCGGTTTGCTGTCAGGCAGCTTTCAACAGCGGGTCGGCCGACAGGGCTTCCATTTCCTTGCGGATCTTGTAAGCATGTGTCGCCGTGTCCATCGCCACATCGGCCCAGCTGAGGCTCTGGCCTTTTTTCACCGGCCGCACCACCTTGACGTCATGGGCCAAGCCGAGGGGAAGGCCGCCCACTTGGACGGACTTGTCAGCGGGGAAAAGTTTGCCCCACACGGTGTAGCCACCCTCGCCATCGAGCAGCTCGCCGGGCTTCAGGTCGCGCTTCGCCGTGGCCACGACGTCGGCGTTCCAGCAGGTCGCCACGCCGGTCGGTTCGCCGCGCAATGCGACGCTTGCCACCGACATGCCGACCTCCAGGCCGATGAGGTGCCAGCGCTTGTACAGCGTGAAGTAGCGCCCGCTCGGATCGGTGTGCGCGTTGTATTCCTCGAAGCAGTTGCGGATGTATTCGGTCTCGCCTTCCACCGTCACCCACACGCCCATCCGGATGTCGTAAGGGATCTGGCGGCCGTCGGGCTCGAGGCACGAGATCACCTCGACCATCCCCTTGCGCTCGAGCACGCCGCCTTCGCTGATCGGCCGCGTGACATACGGGATGTCTTCCACGCTGGCCGGCGGATAGAGCAGCCCGTTCGAGGGCACGCCGAGCCCCGTTGCGTTGGCGACCGCCGTGCTTTCGATCGAGGGCTTGGAGCCGTCCAGGAAGCTGTTGAACATCTTCGGATTGAGCCCGCCGCGCCGCGCCTGTTCGGGCGTCAGGCCGTAATAGCCCCAGACCGTCTCGGGCGTCGACTCGCAGAAGTGCGGCAGCCACTTGTGCCCGCGTCCCGCGGCGACGACCGGAAAGCCGCAGGTGCGCGCCCAGTCCACCAGGTCGCAGATCAGTGCCGGCTGGTCGCCGAACGCAAGCGAATAGACGACGCCGGCCTCGGCCGCCCTGCGCGCCAGCAGCGGCCCGCAGAACGCATCGGCTTCCACCGTGACGTTGACGACGTGCTTGCCGCTGGCGAACGCCTCCAGGCAATGATCGACGGCCGAGATCGGGTGGCCGGTGCATTCGACGATCACGTCGATCGCCGGATGGCGCACCAGCGCCCGCCAGTCCTCGCCGACGTGGGTGGTGCCGGCCTTGACTGCCGCATCGAGCGTAGCAGCCTGCGTCTGCTCGGGCTTCCAGCCGACGCGCGCCAAGTTGGCGCGGGCGCCGTCGGGCGAGAGGTCCGCGATGCCCACGAGGTGCACGCCCGGCGTGCGCGGGATCTGCGCGAGGTACATCGAGCCGAACTTGCCGGCGCCGATGAGCCCGATGCGCACGGGCTTGCCTTGCGCCGCGCGCTGCTGGAGTCTGGCGTAGAGGCTCATGCTGCTCTCTTCATTTCTTCGAATGGAACCGAGGTTGTCTGCAGCGCGCTGGCGGGCACGCCGTCCTTCCACGGCAAATCAACCGGGTAATCCCGCAACAGGCAATCGTCGGGCAGGCACTCGATCGGCGTGAAATCCCGGTGCGCGATGTACTCGGGCCGCTTGAAGCGGCGGATGTGGTTGGAGACCGCGCACAGGCTCAGGTACACGCTGACGCGATTCCATGGCGACAGGTTGCTGCTGGACGCGTGCACCAGGCAGCTGTGGAACAGGATCATCGAGCCGGCCGGGCCCTTCGGGCTGACGATGCCGCCATTCTTGCCGCCGGCGCGCTCCACCAGCTTCGCGATCAATTCGCTGTCCACGGTCCACAGCGGGTAACTCGTGGTGGTGACGTCGTGCTTCGCGTCGATCACGCCTTTCTTGTGGCTGCCCGGGATGAACATGAGCGGCCCGTTGTACTCGTTCACGTCGTCCAGGAAGATCGCCACGTTCATGGCGCGCTCGGTGGGCATCATGTCGTCGTTCAGCCAGGTGCCGTAGTCCTGGTGCCACTGCCAGACGTCGCCGTCGAAGGCCGCCTTGCCGTTGATCTTGAACTGGTGCATGTAGACCGGCTCGCCGAACAGGTCCATGACCGGCTGCACCATGCGCGGGTGCCGCGCCAATTTGGCGAACGGCTCGCTGTACATGTGCGCCGCGAAGTTGGTGCGAACCGCGTCCTTGCCCTTTTCGCGCACGTTGTAGGCCTCGCGCCGGCGGTAGATCCCCGGCACCGCGTCGGTCAGCGCCCTGGTTTCTTCGGCGGTGAACTGGCCGGGAAAGAACAGGTAGCCCTCGCGGTCGAATTGCTCGAGTTGCTCTTGGGTCAGTCTCATGGTTGCACTCTCCTGGAGCGAAAAGAATACCCGAATCCCTCGCGGCAAGCTCGGGAGGCAAGCTCGGCTGTGCCAAGATAGCGGGATTCGAAACGGGACGAAACGCAATGAGCACCCTTCGCGACGGCGCATGGCACGACCGCATGTACGACACCCGCGCCATGGTGCGGACCTACCCGCAATTCTTCCGGCGCTGGGCCGAGCAGTCGGCCGAAGCCGTCCGCACGCAACCGCGCGAGCTGGACTTGCGCTACGGCGGCGGGACGAACGAGCACCTGGACATTTTTCCGGCGGCGCAGGCGGACGCGCCGGTGCTGGTTTTTATCCACGGCGGCTACTGGCGCGCGTTCGACAAGCGCGAGTACTCGTTCGTCGCGCCCGCTTTCACGCGCGAGGGTGTCTGCGTCGTCGTTCCCAATTACGCGCTCTGTCCGGCCGTCACGATTGCCGAGATCACGATGCAGATGGCGCGCGCGCTGGCCTGGACCTGGCGCAACATCGCGCGCCGTGGCGGCGATCCGCGCCGCATCACCGTGGCGGGCCATTCCGCCGGCGGCCATTTGGCCGCGATGATGCTGGACTGCCTGTGGCCGGTGCTGGCGCCCGACCTGCCGCCGGATCTCGTGAAGGGCGCGCTGGCGATCTCGGGCCTGCACGATCTCGAGCCGATCATGCACGCGCCGTTCCTGCAGCCCTCCGTGCAGCTCACGCCGCAGCAGGTCGCCCAGGCCAGCCCCGCGCGTTTGCCGCCGCCGGCGCAGGGTGTCCTGTACACCGTCACGGGCGGCGACGAGAGCGAGGAGTTCCATCGCCAGAACCGCCTGATCCGCGACGCCTGGGGCGAGGAGCGGGTGCCGGTGTGCGAAGTGTTACCGGGATTGAACCATTTCAGCGTGCTCGACTCCTTGTTGGAGCCCGGACAGCGCCTGCACGATCTCGCGTTGCAGTTGTTGCGGGCCTGAGGAATCGTCGATGAAGTGGTTGTATCTGGCGGCGCTGGCGCTGCTGCTGCAGGCGTGCGGCGGCGGCGACGAGGCCGCAAGCGACGGCGGGTTGCCGCAGGCGGTCTGCTCGGTGGCGGACCAGCGCGCCTTGCTGAACCGGTTCATGGGGCAGGAGTATTACTGGTACGCGCAGATGGGGACGCCCGACGGCAAGGCGGAGAGCCTCGACGCGTATTTCCAGTCGCTCCTGTACAAACCGGTGGACCGTTTCAGCTTCAGCGAATCGACGGCCGCCCACAACCAGCTCTTCGTGGACGGCCGGCGTGTGGGCTTTGGCTATTCACTCGTGTGGACCGACGACACCCGCGCCACGATGCGCGTGCGCAACGTCGAGCCGCTGAGCCCGGTGGCGCGGGCGGGCCTTGCGCGGGGCGACACGGTGTTGTCGATCGACGGCTACTCGCCCGCCGATGTCGCGGCGGGGGTGCTGCCGCTGGTGAACACGCCGGGCGTCATCCGCAGTTTCTACGTCCGCAAGGTTTCCGGCGAACTGCGATCGATCACCGTGCGATCGGAAGATTTCGCGCTGAGCCCGGTGGCCGGGACCGCCACCTTCGACGTCACGCGCAACGGTGCGCCGGTGAAGGTGGCCTACCTTGCTTACCACCAGTTCGTGGGCTACACACAGTCCCAACTGGAGCAGGCGTTCGCGCGTTTCCGCGAGCAGGGCGCGAGCGAAATCATTCTCGACCTGCGCTACAACGGCGGCGGCAGCGTGAGCGTCTCGCGCGACCTCGCGGGGATGATCGGCGGGCGCCGCACGGCGGGGCAGACGTACACGTACCTGCAGTACAACGACCGGCTGCCCGCCAACAAATTCCCCATCACCTTCAGCCAACAGGCAGCCTCCGGCTTCGATCGCGTGGTTGTCGTCGGCTCGGGCGCCACCGCGTCGGCGAGCGAGCTGCTCATCAACGGATTGCGCCCGTTCATGGACGTGGTGCTGCTGGGCGAGACCACTTACGGCAAGCCATTCGGATTCTCGCCGCGCAACTTCTGCGGGATCACCTACAACGCGGTGGAGTTCGAGACTTCCAATGCACTCGGCGTGGGCGGCTACACGGCGGGCTTCACGCCGGATTGCCAGGTCGCCGACGATCTGGATCACGAGCTGGCCGACCCCGCCGAGCGGCGCCTGCGTGCGGCGCTGGACTACGTGGCGACCGGGCGCTGCGCGCCGCAGCCGCAGGCATTGACTGCGAAGCGGCCCAGCGCGCCGGCTGAGGTTTTCGGCGAGACCGCGCCGAGCCAGATGTTCGCGCAATAGGCTTCCTACATCAACAGGTGCTCGCCCGCGTTGTCGCCGCCCAGGATCACGTAATTGACCTTGCGGATGTCCATCAGCTTCTTGCCGCCGGCATAGCTGATCGAGCTCTGGATGTCTTCTTCCATCTCCCGCAAGGTGTCGGGCAATTTGCCCTTGACCGGCTCGAGGATGCGCTTGCCCTCGACGTGCTTGTACTCGCCCTTGTTGAAGTCGGACGCGCTGCCGTAGTACTCCTTGTAGAGCTTGCCCTCCACGTCCACCGTCTGCCCGGGCGACTCCTCGTGACCGGCCAATAGCGAGCCGATCATGACCATCGTGGCGCCGAAACGGATGCTCTTGGCGATATCGCCATGCTCGCGGATGCCCCCGTCGGCGACGATCGGCTTGGTCGCGACGCGGGCGCACCACTTGAGCGCCGACAATTGCCAGCCGCCGGTGCCGAAGCCGGTCTTCATGCGCGTGATGCAGACCTTGCCGGGACCGACGCCCACCTTGGTTGCATCGGCGCCCCAGTTCTCGAGGTCGATCACCGCCTCGGGCGTGGCGACGTTGCCGGCGATCACGAACGCACCGGGCAGCTTCTGTTTCAAGTGCGTGATCATGTCCTTCACCGTGTCGGCATGGCCATGGGCGACGTCGATGGTGACGTATTCCGGCACGAGCCCCTCGGCCGCGAGTTGATCGACGGTGTCGTGGTCGGCCATCTTCACGCCCACCGAGATCGACGCGTAGGCGCCCTGCGCCTTCATCTTGCGCACGAACAGCAGGTTGTCCAGGTCGAAGCGGTGCATCACGTAGAAGTACCCGTGCTGCGCCAGCCAGAGGCACAGCCTTTCGTCCACCACGGTTTTCATGTTGGCCGGCACCACGGGAATGCGGAAGGTGCGCCCGCCCAGCTCCACGCCGGCATCGCATTCGGAGCGGCTTTCCACGCGGCACTTGCGCGGCAGCAGCAATACTTTGTCGTAGTCGAAGATTTCCATACCAAGCTCCAGAAGATTCGTCGGGAAACGAGTGAGCGCTTGGATAAGGGCCCGGAGCGGGCTCTGCGCGGGGCAGAACGCAAACCGGGCCGCAAAATGCTTGGGCCCGGTGCTTGATTTTACCCCTTGGGCCCGGGTGCCTGGCAGCGGGACTGGGCGATAGCCCTGATCCGGCCACGTGCATCCTCGACCCAGCCCACGACCCGCAGCCGCGCGGGCTTCGCCCCTTCGGGAATGCTCATCGGACGCGACTCGAACAGCCGCTGCAGCTCCTGCTTCGATAGCGCGTACCCGCCGTCCCAGGCGGGCTGCAGGGCATTGCGAACCAGGTTGCGGGCGACGGGCGTGCCCTCGCTGCCGGCCGGAATGGTTTCCACGAGCAGGAGCCAGGCCTGCCACGGTCCGCCGCTGCCCGGCTTGAGCTCGATCGACGTCCCGATATAGCCGTTGAAGGCCAGGCCATGGGCGACCCGCAGTTCGCGCGCGCCGCGCCCCACCTGGTGCCGCGCGCTGTCCGATTTGGCCGGCACCGCCCGCCGCAGCGCCTGCAGGCGCGCCAGGGCATCGCGCGTGGCAGCGGCGGAAAGCGGCGCGTCGTCGCCGCGGGCGGCGGGGACGATCCAGTCCAGCGCGAGTTCCCCGGCGGCCGGCTGCGGGCTGTGGCTGTCGCTCCAGCAAGCCTCGCAATCGGCGTTGATGAAGCGCTCCAACAGGGCGGCCGGCCGCGGCTGGCCGTCGCTGGAGCAGGACGACTGGGCGTGCAGGCAGCCCGCCGACAACCCCAGCAGGAGCGCAGTCAACGCGGAGCTTGTCAATTTGTTCATGTGCAGCGAAGGCCGGTGGCGCTTACTTTCTACAATGGCATATGTTCCCAGAAGTCGAGGCGGCGTCCCCGCTCTTACAGAATCTCAACGCCGAGCAGCGCGCCGCCGTCACCCTGCCGAACGAGCACGCCCTGATCCTCGCGGGCGCCGGCTCCGGCAAGACGCGGGTGCTGACCACGCGCATCGCCTGGCTGCTGTCCACCGGCCAGGTTTCGCCCGGCGGCGTGATGGCCGTGACCTTCACCAACAAGGCCGCCAAGGAGATGATGACGCGGCTTTCCGCCATGCTGCCGCTGAACGTGCGCGGCATGTGGATCGGCACTTTCCACGGCCTGTGCAACCGGTTCCTGCGGGCGCATTACAAATTGGCCAACCTGCCGTCCAGTTTCCAGATCCTGGACTCGCAGGACCAGCTGTCGGCGATCAAGCGCCTGATGAAGCAGCACAACGTGGATGAGGAGCGCTTTCCCGCGCGCCAGACCCAGTGGTTCATAAGCGGCTGCAAGGAAGAAGGGCTGCGGCCCAATGCGGTGGAGGTGCGCGGCGAAGAGGACCGCAAGAAAGTCGAGATCTACCAGCTCTATGAGGAGCAGTGCCAGCGCGAAGGCGTGGTCGATTTCGGCGAGCTGATGCTGCGCAGCTATGAGCTGCTGCGCGATAACGACCCGATCCGCGAGCACTACCAGCGGCGCTTCCGCCACATCCTGATCGACGAGTTCCAGGACACCAACAAGCTGCAGTACGCCTGGATCAAGATGTTCGCGCAGGCGATGGATGAAGTGCCGGACGGCACGCCCCCCAATTCGGTGTTCGCCGTCGGCGACGACGACCAGAGCATCTACGCGTTCCGCGGCGCGCGGGTGGGGAACATGGCCGATTTCGTGCGCGAGTTCCAGGTCAGGCACCAGATCAAGCTGGAGCAGAACTACCGCAGCCACAGCAACATCCTGGACTCGGCCAACGAGCTGATCGCGCACAACAAGACGCGCCTGGGCAAGAACCTGCGCACCGACCAGGGACCCGGCGAGCCGGTGCGCGTGTACGAGGCGCCGACGGACCTGGCCGAAGCGCAGTGGATGGTGGAAGAGATGAGGCACCTGGTGCGCGGGGATGGGCCCGATGGCGGCTACGACCGGCACGAGATCGCGGTGCTCTATCGCAGCAACGCGCAAAGCCGGGTGATCGAGACGGCGCTGTTCAACGCCGCCGTGCCGTATCGCGTGTACGGCGGGCTGCGCTTCTTCGAGCGGGCCGAGATCAAGCACGCGCTGGCTTACCTTCGCCTGCTGGAGAACCCGAACGACGACACCAGCTTCCTGCGGGTGGTGAATTTTCCGCCGCGCGGCATCGGCGCGCGCAGCATCGAGCAGGTGCAGGACGCGGCGCGGGCGGCCGGCTGCTCGCTGCACGATGCCGTGAGCGTGACCACGGGCAAAGCCGGCGCCAACCTCACGGCGTTCGTCGCGAAGATCGACAAACTGCGGCAGGAGACGCTCGGCCTCACGTTGCGCGAGATCATCGAGCAGGCGTTGCAGGCCTCGGGGCTGATCGAGCACTACAAGACCGAGCGCGAGGGCGCCGACCGCATCGAGAACCTCGAAGAACTGATCAACGCGGCAGAGAGTTTCGTCACGCAGGAAGGTTTCGGGCGTGACGCCGTCGCACTGCCGGTCGACGAGCTCGGGCCGGGCATGCTGCGCCAATCGCCCGCCAGCCAGGGCCTGGACCCCAGCCTGCCCGAGGTCAACGAGCCCGCGCCCGACTATGTGCCGCCCGACGCTGAAACGGGCGAGACCCTGTCGCCGCTCGCGGCGTTCCTCACGCACGCCGCGCTGGAGTCGGGCGACAACCAGGCCCAGGCCGGGCAGGACGCGATCCAATTGATGACGGTGCACTCGGCCAAGGGGCTGGAGTTCGACTGCGTGTTCATCAGCGGCCTCGAAGAAGGCCTGTTCCCGCACGAGAACTCGATGTCCGACCACGAGGGCCTGGAAGAAGAGCGGCGCCTGATGTACGTGGCGATCACGCGCGCGCGCAAGCGCCTGTACCTCAGCCACGCCCAGACGCGGCTGTTGCACGGCCAGACCCGCTACAACATCCGCAGCCGCTTCTTCGACGAGCTGCCCGAGGGCGCGATGAAGTGGCTGACGCCCAAGGACCAGCGGTTCGGCGGCTCGGCTTTCGGATTCGGCGCCGGCTATCCGACCTCGCGCGGTGCGACGGCGGGCGCGGGCTACGGCAAGGAAGTGTTCGCGAGCCCGTCGGTGCCGGCGCAGAAGGCGGCGCCGTCGCATGGGCTGCGCGCCAACATGAAGGTGTTCCACACCAAGTTCGGCGAGGGCACGGTGATGTCGATCGAAGGGCAGGGCGACGACGCGCGGGCGCAGGTCAACTTCCCCCGCCACGGCATCAAGTGGCTGGCGCTGTCGGTAGCCAAGCTCACGCCGGTGCCGTGAACGTCAGCTCGCCCGCACCGGCGCGTGTTGGCTGCGGCCGTCCCGGACCATGAACGAAACCATCCAGTGGATCGCGGCCTTGATTTTCGGCCTCGCGATCGTGCACACCTTCTCGACCCGGTTTTTCGAGCGGCTCGCCCACGAGCGTCCGCAACACGCCGGCATGTGGCACCTGCTCGGCGAAGTCGAGGTGGTGTTCGGCTTCTGGGCCATGGTGCTGGTGATCATCATCGCGGCGCTGCAAGGCACCCGGGTCGCCACGGAATACGTCGATTCCCGCGACTACACCGAGCCCATGTTCGTATTCGCGATCATGGTGATCGCGGGCAGCCGCGCCGTGCTCCAAGTCGTGCGGGCGGCGGTGGCCCGGGCGGCGAAATTGCTGCCCACCAGCGATGCGGTCGGCCTGTATTTCCTCAGCCTGTCGGTGCTTCCGCTGACCGGGTCCTTGATCACGGAGCCCGCAGCGATGACGTTGGCCGCGCTGATGCTGCGCGAGCAGGTCTATCGCCGCGCCGTTTCGGCAAGGCTCAAGTACGGCACCCTTGGCGTGCTGTTCGTGAACATTTCGATCGGGGGGACGCTGACGCCCTTTGCCGCCCCACCGGTGCTGATGGTGGCGGATACCTGGAACTGGGACGCGTGGCACATGCTGTCGAATTTCGGCTGGAAAGCCGCCTTGGCGGTCGGCGTCAACGCCGCGGCTGCAGCCTTCCTTTTCAGGCGCGAACTCGCCGGCTTGCCGCCGCCCCGCAAACGGGAGCGCGAGCCCGTCCCGCCCGGAATCGTTTTCATCCACCTCCTGCTACTCGCCGGCGTGGTGGCTTTCGCCCACCATCCTCCGGTGTTTCTGGCGCTGCTGCTGTTCTTCCTCGGTTTTGCCGCCGCCTACCCGCAGTTCCAGGACCGGGTGATGTTGCGAGAAGGCCTGCTCGTCGCTTTCTTCCTGGCTGGGCTGGTAGTGCTGGGCGGGCAGCAGCAGTGGTGGCTCGACCCGCTCCTGCGCGGCATGGATGCGGACTTGGTGTTCCCCGGCGCGATCGTGCTTACTGCCTTTACCGACAATGCCGCGCTGACGTACCTGGCTTCGCTGGTCCAGGGATTGAGCGACGAGTTCAAGTACTCCATCGTGGCGGGCGCCGTCACCGGCGGAGGGCTCACCGTGATCGCCAATGCGCCGAACCCCGCCGGGTTTTCCATCCTCCGCCGCCACTTCGACGACGAGGCGGTGCACCCGCTGGGCCTGCTTGCGGCCGCCCTGGCGCCCACGCTCACGGCCATGCTCGCTTTTCGCCTGCTCTGAGCTGGGCTTCCGCCGGTTCTCGGCCGGCCTGTCAGCAACAGACGAGCCGAACTCATCCATAAGCCAGCATAATCGCGGTCGAAGAAGAACCGACGGAGACCTCCATGTCAGTTGCCGGAATTCCCCTGGATTTCATCCTGTTCGCCGCCACGCTGGCGGGTGTCGCGCTGTTCCACCATCACACGCTCTACGTCGCGCTGACCGGCCTGGTGGTGATCACGCTCTACAAGCTCGGTTTCGCTGACTTTTCCGGCGTCACGGGCCTGGCAGGGCTGCAGGGACTGCTCGCCCACGAGTGGGTCACGCTCACGAACCTGCTCGGGCTGCTGCTGGGGTTTGCCCTGCTCGCCGACCATTTCGAACGCAGCGGCCTGCCCACGCTGTTGCCGCGGATCCTGCCGGACGACTGGAAAGGCGGGTTCGTGCTGTTGCTGCTGGTCTTCGTGCTTTCCAGTTTTCTCGACAACATCGCCGCTGCCATGATCGGCGGAACGATGGCGGGCGTGCTGTACAACAAGCGCGTGCACATCGGCTTCCTGGCGGGCATCGTGGCGGCCAGCAACGCCGGGGGGTCCGGCAGTGTGGTCGGCGATACCACCACCACCATGATGTGGATCAGCGGCGTGCCCGCGATACAGGTCTTCGACGCCTACGTCGCCGCCCTGACGGCGACTTTGATCTTCGCGTTCTTCGCGGCACGCCAGCAGCATGCGCACCAGCCCATCATGAAGGACAACCCGATCGGCGCGCATTTCGAAGGCGCGCGGCTCGGCATCGTCGCCGTCATTCTGCTGGCGGCCATCGCAGCCAACCTGTACTTCAACTTGCGCGACCCGGAGGTGCTCAACCACTACCCGGTCATCGGCACGGCGGTGTGGGTCGCCCTGATCGCGACGGCCGCCTGGCGGCGACCGACCTGGAGCCTGCTGCCGAATGCCTTGCGCGGCAGCATCTTCCTGCTGTCGCTGGTCATGTGCGCGGCCATGATGCCGGTGCAGAATTTGCCGGCCGCGTCCTGGCACACGGCGTTCGGCCTCGGGTTCGTCAGCGCGGTGTTCGACAACATCCCGCTCACCGCGCTGGCGTTGCGCCAGGGCGGCTATGACTGGGGCTTCCTTGCCTATGCCGTGGGTTTTGGCGGATCGATGATCTGGTTCGGATCGTCGGCCGGTGTGGCCTTGTCGAACATGTACCCGCAAGCGAAGTCGGTCGGAGCCTGGATCAAGGGCGGCTGGCATGTCACCGTGGCATACATCGTCGGCTTTTTCGTGCTGCTGGCGGTCCTGGGCTGGCACGTGGATATCGACAAGCGTCCCGCAGGGGCCGGCGCGGCCACGCCGCCCGCGGCCGCTCAGCCCGCACCGGACGCCAAGCACTGAACGACGCGGCTCCCGAGCCGCCGCTCGCGCCATCAGCATCCATCTGTCACGCCGTTTCCGCAGGCGCCCCGTCATGCGGTGTGCCGATCGGCCCCGGATCCGTGCCTTCCGGCTGCAGGAAGCACAATACCGCCATGCTGGCCAGACCTCATTGGGCCCCGACGGGCGCAGTCGGCGCGAAGACATGGGCGCTTGCCCTGGGCTACCTCGCAGCCTACCTCGCCCTTGATTGGGCCAGTTACATCAGGCCGCTTCAGGGCCTCAACATCACGCCATGGAACCCGCAAGCTGCGCTGGCCATTGCCTTCCTGATGTGGGACCGCCGCTGGCTGGGGCTGGTGTTCGCCGGTCTTCTCGCCGCTGAAGTCGTGGTACGCGGCTGGCCCGCGCACTGGCTGGCCGCCGGGAGCGCCGCGCTGGGACTCAGCCTCACATATGCGGCTATCTCGCGCGCCCTGGCGCGGCACATCGATTCTTCGCAACCTTTCGCCACCCGCAGGGACCTGAGCTGGTTCGCGGCTATCGTGGTGGGCGGGTCCCTGATCAGCGCGGTCGTGTATGTGCTGGCGTTTTCAGCGGCCGGCTTCGGCCGGCAGGACTCCGTCTACGGCGCGATCGTCCGGTTCTGGATCGGAGACAGTGTGGGGCTTGCCGTGACCCTTCCCATTCTCCTCATCGGAGCGGGCCGCGCCGGGCGCGCCGCGCTGTTCACCGTGATGCGAAGCTGGCCATCGTGGATTGCCGCCGCATCGACATGCGCCGGCCTTTGGATCATCTTCGGACGCAGCGAGGCGGATTACTTCAAGTACTTCTACGTGCTGTTGCTGCCCGTCGTCTGGGCGTCGGCCCACTATGGAGTTGCCGGCGCCGTGCTGTCGTCGGCGTTCACCCAGGTGGGGCTGATCGTAGCCACGCAGATCGCCTTGCCGCGCGACCTGACCGTCTTCGAGTTGCAGACGCTGCTCGCGGCTTCCACCATGACGGCGCTGCTCCTCGGCGTGCTCGTGGATGAACGCGCGCATACGGCCACTGAATTGCGCAGGAGCCTGCGATTCGCCGCGGCGGGACAAATGGCGGCGGCACTCGCACATGAACTCAGCCAGCCGCTCACTGCGCTGAGCAATTATGCGAAGGCCTGCCAGACGCTGGCGGCATTCCCGCCGAGTCCTGCCGTCGCCGGCCAGCTGGCGCAGGTGGCGCAACGGGTCGTGAGCGAGTCCCAGCGCGCAGGCGAGATCGTGAGGCGGCTGCGCGACTTCTTCGCGAGCGGCGCGACAACACTGCGCCGCGTTCCTGTCGCGGCCATGCTGAACGAAGCTTTGTCCGCGCACTCGGCATTCGCAGAGCGACTAGGAGTCGCCCTTTCGGCCGAGATCGCGCCGCAGCTGCCGCCCGTGTGGGTCGATTCCATCCAGATCGCCGTCGTGCTGCGAAACCTGGTCGCCAACGCCGTCGAGTCCGCTGCGGCGTCGAGCGCAGGCAAGCATGCGGTGATCGGGGCGCGGCTCGAACGGGCGCGGGTCCTGGTAAGCGTGCACGACAGCGGGAATGGTGTCGAAACGGCACGGCTGCACAGTATCTTCGATGCGCTGCCCTCGGCGAAACCCGGGGGTCTCGGCGTGGGCCTGAGCATCTGCAGGGCGATCGTCGAGGCTCACGGCGGTGCACTCTGGGCCGAGCCGGGACCCGGCGGGCACTTCTTCTTCACGTTGCCCATTGACGATCATGCCAGCACCCCGGCCGACGCACGGTGAGACTGTGTTTATCGTGGACGACGACGTGTCCGTGCGGGACTCGTTGTCCCTGATGCTCAGCCTGCAGGGCTATGCAACTGCCACGTTCGCGAGCGCAGAGGATTTCCTGCGGATACTGCAGCCCGAGTTGCGCGGTTGCGTGGTTGCGGACATCCGGATGCCTGGAATGTCCGGGCTCGAATTGCAGCAGACGCTGCACAGCAGGCTGCCGCATCTCCCGGTCATTGTCGTCACGGCTCACGGCGACGTCGCGGCGGCGCGGCAGGCGTTCCTGGCCGACGCGGTCGATTTCATCGAAAAACCGTTCGAACCGGGACAGATCATTGCCGCGATTCAGAAGGCCAGGGAGCGCGCGCAGCATCGCGCATCGACCGATGGCGCCTCGGAGGCGCTCGTAGCCGCAAGACAGAAGATGTCGGACCGCGAGCGCGAGGTGATGGAGCTCATGATCCAAGGCATGCACAACAGGCACATCGCGGCGCGGCTGGGCATCAGCCCGCGGACGGTCGAGGTGCACAAGGCGCGCGTCATGGAAAAACTGGGCGCAAAAAACATGGTCGAGTTCGTGCGGCTGGTGGACGCGCGCGCCTGACGCTTTCGCTCCGCCCCTCCCTTACGGGCAACCCGTACGGGACTCCCGAATTTATTAAAGCACTGCCTGTCGATACCCTCTCTTGGAAACAAGGAGATTCGACGTGGCTGCAGCAGTTGTCGCATCGGAGCAAGGCACCGGCCCATGATGCAAAGGCCGTGGTTGCTTCTGGTTCCTGAACTCGAGCGCTTTCCCGAAGAAGATCGGGCGTGTGTGCTGGGTCGGGCGCGGCACGCCGAATTCGACGTGGTGGAACTGGTCGGCCTTGCGCTGGGCGTCGCAGCGGCGGCTGCCGTGACGCAGTACGTCCTGCCTGACGCGCAGTGGGCGACACGCGCGGGTGCGGCGCTCCTCAATTTCATCACCGCCGTGCCGCTGCTGGCGCTGGTCGCGGCGCCCTTGCACCTGAGGCGGCTGCGACGGGGCGTACGTGCGCAACTGCAGCGTCAAGGCCGCCCATGAACAACGCGGTCCAGTGGCTCGGCGCGGGCATTTTCGCGCTGGCGATTCTTCACACGTTTTCGACGAAGTTCTTCGAGCGAATGGCCCATGCCCGTCCCGATCATGCCGGTGTGTGGCATCTGCTCGGGGAAGTCGAAGTGGTCTTCGGCTTCTGGGCGATGGTGCTCGTCATCGCCATTGCGGCGTTTCTGGGAACCGCAACCGCGACGCACTACCTGGATACCCGCAATTACACGGAACCGATGTTCGTCTTTGCGATCATGGTCGTTGCCGGAAGCCGGGCCATCCTCGAGATCGCGCGATCCATCGTGAACGCGGTGGCG
Source organism: Ramlibacter sp. (assembly GCA_019449555.1). Taxonomy (GTDB): domain Bacteria; phylum Pseudomonadota; class Gammaproteobacteria; order Burkholderiales; family Burkholderiaceae_C; genus Ramlibacter. The sequence goes on from JAGRPN010000403.1 coordinate 16,291, forward strand.
AGATCTCTTCCGCTGAAAGGGGCAGTCGGACTGCATTTCGTGACCCTCACGCTCGTACCGCTGATGGGGTCGCTCATCACCGAACCCGCGGCGATGACTCTTGCCGCGCTGATGCTCGGAGAACGCATTTACCGGCGGGGCGTATCGAACCGCCTCAAGTACGTGACGCTGGGCGTGCTGTTCGTCAACGTGTCGATCGGTGGGACGCTCACGCCTTTCGCGGCGCCTCCCGTGCTGATGGTTGCGGCCAAGTGGAACTGGGATCTCTGGCACATGCTCACGCAGTTCGGCTGGAAGGCAGCACTGGCGGTAGCCGTGAATGCGCTTGCAGCCTCACTGCTGTTCAGGCGCGAACTCGGCCGGCTCGATGTCCGGGAGCACGTGGCGGACGCCACACCTCGGTGGGTGCTGGTCGTGCATGTGCTTTTCCTTGCCGGGGTGGTGATCTTTGCTCACCACCCGGCGGTGTTCATGGGACTGCTGCTGTTTTTTCTGGGGTTCGCAATGGCCTACCCGCAATTCCAGGATCGCCTGATGCTGCGCGAAGGGCTGCTGGTGGCGTTCTTCCTGGCCGGGCTCGTGGTGCTCGGCGGCCAGCAGCAATGGTGGCTGGATCCTCTGTTACGCGGCATGGACTCGACCACCGTCTACCTGGGGGCCACGGTGCTCACCGCCGTGACCGACAACGCCGCACTCACTTACCTCGCGTCGATGGCCGGCGGATTGAGCGAAGAATTCCGGTATTCGGTCGTGGCCGGCGCGGTGACCGGCGGCGGACTGACCGTCATCGCCAACGCGCCCAATCCGGCGGGGTTCTCCATCCTGCGCGGGCATTTCCGCGACCAGGCGATTCACCCGCTCGGTCTGTTCGCGGCGGCGCTGCCGCCGACGCTGACCGCGGTCGTCGCCTTCCGATTTCTCTAAGGAGAGGCCAATGGCAACGCAATGGCTACAGGACCTGCTCGCATGGTGGGCAGAAGTGCCCGCGGACACGATGTTCTTCTTCAGCCTGCCCTTCATCGTCGCTGCGGCTGGATTATTCAGTCACGCACGGCGCAGTCACGAGCAGCCGTGAAAGCGCAGGGTTTCTCCTTGCGCTCTCCCACCGGGCCCTGCGGAACGCCTCTGTCCCGGTTTGGATCCATGCACTCGCGGGTGTGATCGAGGAAACGCGGCACGCGTGGTTCTGCAGCATCCGGTTGGTGGCGTACGGGCTGATCGGCTCGCGATCTGGCAGAAGAACGCGCCACGGCGCTGATTCATCGCGCCGCCGGGTTCGGCGGGCCCGGATCCATGTACCCGCTGCCGTCCTTGGTCCCTTTCCTGCCGGCGATCTGCCAGGCCGTGCGCTGGTTCACCAGACCCGCCAGGAACTCCAGCTCTTCGTCCGTGTGGTTGATCGCGCTCATCGGCGTGAGGAAACGGCCGTTCTTCGCCTCGGGTTCGGCCCAGAACGACTGGTGGTATTCGGCCTGCGACACGAGCCGGTCGCCACCGGCCGCCATGTCGATCGTGCCGTAGCAGTTGCAGAAGTACGTGCGATTGCCCTGCTGCGGCCACACTTCCGTGTACGCCCCGGTGCCGCGAATCCCGGCGGTGAGCGTGGGCGTGACGATCCGGCGGTTGCTCCCGCGGCCCCAAACGCTCGCCACCGCGCCCGTCAACATGCGCAGCACGCTCACCGTGTTGAGGGTGTTGCCGCGTTCCACCGTGATGCGTGAGTTCTGCCGCAGCTGGTAAGCGCAGTTGCCGATCACGAACACCAATTGCGAGCCCGGCCCCGTTTCCACGCTGTCGCCCGTCTGGATCGTGTGCGCAGGCGTGAGCCGCTCGCCATTGAGCTGGGCATCGCCGCGCAGTTCCACCACGTTGCTGCGTTGCTGGGCGAATGCGCCGGCAGCCCCGCCCATCGCCGTCCAGGCGGCGGCCGCCTGCAGGAAGCTGCGACGCCGGAACCACAGCAGCTCGTCCTCGGTGCGGCCGGACAGGAGCCGGTGGGTCAAGTGCTCTCTCCGCTGGGCTCAGCGTCCGGTTCGGGCGTGGCGACGAAGCAGTCCAGGAAAGTGAAGTAGATGGAGGTGGAAAACATCGCCGCCATCAATAGCGCGGTCGGCATCATCACGGCGCGCGCCACGGCGGGCCCGCCGATGAGCGCCCCCAACAAGCCGAACACCGTCCCCACGCCGAGAAACACCAACAGCCAGGTGAGCCCGTACAGCGCGAACGCCCCGAAGTTCTTCAGGCACGCCACCAGGCTGAAGAACAGGCTTTTCACCGGGGATACGCCGTGCCAGTGGACCAGCGCCGGCGCATGCCAGAACATCAGGAAGAGCGGCGTGTGAAGCACCAGTGCCAACAGGGTTGCGCCGTCGATTTCACCTGCGCCGCCTGTCGGCGGGCCCATGATCAACGAGGCGAGTGCGGTGATGATCGACGACGCCACGGTGTAGATGACGCCCAGCAGCAGCATGGCGCGCACCCGCTGGCGCCCGGCGCGAAACGCGCTGATCAGCACCGTGGGCATCGGAAAGCGCCCCTTGGTGGCTTCCGCGCTGGCGGCCATCAGGCCCAACGTGGCGGCCGGCACCAGCAGGCCACCGACGATCACGCCGATCACCGGCAATTGCGCGATGATGATCACGGCCGCCATGTACATGAAGAACAGGCCGGCCAACGCCAGCGGCTGCTTGGCAAAGGTGCGGATGCCGAGCTTGACCCATTCGATGCCGGTGCGCGCGGGGACGATGTTGAGTTTCATCGACCGGTATCTGGTCAGGCCGTCACGGGATGGGCCACGCGCTCGCGCAGCACCCGCTCGAATTGCGCTGGATCGTGTGGCTGCAGCATGGCCGCTTCCCTGGGCAGGTGCAGATCCCACAGCCGCGAGATCCAGAAACGCAGTGCTCCCGCGCGCAGCATCGCCGGCAACAAGCGCCGTTCCGCCGCGGCGAGGGGCCGCACCGCGGTATAGGCGCGCAGGAATGCGGCCGCACGCCCGGTGTCGTGCGCGCCGCTGGGCAGATCGACACACCAGTCGTTCAGGCACACGGCGAGGTCGAACAGCCAGCTGTCCACGCCGGCGAAGTAGAAATCGAAGAAGCCCGTCAGCCGAGCGTCCTCGAACATCGCGTTGTCGCGGAACAGGTCGGCATGGATGACGCCGCGCGGCAGCGCCGCATAAGCCGAGCCCGCCGCCACGTGGTTCTGGAACGCCAGCTCGCTGCGCAATAGCGCGACCTGCGCCGGGTCGACGTAGGGCAGCACGACCGGGACGGTTTCGTTCCACCACGCCAGCCCCCGCAGGTTGGGCTGGCTGCGCGGGTAGTCGCGCCCGGCGAGGTGCATGCGCGCGAGCATCTCGCCCACCGCGGCGCAGTGCGCCTGCGTCGGCGCGAGTTCGCTCTTGCCGCGCAATTTGGTCACCACCGCCGCCGGCTTGCCGCGGACTTCCAGCAGCAGTTCGCCGTCGGGATTGGCGGCGGAACCGGTGCCCGGCAGCCCCTGCGGCTCGGGCACGGGGATCCCGTGCTGGGCCAGGTGCTTCATCAGGTACAGGTAGAACGGCAGCTGCTCGCACGTGAGCCGCTCGAACAGCGTCAATACGTATTCGCCGCGGTCAGTGGTCAGGAAGTAGTTGGTGTTCTCGATCCCGCCCTGGATGCCGCGCAGCTCGCGCAACTGGCCCAGGTCGAGCGTGCGCACCAGCTCGCCCGCCTCGCTGTCGGAGACTTCCGTGAAAACCGCCATCAGGCCTCCCGTGGCGCGGAATCGAGCGTCATCAGAACTTGAAAACGTTCCACACGCGCTGGCCGGTGGCGCTGCTCAGGCCGTCGCGGTGGTCGCCCGGCCGGCTGCGCGCCATGTCGGTCGGCTGGATTTCGTATTGCGGCACGTCGGCTTTGGGCTGCACGGTGATGCTCTGGGTCTGGCCGCCGTAGCGCAGTTCGTCGATCGTGGCGCCGGCATCCTCATGGTGGATGCGTTCGACGCGCTGGTTCTTGCGCCCGTCGGCGGGCGGGGGCGTCTGCGGCGGCAGCGCCGTCTGGGCGGCCAGCGCCGTCCAGGCCAGGAGCGGGACGAGAATCGCGAATCGGGACTGCATGCGTCAATTGTAGAGGGGCTGCGCGGGCATGGCCCCGCCGGGCAACCGGATGGCGCGCCGCAGGCACAATCCTTCCATGAGCGAGCGCAACGAAGAGCAAAAGACGGACCAGCCGTCCACCAAAGTGCTATTGCTGGTGGACGGTTCCAGCTATCTGTACCGCGCCTACCACGCAATGCCCGACCTGCGGGCCGTCCCGGGGGATCCCACCAGCCCGGCAACCGGTGCCATCCGGGGCATGATCAACATGCTGCAGAAACTGCGCAAGGACGTGCGGGCGGACTATGTGGCCTGTGTGTTCGACGCGCCCGGGCCGACTTTCCGCGACAACCTGTACCCCGCGTACAAGGCGACCCGCTCGCCGATGCCGCCCGACCTGCGCGCCCAGATCGATCCGATCCACGAGGTCGTGCGGCTATTGGGGTGGAAGGTCTTGAACATCCCTGGCGTCGAGGCCGACGACGTGATCGGCACCTTGTCGTGCATGGCGACCGAACGCGGCATCGAAACGGTGATCTCCAGCGGCGACAAGGACCTGAGCCAACTCGTGAACGAACACGTGACCGTGATCGACACCATGAACGACCGCAAGCGCGACCTCGCGGGCGTCGAGGCCGAATTCGGCGTGCCGCCGCGCCTGATGGTCGATTACCAGGCGCTGGTGGGCGACACCGTGGACAACGTGCCCGGCGTCGAGAAGGTCGGCCCCAAGACGGCCGTCAAATTGCTGCAGGAATACGGCTCGCTGGACGCACTGATCGCGCGTGCCGACGAGGTCAAGGGCGCCGTCGGCGAGAACCTGCGCAAGGCGCTCGACTGGCTGCCCAAGGGCCGCGCGTTGCTGACGATCAAGAAGGACTGCGAGCTCACGGACTACATTCCCGGCCTGCCGTCGCTGGACGACATCCGGGTGACCGGCGGCCAGGACACCGAGGCGCTCAAGGCGTTCTACGACAAGTACGGCTTCAAGGGGCTGGTCAAGCAGCTCGAGATCCACGACGTGCCGCCCGAGCTGATCGAGGAACACAAGAGCAGGAAGAAAGTCGGCGCGGGGCCCGGGCCGGGGGGGCTGTTCGAGGAGCCCGACCTGTCGGGCCTGTCGCAGGCCACCAACCTGCGCTACGACACGATATTCACCTGGCCGCAAGTGGACGAGTGGCTCGCCAGGCTCGAGGCGGCCGAACTCGCGGCCCTCGACACCGAAACGAATTCGCTGGACGAAATGCAGGCGGAGATCATCGGGATCTCCTTCAGCGTGAGGCCGGGCGAGGCCGCCTACATCCCGCTGGCGCACCGCTACGGCGACGCGCCCGACCAGTTGCCGCGCGAGGACGTGCTGGCGCGGCTCAAGCCGTGGCTCGAGAACCCGCAAAAGCACAAATTGGGGCAGCACATCAAGTACGACCGCCATGTGTTCGCCAACCATGGGATCGAGGTGCAGGGCTACGTGCACGACACGATGCTGCAAAGTTATGTGCTCGAGGTGCACAAGCCGCACGGGCTGGCGAGCCTGGCCGAGCGCCACCTGGGGCGCAGCGGCATCGACTACGAAACGATCGCCGGCAAGGGCGCGCACCAGATCGATTTTTCGCAGGTGTCGGTGGACAAGGCGGCGGAATACTCCTGTGAGGACTCGGAACAGACCCTCGACGTGCACCTGGCGCTGTGGCCCCGGCTGCAGGCGGACAGCAAGTTGCGCTTCATCTACGACCTGGAGATGCGCAGCAGCGAGACGCTGTACCGCGTCGAACGCAACGGCGTGCTGATCGACGGCGCGATCCTGGCCAAGCAGAGCGCCGAGCTGGGCCAGCGGATGATGCAACTGGAGAAGGAGGCGCACGAACTCGCGGGCCAGCCGTTCAACCTGGGCTCGCCCAAGCAGATCGGCGAGATCCTGTTCACCAAGCTCGGACTGCCCGTGGTGAAGAAGACGCCGAGCGGGGTGGCGAGTACCGACGAAGAAGTGCTGGAAAAGCTTGCGGAGGATTACCCGCTGCCGGCCAAGTTGCTGGAGCACCGCGGCCTGTCCAAGCTCAAGGGGACGTACACGGACAAACTGCCGCAGATGGTGCATCCGCGTACCGGACGTGTGCACACGCACTATGCGCAAGCGGTCGCGGTGACGGGGCGGCTTTCGAGCAACGAGCCGAACCTGCAGAACATCCCGATCAAGACGACGGAGGGACGGCGCGTGCGCGAAGCGTTCGTCGCGCCGCCGGGGCACTTCATCGCGAGCGCCGACTACAGCCAGATCGAGCTGCGCATCATGGCGCACCTGAGCGGGGACGAGGCGCTGCTGCGCGCGTTCCGCGAAGGCCTGGACGTGCATCGCGCCACCGCGTCGGAGGTGTTCGGCGTCGCGCCGGACCAGGTGAGCAGCGAGCAGCGCCGCTATGCAAAGGTCATCAACTTCGGGCTGATCTACGGCATGAGTGCATTCGGCCTGGCGCGCAACCTGGGCATCGACGGCGCGGCGGCCAAGAACTACATCCAGCGCTATTTCGAGCGCTATCCCGGAGTGAAGCAGTACATGGACGAGACGCGCCAGCTGGCCAAGAGCAAGGGTTACGTCGAGACCGTGTTCGGCCGGCGGCTTTACCTGCCGGAGATCAATTCACCGAACGGGCCGCGTCGCGGCGGCGCCGAGCGTGCCGCGATCAACGCGCCGATGCAGGGCACCGCGGCCGACCTGATCAAGTTGAGCATGGTGAAAGTGCAAGACGTGATCGACGCCGAAAAGCGCCGCACGAAGATGATCATGCAAGTGCATGACGAACTCGTGTTCGAGGTGCCGGAGGACGAGGTCGAGTGGGTGCGCACCGAAATCCCGCGGCTGATGGCCGGCGTGGCGGAACTGCGAGTCCCGCTGCTCGCCGAGATCGGCGTCGGCGAGAACTGGGACAAGGCGCACTAGGCGCCAGGAAGCCGGCCGACCACTTTCCTCATTGCGGGCTCTTCAGGTCCGGCACGACGTGCTTCTCGGGTGCCGCACCCATCGTGCCTGTCGCCGGGGCCGACTGGCGGCCCGCGGTGGGAATCACCGTCGCTTCACCGGGCGTCGCGGCGATCGCCGGCCGGTCGACCCACTGCATGAACCCCAGCGGCGCGGGCGGAGCGCCCAAGGTCGCCAGGCCCGACCCTTGATCGGAACCGCGATCGTTCGACGTCGCGGTCGAAGTGCCGCCACCCACGCCAGGTCCATCGCCAGCGGCGCCGTTGCCGGGGCCGTCGCCACCTGCACCGACACCCGCGCCTGCGCTGCCTGCACCACCACCGGCGCCCGCACCACCACCTGCACCGGCGCCGGCACCTGTACCCGCACCTGCACCCGTACCGCCACCAGCCGCCGTGCCGCCACCGGTGCCAGCACCGGAGCCGCCTGTGCCGCCCGTGCCGCCGGAGCCGCCCGTGCCACCGGAGCCACCCGTGCCACCACCA
>JAGRPN010000404.1 GCA_019449555.1 Ramlibacter sp.
AGGCCGCGCGGCGGTTCAAGCTCGCTGAATTCACCGCGTGGGTGAACGAGACGCTGGAGGCGGGCAGCTTCGCGCCTCAGTCGCCCGCCGACGAGCAGGTGGTGATCCTGCCGTTCAACCAGGTCCTGGGACGCGCGTTCGCAGCGCTGGTCGCGCCGGGGTGCGACGAGTTACGGCTGGTGCCCGCTCCGGAGCCGCCGGGCCTCTGGTCCGCCGCGCAGCGGGACGGCCTGGGACTGCCCTCGCGGGAGGCGCTGGAAGCCGAGGTTCGGGCCGGCTGGCGTCACGCCTTGCGCACACCAGTGTGCGACGTGCTGTGGCGCCGCAGCGACGATGGCGGTGAGCCGCTGCTGCCCAGTGCGCTCGTGCAGGCGCTTCGGCTCGAATCGGCGCCGCAGGCGGCGGAGGACCCGCGTGCAGCACGCGCGGTGCGGGCCCAACCCACGGAACGTCCGCAAGCGATCGGGCAGGCGCTCGCACCGCGCCAACTTTCCGCCAGCGCGTACGAAGACCTGCGGCGTTGCCCCTACCGCTTCTTCGCGCTGCGCCAACTCGGCTTGCAGGAGGCCGACGAAATCGACACCGAAATCGACAAGCGCGATTTCGGCAACTGGCTGCACCAGGTCCTGCGCAGGTTCCACGAGTCGCTCGCGCGCGACGCGGAACCGGCCGCGGCGGATCGTTCGCGGCTGCTCGACCGGATCGCCGACGACGTGACGCGTTCGCAGCGGCTGGACGAGGGTGAGTTCCTGCCGTTCGCCGCGGCGTGGCCGCAGGTGCGCGACGGCTACCTCGCATGGCTCGCCGGGCACGAGGCGCGCGAAGGCGCCGCTTTCCAGCACGCCGAGAGCGAGCACGAGATGCAATTGGGTCCTGTCGAGCTGGTGGGCCGGATCGATCGCATCGACAGGCTCGCCGACGGGCGCGCCATGGTGATGGACTACAAGACCGAGCCGCGCGCGGTGAGCATGGACCGCGTCAAGCAGCCGGGCGAAGACACGCAGCTCGCCTTCTATGCGGCGCTGCTGAACGACGACACGCTGCGCGCCGCGTACGTGAACGTCGGCGAGCGGGGAGCCACCCAAACGGTGGAGCAGCCCGCCGTGGTCGAGGCGCGCGACCTGCTGGTGCACGGGATACTCGACGACCTGGGCCGGATCGAAGGCGGCGCCGCCCTCGCCGCGCTCGGCGAGGGCAAGGTCTGCGACTACTGCGCGGCACGCGGCCTGTGCCGGAGGGATTTCTGGGCATGAACCCGCCGCGCCGCGAGGCCTACGAACACAACGGCGTGCGTATCGGGCGCGAGCGCTTCTACGAGATCGCATGCGATCCGCGGCGCAGCGTCGCGGTCGAAGCGTGCGCGGGCGCGGGCAAAACGTGGATGCTCGTGTCGCGTATCCTGCGGGCCTTGTTGGCGGGCGCGAAGCCGCATGAGATCCTGGCTATCACTTTCACCAAGAAAGCGGCCGGCGAAATGCGCCAGCGGCTGTATGGATGGCTCGCCGAGTTCGCCGCGGCGTCACCCGACGCATTGGCTGCTGCGCTGGTGGCACGCGGTGTCGCGCGACCTTCGGCGCAGCAGATCCAGGCGCTCAAGGCGCTGTACCCGGAGTTGCTCGGCTCGGGTCGCGCGGTCCAGATCCGTACCTTCCACAGCTGGTTCGCGGCGTTGCTGCGCAATGCGCCGCTGGCGGTGCTGGAGCAGCTCGAATTGCCCGCCCGCTACGAGCTGGTCGAAGACGACAGCGAAGCCATCGCGATGGTCTGGCGTCGATTCCATTCGGCCGTGGCGGCCGACCGCGCCGCTCGCACCGACTTCGAAGCGTCGGTGGCGATGCACGGGCGCTCGCAGACGCAGAAAGCGTTGCTCGCCGCCCTGGCCAAGCGGGTGGAGTTCGCGCTGGCCGACGCGCATGGCGTGGTGGCGGGCTCGATCAAGCCGATGGGCGAGCAATTCCCGGAATTCGCGGGGATCGGCGATCCTGGCGACGTGTTGCGCGCCGGCGCGCCAAGGCAGTTGCTGGTGGGCGCCGCAGGTGCGCTCGGGCGGGCGCAGGCGCGGACTTTTTCGGCCAAAGGCGCGCAGCTGGACGCTGCAGTCGATGCGGGCGATCTGCAGGCGGTGTTCGAAACGCTGCTGACGCAAAGAGGCGAGCCGCGCAGGTTCAGCGAAAAAATCGAAGGGTTGGCGCAGGTGCGCGCGGCCCAGGAGCTCGCGTTGCGTATCGCGGCCGCGGTCACGCAACACGAGGCCTGGTTGCACCACCAGCGCATGGCGCGCTTGACGCGGCTGCTGATTGCCCAGTTCGGTGCGCTCAAGCGCGAGCGCGGATGGGTGGACATGAACGACGTGGAGCGCGCCGCGCTGCTGATGCTGTCCGATCCGGTGCTTTCCGGCTGGGTGCAGGAGCGGCTCGATGCCCGCATCGGGCACCTGCTGATCGACGAATTCCAGGACACCAATCCGCTTCAATGGCAAGCCTTGCACGCCTGGTTGAGCGGCTATGCCGGAGCGGGCGGCGCGGCGCCCAGCGTGTTCATCGTGGGCGACCCGAAACAGAGCATCTACCGGTTCCGGCGGGCCGAGCCGCAGGTCTTCCGCGCGGCGCAATCGTTCGTCGTCGAAGCGCTGGGCGGCGACTTGCTCAGCTGCGACCACACCCACCGCAACGCGCCCGCCGTCATGGATGCGGTCAACGAGGTCATGGCAAGCGCGCAAGCGGATGGGCAGTACCAGGGGTTTCGCGCGCACACCACCGAATCCTGCGGATCGGGCCGGGTGGGCTGCTTGCCGCAGATCGGGCGCGGCGTCCCGGTCAGGGCCGACAGCGGCCCCGATGCCGGCGCCATTGAATGGCGCGACAGCCTCACGGTCCCGCGCGAGCTGCCCGAGGAAAAACTGGTGGCCATCGAATGCCGACAGGCCGCTGCATGGATCGCGCAGGAGATCGGCGATGGCGTGCCCGCCGGCGACATCATGGTGCTGGCTCGCAAGCGCGACCGGCTCGCCACGATGGAGCATGAATTGCGCTCGCTGCACATCCCGGCGCAACAGCCCGAGAAGACCGACCTGTGCGATGCGCCGGAGGTGCAGGACGTCGCGGCACTGCTGGACGCGCTGGTTTCGCCCACGCATGACCTGTCGCTGGCGCGCGCATTGAAGTCGCCGCTGTTCGGTGTCACCGACGACGCGCTGGTCGCCATCGCCGTCGCCGCGCGCGAAGCGCGGGAAGCCGGCCGCGCCAGGAGCTGGTTCGAACTGCTGCAGCAGTGCGACAGCCTGCACGCCGCATTCGACGGCGTTGCCGGGACGCTGCGGCGCTGGCAGCGTTGGCTGGATGCCCTGCCGCCCCACGACGCGCTGGACCGCATCTACCGCGACGGAGACGTGCTGGCGCGTTTCGCCGCGGCGGCCCCGGCGCCCTTGCGGCAGGCGATGCTGGCCAATCTGCGCGCGCTGCTCGGTGCCGCCCTGGACGTGGACGGCGGGCGTTACGCAACCCCTTACGGTTTCGTGCGGGCCCTGAAAGCGGGCGGCATCCAGGGCCCCGCTTTTTCGGAAGCGAATGCCGTGCGCCTGCTGACCGTGCATGGCGCCAAGGGACTCGAGGCGCCGCTGGTCATCCTGCTCGACACCGATGGCGCGCCGCCGCGAGCGGAGAGCATGGGCGTGGTGGTCGAATGGCCGGGCGAGGCCCCCGCGCCCTGGCGGTTCGCATTCATCGCGAGCGAAGCCCGGCCGCCGCCGTGCAGCGCCGAAGCGCTCGAAGTGGAAAGGACCGCGCGGCAACGCGAGGAACTGAATGCACTGTACGTCGCGATGACGCGCGCGCGCAGCCGGCTCGTGCTGTCGTCGGTGCAGCCGCACGTCGCGGCGGACGTCAGCTGGTGGCAGCGGCTCCAGCCTCATTGCGCTCTGTTGGAGCTCACGGCCATTCCTGAAAATGGCGCCCGGCCGTTCGACGGCGACGTCTTCACGCTGCCGCAATTGCCGGTCGCGGCGAGCGCCGGTGCCGGAGTCATCGATGAGCCGCCGACCGCGGCGAAGCCGCTGCCGGATTCCGACGAGTCCCGCCGCGGCCAGGCGCTGCACCGGTTGCTGGAAACGTGGCGAGGGGGGACGCGGCAGTTCGGCGCCGCGCAGCTGCAGCGAATTGCTCGCGAGTTCGCCTTGAGCGAAGCCGCCGCGCAGCAAGCCGCCGCGATGGCGCAACGCATTCTCGAGGGCGAGGGCGCCTGGGCGTGGGACAGCGCGGTGGTGGAGTGGCATGCGAACGAAGTGCCGCTGCACCATGGCGGCGAGCTGCTGCGGCTGGATCGCCTCGTGCGGCGGACCGGCGGCGAGTGGTGGGTGCTCGATTACAAGTCCGCGCATCAGCCCGAACAGCAGGCCGGACTCGTCGAGCAGATGCTGCGGTACCGCGCCGCCGTCCAAGCCGCCTGCCCGGCTGCCACCGTGCGCGCGGCGTTCCTCACTGGCGACGGCAAGCTGGTGGTGCTCGCATGACGGTTGCCGTAATCGGGGCCGGGCCGGCGGGCTTGATGGCTGCGGAGATACTCGCACAGGCCGGACAGGAGGTGCACGTATTCGACGCGATGCCATCGGCGGGGCGCAAGTTCCTGCTGGCCGGCCGGGGCGGACTGAATCTCACCCATTCGGAACCGTTCGAGGCGTTCGCGTCGCACTACGGCGCACGCCGGCCGCAGATCGAGCCGCTGTTGCGGCAATTCGATTCGCAAGCGCTGCGCGCCTGGGCCGGCGGCCTCGGGGTCGAAACATTCGTCGGCACGTCGGGCCGTGTCTTCCCGGTGGACATGAAGGCCGCCCCCTTGTTGCGGGCCTGGCTGCAGCGATTGCGCGGCGCGGGTGTGCAGTTCCACATGCG
>JAGRPN010000405.1 GCA_019449555.1 Ramlibacter sp.
AGAGGAACGGCGCCAATCCAGTCCCCAGCGCGGCGAGCGCCAGGAAGCCCATCAAGGCTTCGCTCAGGAGATCGGATAGGCGGCGAAGCATGGCTTCATCCTAGGCGTCGGCCGGCGGGCGTGGCAAGCGAGCCCCGGCCCGGCGCTACATGCGCTCGTCGCGCAGCACGCCGCCGTCCAGGCGCACCATTTCATAGGTCACCTCGGCGAAGCGATACACCTTGCCGCCGTGCCGGCGCACGAAGGCTTCCGCGTCCTCCTGCCGCGCGAAGGAGGCCATCGTGGGACCCATCGATCCGGCCAGGCGGCTGCCCGCCACGTAGAAGGCGGACCTGGCATCGATCCAGTGGCCGCGCGGCTCCTTCCAGTCGGCCTTGCCCATGTCCTGCGTGAATATCCCTGTCACCCGCCGCTTCTGCTCGGGGCGCAGGTAGATCACGAACATCTCCAGCGTGTCGCAGAAGAAATCCGGCCCTCCCTGGTCATAGTGGATCTGCGCCTTGGGTCCCGGGTAGTCGAGCAGCACCATGCCGTCGAGCGCGCAGCTCGTCTCGCGCGTGGGCTCCAGGGGCGTCGCCGCCGTCTTCCCGCCTTCGCCGCAGCCCAGCAGGCCGATGGCCGCGATCGCCGCGGCGATCGCGGAGCGAGTCGCGCGATGTCTCATTTGAACCTCCAGATGGCCACACCGAGGGGGGCGATGATCCACAGGAGCATCGCGATGCCGAGCCAGGCCGGGTCCGCCAGCTCCTTCGGAAACGCCGTCGCCAGGCCGTAGAGGCTGCCCACGTCCTCGAAGCTGAAGATGTTGAGGATGCGGAAGATGTCGGCGGGATTGAGCAGCAGCAGCGCCGGGAAGAAGGCGAGGTTGAAGCGCCCCTCGGCAACCACGAGCAGCCCGAGGAGCAGCAGGTCGTAGACCAGCACGAAGAAGAACCACACGGCGATCGCCAGGCCGCTCGCGCGCATGCGGTCGGCCGCCACCACCGAGATCATCAGCGCCATGCTGAGGAACGCCATGCCCAGCAGCAACGAACTCAGCATGAAGCCCGCGTAGTGGTAGAGCGCCCCGCCTCCGGCCTGGTAGACGACCAGCACGCCGGCCAGGCCGAAGCCCACGAGCGTGGAGAGCGCGAGGGCCGCGGCGAGCCCGAGATACTTGCCGAGGAGGAGCTCCAGCCGGGTGATCGGCATCGACAGCAGCAGCTCCAGGGAGCCGTTCTCGCGCTCCCCGACGACCGCGTCGTAGCCGAGGATGAGCGCGATGAGCGGCACGAGGTAGATCACGAGGCTCGCGAGGCTGGCGATCGTCACGTCGATGCCGCGAAATCCCACCGCGCCCTGCTGCGCCGCGCCGAAATAGGAGATGACCAGGGCGAACAGCGTGAAGACGATCGCGACGGCGAGCACCCATCGGTTGCGGATGCGGTCGCGGAACTCCTTGGCCGCGATCACCGCCGCCTGGCGAAGCTCGAGCCGCGGCCTCATGGCCCCTCCGCCGCATAGCCCATGAAGACCTCCTCCAGAGACGGCTCCCGGACCACGACGTCGCGCACGTCGCCGTCGAGGGCGGACACGGCGCGCAGGACCGCGAGCTTGCGGCCGCGCCCGCATCGCAGGAAAAGGCAGGCCCCCGCCACGCGAACGTCGGCGATGCCCTGGGCGGCCAGGGCGGCGACCAGGCCTTCGGCCGCGCCTTCGCGCACCTGCACCTCGATTTCCACGGGCAGGTCGAGGCCCTCGCGCAGGGCCTGGACGGTGCCCAGCGCCTGGGCGCGGCCGTTTCGCATGAGCAGGAGGCGGTCGACGCGCTGCTGGACCTCGGCGAGGATGTGGGAAGTGAGGATCACCGTGGCGCCCTGCGCGCGCACTTCCGCGAGGATCGCGTACAGGTCGCGGATGCCCTGCGGATCGAGGCCGTTCGTCGGCTCGTCGAGGAACAGCAACCGCGGCGCGCCGAGCAGCGCCTGGGCCAGACCCAGGCGCTGGCGC
>JAGRPN010000029.1 GCA_019449555.1 Ramlibacter sp.
CTCCGACGTCGCCAAGTACTGGCCCAAGGAGGCCCGGGACCCCGACGGTCAATACGCGGCCTACCGGATGCACCTGTCGGTCATTGCGTACAACACCAAATTGGTGAAGAAGGAAGACGCTCCGAAAAGCCACGCGGACCTGCTCGACCCGAAGTGGGATGGCAAGATGGTCAAGGCGCATCCCGGCTACAGCGGCACCATCATGACCGATACGCACGCCCTGAGCCAGGCGCTCGGCTGGGGCTATTTCGAAAAGCTCGGCAAGCAGCACGTGATGCAGGTGCAGTCCTCCACCGAGCCGCCCAAGAAGCTCGCGCAGGGCGAGCGCGCCGTGATGGCGGACGGCAACGAATACAACGTGTTCCTGCTGAAGGAAACCGGTGTGCCCATCGAGCCGGTGTATGCGACGGACGGAACGACGATGGTGATCGGCAATGCCGCAATGCTCAAGAACGCGGCCCATCCGAACGCCGCGCGCCTGTTCTATCACTTCATGTTCACGCGTGAAGCGCAGCAGTCCAACAGCGACATCGGCGGGCTGCGCTCGTTCCATCGCGAAGTCAAGGAAAAGGCCGGCCGCACGCCGCTGGCGCAGATCAAGTTGCTGAACTCCGATCCCGCGGCGCTCGAAGGCCAGGTGGAATCGATCAAGAAGAAGTACGAGGAGTATTTCGGCACGTAAGCCGCCCGAACACCCACGCTTGCTGCACCAGGGTCATGTCGGTCGCCATCGCCGCTCCCGTTTCCAAGCCCCCGCTGCGCGTCGACCTGTTCCGGCCGGCGTTCGTGGTGCTGGTGCTGGTGCTGGCGGTGCTGGTGGTGCTGCCGCTGTCGTGGTTGCTCTACTACAGCCTGATCGACAAGAACGGCGTCTTCACGCTGGCCAACTTCGTGGCACTCGCGCAGGACGCGACGCTGCGGCGGCCGTTCCTGCTGGCGATCGGAATGGCGCTGGGCGTGGGCGCACTGTCGTGCGCCATTGCGACCCCGCTGGCCTGGCTCGTGTCGCGCACCGACCTGCCGGGACGGCGCGTGGTGCGGGCGCTGGTGACCGCATCGTTCGTGACGCCGCCGTTCCTTGGCGCGATCGCCTGGGAAATCCTGGCGGCGCCCAACAGCGGGCTGATCAATGTGCTGTACCGCTTCGCGACCGGCTCGCAGGCCTCCGATCCGCCGCTCGTGAACATCTACACGTTCCAGGGCCTGGTGTTCGCCATCGCCTGCTACACCTTCCCGTACGTGTTCACGCTGGTGGCCAACGGCCTGGACCGCATTCCGTCCGACCTGGAAGACGCATCGGCGATCCTCGGCGCGCGCACGGCGACGACGCTGCGCCGCGTCACCATCCCGCTGGTGCTGCCGGCGATGCTGGCCGGCTCGCTGATCGCGATCCTGCAGGCACTCACGATGTTCGGCTCGCCCGCCATCCTCGCGCTGCCGGCGGGTTTTCACGTGATCACCACGAAGATCTGGAGCCTGTTCCAGTACCCGCCCAAGCCGGGGCTGGCGGCGGCCGCTTCGCTGCCTCTGCTCGCTATCACGGTGCTGCTGCTGCAGGGCAAGAGCTGGATCCTGGGGCGCAAGGGCTACACCGTGCTGGGCGGCAAGAGCGGCGAGCCCCGCATCACGCAGCTGCGGCGATGGAAGCCGGTGGCCATCGCCTTCGCCGCGATCGTGCTGTCGTCGACGGTGATCCTGCCTTACCTGGCGCTGCTGAAAACCGCCGTGACACGCAACGTGTCGGAGCCGCTCACTTGGGCCACGCTGACGCTGCACAACTTCCACTTCGTGTTCTTCGAGTTCTCCGCCACCCAGCTGGCGATGTGGAATACGTTCCTGCTGGGCTTCACGACGGCAACGCTCGGAACCGCGATCGCGGTGGTGGCGGCGTACATGGGGGCGCGCAGCGCGGTGCGCGGCGCGCCACTGCTGGGCGTGCTGGCGACGGCGCCGGTCGCAATCCCCGGCATCGTGCTGGGCGTGGGGGTGTTCCTGACCTACTCGCATCCGCAACTGATGCTGTACGGAACCCTGTGGATCCTGCTCATCGCCTTCCTCACGATCGAAATGCCGGCGGGCTACCAGCAGATGTCGGCCGCGTTCCACGGCATCCACCCCGAGCTCGAGGAGGCCAGCCGCATCCTGGGCGCCACGCGGCTGGACACGCTGCGGCGCATCACCGCGCCGCTGTTGCGCACCAGTGTCGTGGCGACCTGGTGCTTCGTGTTCATCGGCACGATCCGGGAACTGTCCGCCACCATCCTGCTGACGACGGCCAACACCAAACTGGTGTCGGTGATCATCTACGACCTGAACGAGAGCGGCGACCTGGGCGCAATCTCGGTGCTGGGCCTGATGCTGCTGGCGGTCTCGTTCGCGGTCGTGTATCTGGCCAACCGGGTGCCGCTGTTCGGCGGCCATCACCTGGCCCCCTCCTGAGCAACGGGCAGGCCGGGCGGCATCCCACAAGAACAAGGCACGAGGAGCAGATCGATGAGTTTCCTGGAACTGGCCGGCCTGACCAAGCGGTACGGCTCGCTGCCCGTCGTCAAGGACATCACGCTTGGAATCGACAAGGGCCAATTGGTCTGTCTGCTGGGCCCCTCGGGCTGCGGCAAGACCACGACGCTGCGCCTGGTCGCAGGTTTCCTGGAGCCGAGCGAGGGCGAGATCCGCGTCGGGGGCCGTCGCATTTCCGCGCCCGGCGGCACCGAAGCGCCCGAGCGGCGCAACATGTCGATGATCTTCCAGAGCTACGCGTTGTGGCCGCACATGACGGTGTTCGAAAACATCGTCTATGGCCTGCGTCTGCGCAACCTGCCGCGCGACGAGATCCAGCGGCGCGCCGACACCATCCTGGCGGCGACGCGGCTGAGCGAGCTCGCCCTGCGTTATCCGGGGGCGCTCTCGGGCGGCCAGCAGCAGCGCGTGTCGCTGGCCCGGGCGCTCGTGATCGAGCCCGAGATCCTGCTGCTCGACGAGCCGCTCTCGAATCTGGATGCCAACCTGCGCGAAGAGATGCGCTTCGAAATCCGGCGCCTGCACGACAAGTTCCGCTACACCACCGTGTACGTCACGCACGACCAGGCCGAAGCCATGACGACGGCCAACCTGATCGTCGTCATGAACCAGGGCGCGATCGAGCAGGCGGGTTCTCCCGAGGAGATTTACGAACGGCCCCGCACCGAATTCGTGGCCCGCTTCATTGGCGGCACCAATATCCTGAAAGGCCGCTGGGACGGGCGCGACACGGTCGACTGCGGCCACGGGCTGGCGCTGCGCTGCGGCTCGGGCGAATTCGCCGGGCAGGGCGACACGGCCGTGTCGATCCGCCATCACGACATCCGCCTTGTCACCGCCGCTCCCACGGGGGCGCAGCCCAACTGCACCAGCGGCACCGTCGCGCGGCAGGTGTATCTCGGGCCGCACCGCGATTACCTGGTCACGCTAGCCGGCGGCGAGACCTTGCGCGCCGTGACGCCCGTGAACGTCGCCGCCGCCGAAGGCCAGACCGTCTGGCTGCACTTCCCGCCGGAACGCTGCCGCGCCCTCGCGCGCTAGCCAACCCCTTACCAACCAACGGAGCCTGAGATGAGCGCCAACCCAAGACAGCAGACCGATTCGTTGACCCGCTACGTGGCCGAGTTCATATGCGACACCCCGCTTCGCGCGTTGCCGGGCGACGTGATGGAACTGGGCCGGAAATCGATTCTCGACGGCCTGGGGCTGGCGCTGTCGGGCGGTGCGAGCCAGTGCGGAGGCCTGGTGCGGCAGCATTTCATGGATCTGCGGCTCGGCGCCGGGCCGGCCACCGTGATCGGCACCAACCTGAAGATCGCCCCGCGCTTCGCGGCGTTCGCCAACGGCGTGGGCATTCATGCGGACGATTACGACGACACCCAACTCGCCGTCGCTGCCGACCGGGTGTACGGGCTGCTCACCCATCCGACCGCACCGGCGCTGCCGGCCGCGCTGGCGGTCGGCGAAGCCACGCACGCCAATGGCGCCGCCACGATGCTGGCCTACCAGCTCGGCGTCGAGGTCGAATGCAAGATCGCCGAGGCGATCAATCCGCGCCACTACCAGGCGGGCTTCCATACGACGGCGACCTGCGGCACGTTCGCCGCGGCAGCCGCCGGCGCCAAATTGCTCGGGCTCGACGTGGAGGCGACCGCACGCGCGCTGTCGATTGCCGGCAGCCAGTCGGCCGGGCTGCGCGAGAACTTCGGCACGATGACCAAGCCGTTCCACGCCGGCCGCGCGTCCGAGAGCGGCGTCGCGGCCGCGCAGTTCGCGTCCTACGGCTGGACCGCGACCGACCGCATCCTGGAAGCGCCCCGGGGCTTCTTCAGCGCCGCCGGCGGCGGCTACGATCCCGAGGCGATCGCCGGCAAGCTCGGCTCGCCGTGGACGATCTCGCGGCCGGGCGTGTCGATCAAGCCGCATCCGTCCGGCTCGCTCACGCACCCGGGGATGACCGAAATGCTGCGGCTCATTCGCGAGCACGGCATCA
>JAGRPN010000406.1 GCA_019449555.1 Ramlibacter sp.
CGAAAGACAACTGCTTGAGCGGCCGGTTGATGAGCCGTGCGATCAGCGCCGCACCCGCCAGCGACAGGCCGGCCGCCGTGATCAGCCAGATCAGCCAGGTGCGGCCGCCCACGCGAGCGAAGCGCGCGCGGTCGAGGAGCATCCAGTACTGGTCGGTGTCGATGCGAAAGCCGATCCAGAGGCCTTCCTCGCCATTGACGCTGGCGGCGATGACGGTGCCTGGCCCCAGCCGCGTGGTGAGCTCGTCGGTGATCCCCTGATCCAGTTCCCCCGCGCTGAAGGTGGCGTAGCGGTCGGTGGGTTCGCGCGGCAGGATCCGCACGCCTTCCTGTTCAGCCAACGTCTTGATCAGCGATACGCGGGCAATCGAGTCCGAGTGCACCAGCGCCGCCCGGCTGAGATTGACGAGCGATGCGATCTGTTGCGCCGTCTGGACCGCGCGCGGCTCGAACTCCAGTGCCCGGAAGGTCTGCAGCCACGCGACGATGCTGCCGATCAGCAGCAGCGAAAGCAGGAAGAAGGTTCGCCAGAAGAGAGACAGGCCCAGACGCGGGCGCATCTCCAGTGGCGCGGGCGCCGTCTCAAGTGGCGCCGGCCCGGTAACGTCGATGCTCCTGCTGACGGCGCGAATCAAGTACTTGTCCCCTGCTCATGTTTGACGACGCCTGATTATTATGGTTTTGAGCGCGCCCGGGGGCTCATCCCGCGCCGTCTGGCACGAAAACATACCCTACGCCCCACACCGTCTGGATGTAGCGCGGCGCGGCGGGGTCGACTTCGACCAGCTTGCGAAGGCGCGACACCTGCACATCCAGGCTCCGGTCGAACGGCTCGAACTCGCGCCCGCGCGCCAATTGCGCGAGCTTTTCGCGCGACAGCGGCTGGCGCGGGTGGCGCACCAGGGCCTTGAGCATGGCGAATTCGCCGGTCGTCAAAGGCAATTCCTCGCCGTTCTTGCGCAGGGTGCGGGCACCCAAGTCGAAGGCGAAGGGTCCAAAAGTAACTACTTCGTTATCGCTCGACGGCGCGCCGGGCGCCTCCTGCGCCGGCCGGCGACGCAGCACGGCATGCACGCGCGCCAGCAATTCGCGCGGATTGAAAGGCTTGCCGAGGTAATCGTCGGCGCCGACTTCCAGCCCGACGATGCGGTCCACGTCCTCGCCCTTGGCCGTCAGCATGATGATGGGGGTGCGGTCGTTCGCGGCGCGCAGGCGCCGGCAGATGGAAAGCCCGTCCTCGCCCGGCATCATCAGGTCGAGCACGATCAGGTCGGCGGTTTCACGCAGCATCAGGCGATTCAGTGCCTTACCGTCTTCCGCCAGGATGACTTCGAATCCCTCCTGGGTCAGGTAGCGGCGCAGCAGGTCGCGGATACGGGCGTCGTCGTCGACGACCAGAATCTTGTCGGTGCGGGCTGCAGCTTGGGTCATGTTGCTCCAATGTATTTGTAACAGAGCCGATTCTGAGGGGCTTGAACCCGGGTGTGCGGGATTTCCCTGTGACCTTGACACATTGTTACATTTGTTGCTGCACTGCGCAATCGCTGACCGGCGCGTTGTGAACGCAACAATGGGCGGCTCGTTGAAAGCAGACCATGAAGAAATACCTCGCCTTGATCGCTGCCGTCGGCATGCCGGTCTGCCACGCCGCATCTCCCGCAGGCGAACGTGCCTCCGACCTGCGGCAGGTCACCGCGCAGAGACCGGCCGCGCCCCCGTCCTCCACACCGCGCCGTCTCTCCGACAATGAGCGCGCGGAGTTGCGCCGCCAGCTGTCGCAATACGGCCGGCTCCCCGGCGGCGGCAAGGGTTCGTGAAGCGGGAAGGCGGTCCGGCGACGCCGTACTGGATCGTCGAGGCGGCATCGCCGCACCCCGCACGCGCTGGGCTAAAGCTCGGTGCTTCGGCATCCCACGTGAAAGCGCCTGCATGAAAAGCACCTCGAACATCTTCATCCGGATTCTTTTCTGCGCGCTCGCGGCGGCCGCAGCCTCCTCGCATGGGCAGGCGCTGCCCTACCCGCCGCCGCAGAACGTGCTGCAACTGTCTGCCACCGGTACCGTTGAAGTGCAACAGGACTTGCTGAGCCTGAGCCTGACCACCGCGCGCGAAGGACCCGACGCGAACACGGTGCAAAGCCAACTGAAGACGGCACTCGACGCCGCATTGGCTGAGGCGCGCAAGGCGGCCCAGCCCGGCCAGCTGGACGTTCGCACGGGCAACTTCGGTCTCTACCCGCGCTACAGCCAGGCCGGCAAGATCAGCGGCTGGCACGGCACTGCAGAGCTGGTGCTCGAAGGCCGCGATTTTGCGCGGATCACGCAGACGGCCGGGCGCGTCCAGACGATGACGGTCGGCGGCGTCGCGTTCGGGCTCAGCCGTGAACAACGCTCCAAGGTCGAAGCCGATGCGCAGGCGATCGCCATCGAGCGATTCAAGACCAAGGCCGCCGACCTGGCACGGGGCTTCGGCTTCCAGGGCTACAGCCTGCGCGAGATCGCCGTCAACGCGAACGAGCCGGGCATGCCGCGGCCGGTGCGCTCGATGGCGCTTGCCAGCCCCGCGTCAGCGGACATGGCGGTCCCGGTGGAGGCGGGGAAGAGCACCGTGACGGTGACGGTTTCGGGCTCGGTGCAATTGAGGTAGCTACTGGGCCGCCCATCACCGATCCATATTCCAGGCCACTCCACGAACGTTGTTGGCGGCGGGGGAACAGAAAAAAACGGCAAGCTCGCCCAACTCCTCCGGGGTGGTGAACTGCAAGGACGGTTCCTTCTCGCCGAGCAATTGGCGCTTGGCTTCTTCGTCGGAGCAGCCGGCGGCGGCAGCCCTCGCATCCACCTGCTTTTGCACCAGCGGCGTCAGCACCCAGCCGGGGCAGATCGCATTGCAGGTGACGCCCGTGGTGGCGTTTTCCAGCGCGGTGACCTTGGTAAATCCCACCAGCCCGTGCTTGGCCGCGACGTAGGCTGCCTTCTCGGCCGAGGCGACCAGGCCGTGCACCGAGGCGACGTTGATGATGCGGCCCCAGTTCGCCGCCTTCATCGCCGGCAGCGCCAGCCGTGTTGCATGGAACGCGCTGGACAGATTGATGGCGAGGATGGCGTCCCACTTCTCCGGCGGAAAATCCTCGACGCGCGCGACATGCTGGATGCCGGCGTTGTTGACCAGCACATCAACCCGGCCGAACTGCGCGGCCGCGAACTTCATCATGTTCTCGATCTCGGCGGGTTTGCTCATGTCCGCGCCGTGATAGGCCACCTTCACGCCCAGCGACTGCACCTGCGACTTGGGTCCTTCGACGTCGCCGAAGCCATTCAGCACGATGTTCGCGCCCTGGCCGGCCAGGGCCTTGGCGATACCCAGGCCGATGCCGCTGGTGGAGCCCGTGACGAGCGCGGTTTTGCCTTTGAGCATGATGGATCTCCGAAGTGAATTAGGATGATGGCGAAACCACCGACCGATCGCGAAGTATCGGTTTTTTTGCCGGCCATGCCCCAACCTACGCTGAACTACGTATCGTGTCCCGACGGCACGGGCGGGCACCGCATGGCCTGGTGGCAGTGGGGCGAGCCGGCGGCCGGA
>JAGRPN010000407.1 GCA_019449555.1 Ramlibacter sp.
CCGGCGACGCAGTACCAAAAACGGTATTACACATGAAAAAATGCACGCAATCCAAAATCCGGCAAGCATAGACATGAAAAAAACCCACCCGGGCGCGCCCGCCACGCCCACGATCCAGGTGATCGAGCGCATGTTCGCGCTGATCGATGTGCTTGCCTCCCGCGAAGAGGCGGTGTCGCTGAAGGAAATCAGCGAAAAGACGGGCCTGCATCCTTCCACCACGCATCGCATCCTGAACGACCTGGCGACCGGCCGGTTCGTCGATCGGCCCGAGGCCGGCAGTTACCGGCTTGGCATGCGCCTGCTCGAACTGGGCAATCTCGTGAAGGGACGCCTCAACGTTCGCGACGCGGCGCTGGTGCCGATGCGCGAGCTGCACAAGCTGATCCAGCAGCCCGTGAACCTGAGCATGCGGCAGGGCGACGAGATCGTTTACATCGAACGCGCTTACAGCGAACGGTCTGGCATGCAGGTGGTACGCGCTATCGGGGGGCGCGCGCCGCTTCACCTCACCTCCACGGGCAAATTGTTCCTCGCGGCGGATGATCCGCAACGGGTGCGGGCGTATGCGACGCGCACCGGCCTCGCCGGCCACACCAAGAACAGCATCACGCAGTTGCCGATCCTCGAGCGCGAACTGTCCAAGGCCCGCCAGTACGGTATCGCGCGTGACAACGAAGAGCTCGAACTGGGCGTGCGCTGCATGGCCGCAGGCATCTACGACGACCAGAGCAAATTGATCGCCGGCCTGTCGATCTCCGCGCCCGCCGACCGTCTCGACGAGGGTTGGCTGAGCAAATTGCAGGCCACGGCGAACGCAATTTCCGCCGCGCTCGGCTACAAGGCGCCGCCCCAACGCGCGGCTGCCTAAAGAACACCCCACAAAAAGGACACGGCCCCATCGGGGCCGTGTTTTTGCTCTGGAGCGCAGCGGTCTACCCGTTGACCCGATGCAGGACGGCGCCGCCGGCCGGGGACACCAAGGGATTGGCCTCCACCCAGCGGCGCACACGCTCCGCGTCGGCGATGCGGCTGAGCTTCCCGGCGGAGTCGAGAAACACCATGATCAGCTTGCGGCCCGCGATCTTGGCCTGCATGACGAGGCACTGGCCGGCTTCGGAGATGTAGCCCGTCTTCTGCAGTCCGATGTTCCAGTCGGGATTCTTCACCAGGCGGTTCGTGTTGTTGAACTGCAAAGTGCGATTGCCGATCGCCACCTGGTGCGCCGGCGACGTGGTGTATTCGCGCAGCACCGCATCGTCGTAGGCCGTGTTCACCAGCGTCGCGAGGTCGTGCGCGCTCGACTGATTTCGGCTCGACAGCCCGGTCGGCTCGACATAGCGCGTGTCTTTCATCCCCAGCACCTGGGCCTTCGCGTTCATGAGCGAAACGAAGGCATCCAGCCCGCCGGGATACGTGCGGCCCAGCGCATGCGCCGCGCGGTTTTCACTCGACATCAATGCCAAGTGCAGCAACTCGCCCCGGGTGAGCATCGTGCCGACGCGCAGGCGCGAGCTGCTGCCTTTTTCGGTGTCCACGTCATCCTGGGTGATCGTGATCATCTCCTCCATCGGCAGCTTCGCTTCGCTCACG
>JAGRPN010000408.1 GCA_019449555.1 Ramlibacter sp.
ACTTCTTGGCAGCTCCGCCAAATTTCTTCGACAGAATGGTGGTGATCGCCGCGGTCAAGGTGGTCTTGCCGTGGTCAACGTGTCCAATGGTGCCAACGTTTACGTGCGGTTTCGTCCGCTCGAATTTTTCCTTAGCCATTTCCAAGTACCCCTCAAATTTGCACAAGAACGATGCGGCTCATCACAACCAACATCCCGACTACCGCTTTATCAAATACAGGCACGCCGCCTCAAACGGCGACCACCCAAAACCTGGTGCCCATGGGCAGGATTGAACTGCCGACCTCTCCCTTACCAAGGGAGTGCTCTGCCACTGAGCTACATGGGCTTCGGACTTACTACCAAATAAGCCCACACAAAAACTGGAGCGGGTGAAGGGAATCGAACCCTCGTCTTAAGCTTGGAAGGCTTCAGCTCTACCATTGAGCTACACCCGCATGGGGTGGGCCGTGGTTGTAAAGCCGCTCAAGCGTCAACAACCACGCTCCTCCCGCTTCGCCCTGCTCCTACTTCAAAAACTGGTGGTGGGGGAAGGATTCGAACCTTCGAAGGCAGAGCCGTCAGATTTACAGTCTGATCCCTTTGACCGCTCGGGAACCCCACCCAAACGAAGCGCGAGATTATAGGGGGGTTCCCGAGACGCTGTCAAACACCTTCACTGCAAAAACCTGTCCAGATCACACATTGAACAGGAAATTCATGACATCGCCATCCTTGACGACATATTCCTTGCCTTCCGCACGCATCTTGCCCGCCTCTTTCGCCCCTTGCTCGCCCTTGCAGGCAATGAAATCGTCGAACGCAATGGTCTGGGCCCGAATGAAGCCCCGCTCGAAATCGGTATGGATCACGCCTGCCGCCTGCGGGGCGGTATCGCCCTTGTGGATGGTCCAGGCACGCACTTCCTTGACCCCGGCCGTGAAATAGGTCTGCAGGCCAAGCAGATCGTAGGCCGCACGAACCAGGCGATTGAGGCCCGGCTCGTCCCAGCCAAGTTCCTTCAGGTATTCCATGCGATCTTCCGGCGACAATTCCTGCAGCTCAGCCTCGAGCGCCGCACACACGGGAACGACCGGTGCGCCCTCCTGATCGGCAAACGCCTTCAGCGCGTCCAGCATCGGATTGTCGTGAAAGCCGTCCTCGCTGACGTTGGCGACATACAGCGTGGGCTTGACCGTCATCAGGCACAACGGCTTGATCGCCTCCAGCCCTTCCGCGTCAAGGCCGGCGGCACGTGCGGGGCGCCCTTCGTTCAGTGCGGCGAGCACCGGCTTCAAGGCCTCCGTGATGACTTTCGCCTCCTTGTCGCCCCCGCGCGCCGCCTTTTCATACCGTATCAATGCCTTCTCGGCGCTCGCCAGGTCGGCGAGCGCCAGTTCGGTCGCAATAGTCTCCACATCCGACAACGGATCGACCCTACCGGCGACATGGATCACGTTTTCATTGTGAAAACAGCGCACCACGTGACAGATCGCGTCCGTTTCGCGGATGTTGGCGAGAAACTGATTGCCCAACCCCTCGCCCTTGGAGGCACCCGCCACCAGGCCGGCGATGTCGACGAACTCGACGATCGCCGGCACCACCCGTTGCGGTTTGATGATCTCCGCCAGTTGCGCGATGCGCGGGTCCGGCACCTCGACCACACCGGTGTTCGGCTCGATGGTGCAGAAAGGATAGTTCTCCGCTGCGATGCCCGCCTGGGTCAGCGCATTGAACAGGGTGGATTTTCCGACGTTGGGCAAGCCAACGATGCCGCATTTGAGACTCATGGGTTTTCCAGTTTAGGTTTGACTGAGGCGGTTTTTACGGACGGATTGGTGTTGGCACGCTGGGTGGCCGTATTCCACTCGCCTTGTTCGATCAGCGGCACCAGATCGAGTGCACGATCGATTGCCGCGTCGATCTCTGTCTGCTCCTCGCGCCGCGGCGGCTTGAGGACATAGTTCACGACTTCGTTGCGATCGCCCGGGTGACCGATCCCGATACGCAGCCGCCAGTAGTCCTGCGTGCCCAGATGCGAGGTGATGTCCTTGAGGCCGTTGTGCCCGCCCATGCCGCCGCCGAACTTGAGGCGCAACTGGCCGGGTGGAATGTCGAGCTCGTCATGCACCACCAGGATCTCGCCCGGCGCAATACGATGAAAACGCGCCAGCGCGCCGACCGCCTGACCGGAACGGTTCATGAAGGTCTGCGGCAACAGCATCCAGATGTTTCCCGAACTGCGCCCGACAATGCCGTGAAAGCGCGCTTCATGTGCCAGCGGAATGTTCCACGCCTGCGCGAGACGCGCGCAAAACCAAAACCCGGCATTGTGCCGGGTTTCTTCGTAGTCACGCCCCGGGTTACCGAGGCCGACAATCAGGCGGGGTGCCGTCATGACGACTCACAACGCAACACAGCCGGGTTGCGTCAAGACTCAAGCTGCGGGTGCAGCAGGCGTCTCAGGTGCGGGTTCGTCGGACTTCATGCCCTTGGGCAGCGTGACCGTCGCCACTGCGGGATTCTCGTGCTGTACATGCGCAACAAGTTCCACGCCTTCGGGCAATACGAGGTCATTCGCATGAATGGAATGGCCGATCTCCAGCGCGCCCATGTCCACAGCAATGAACTCGGGCAGATTACCCGGCAGACAGGTCACGTCGATTTCGGTCACCACATGGCTGACCTTGCCACCACCAGTTTTAACGCCAGGGGCGGTATCCGCATTCAGGAAGTGCAGCGGGACCTTGACGTGTATTTTGTGCGTCTTGTCGACACGCTGGAAGTCGACGTGCAGCACTTGCTGCCGGTAGGGATGCCATTGCGTATCGCGCAGCAGCACCGACTCCTTGGCGCCGTCGACATTCAGCGTCAGCACGGAAGCGTGAAAAGCCTCCTTGCGCAGCGCATGGTAAAGCGCATTGTGATCCAGCTCGATCTGTACCGGAGCGGTCGTGCCACCGTAGACGATGCCGGGGACCTTGCCAGCGTGACGCAGACGGCGGCTCGCACCCGTACCTTGCAATTCACGCTTGGCGGCGATGACTTCGATTTCCATAGTATTTCTCCAATTTACCTATAAAAGCCCCCGCGACCAGGGGCATTCCCAGCCCGCTATTCGATGAAGAGCGAACTGACAGAATCTTCGTTGCTGATGCGGCGGATGGTTTCCGCCAGCAATTCAGCCACCGACAGTTGCCGGATTTTCTTGCATGCGCGCGCATCGTCGCGCAACGGGATGGTATCGGTCACCACCAGTTCGTCGATCGCGGAATTCGTCACGCGTTCGGCGGCGCTGCCGGAGAGCACGGCATGCGTGCAATACGCCATCACTTTCTTGGCGCCATGCTCCTTCAGCGCATTGGCCGCTTCGCACAGTGTATTGGCCGTATCGACCATGTCATCCATGATGATGCAGGTCCGATCCTTGACGTCGCCGATGATGTGCATCACCTTCGCCACATTCGGTTTGGGACGACGTTTGTCGATGATCGCCAGGTCGCATTCCAGCCGCTTGGCGATCGCCCGTGCCCGCACCACCCCGCCGACGTCGGGCGACACCACCATCAGGTTCGGGTGGTTGCGCTTCCAGATATCGCCCAGCAGGATCGGACTGGAATAGATGTTGTCGACCGGAATGTCGAAAAACCCCTGGATCTGGTCCGAATGCAGATCCATCGTCAGCAACCGGTCGATTCCCACGCCCTGCAGCATGTTGGCCACCACCTTGGCAGTGATCGCCACCCGGGCCGAACGGGTGCGCCGGTCCTGGCGCGCATAGCCGTAATACGGAATCGCCGCGGTGATGCGGGCAGCCGAGGCGCGTTTCAGCGCATCGACCATCACCATCACTTCCATCAGGGTGTCGTTGGTCGGCTGGCAGGTCGACTGCAGTACGAACACGTCCTTGCCGCGCACGTTCTCCAGGATCTCGACCATCACCTCGCCATCGGAAAACCGCGACACCGTGGCACGGCCGAGATGAATGTTCAGATGGCGCACCACGTCGCTGGCAAGACGCGGGTTGGCATTTCCGCTGAACACCATCAGGTTGTCTATGGACACACGAGTCTCCGGCGATTTGGCTGGTCCGACACAACAACAAAAACAGCCGCCACCGGCGGCTGTTCGCTTAACTGGCTGGGGAGGTAGGGATCGAACCTACGAATGTCGGAATCAAAATCCGATGCCTTACCACTTGGCGACTCCCCAATAAAATCGGGTGCTGCTCAGTCGCAGTACTCGTACAGCGGATGCCGGTCGAGCCCCTGCGCCACAAAACCCTGCATCGTGTCGGGCAGTTGGCGCAACACGCCGCGCGCCGCTTCTTCCGTCCCGAACGATGCAAATACGCAGGCCCCCGAACCGGTCATCCGCGCCTCGCCGAAATTCGCCAGCCATTCGAGATGACGCGCGACTTCGGGGTATCGACTGACCACCACGGACTGCAGGTCGTTACGACCCATGCCTGCGGAAAAGGGCGCTATTTTGAGGGGTGGCGTGTTGCGTGTCAATTCCGGTACGGCAAAAATTGCTGCGGTCGGCACCTGCACCGGCGGCATCAACACCACATACCAGGCCGGGGGGGCACTCACCGAATGCAGGATTTCGCCCACGCCTTCGGCAAATGCAGTCTGCCCGAACACGAACACGGGCACGTCAGCCCCCAGCCGTAGCGCCAGTTCCTGGAGCGTTTTACGCGACAAATCAACCTGCCACAGGCGATTGAGCGCCAGCAGGACCGTAGCGGCGTCCGAACTGCCGCCGCCCAGGCCGCCGCCCAGCGGCAGATTTTTATCCAGCCGGATACTCACGCCCGCTCCGGCAGGTGCATAGGCCTGTAATAGCCGCGCTGCACGAACAGTCAGGTCATCGTCCTCGGACACGCCTGGAAGATCGCCTTCACGCACGATCCGGTCGTCGTCGCGCAATTCGAGGTGCACGGTGTCGCCGCGGTTGATCAGCCGAAACACGCTCTGCAGCAGGTGGTAGCCGTCGGCACGCCGGCCGACGACGTGCAGGAACAGATTGAGTTTGGCCGGGGCAGGATAGGCGTGGCTGCTCATTCGTTTTGCCAACTGTCGGCCACCAGCCGGATTTCCAAGCCTTCGCGCGCCACCACCAGCTTGCGCGGCCGCGCAGACGCATCGGCAGCATACTGCAGGTAATCGATCGTCCAGCCATCCTGCCGGAGTTGCGCAAGACGGCCCGAGGCGTCACGCGTGGCCTCGAAAGCGCTGCCCGGGGCCGGACGTGCCTGCACCCACCAGGTCAGCCCCGTGACCGGCAGTACATAACCGAGCGCCTCCCGCGTCAGGGTATCGGCATCGCGGGCGTGACGCGTGGGTTGATTGGGGACTTCGAGCGTCACGCCGTCGTCGTCGCGCACGATACGCGCCACCCCCTGCCCCAGGGGCGACGTCATCAGCAACTCGTCCCGGTCTGCCCGATGCTGCCAGCGGATCTGGCCCGACAGACTCTGCTCGCCGCCCTGCACGCCGATGCGGCCCTGCAGGGTCCAGTTGGCTGAGGACCGAGCAGGCACCTCGACGACAGGCGGAACGGAAGAAACCGATGCGCAACCGCCCAATAGCAGCGCCAGCAGCGCTGTCGCAGACGCGGCGCGCATCAAGGCTTGAGACGGCGCAGCGTTTCCAGCAGCACCTCGTTCTGTGGGTGACTCTGCAGGCTGCTTTGCCAGAGCTTGCCCGCTTCGTCGCGCTGGCCGCTCGCCCACAGGACTTCGCCCAGATGGGCGGCGATTTCGGGGTCGGGGCGCGCCTTGAAGGCACGTTCGAGATATTCCTGCGCGCGCGGCAGATTGCCCGAACGGTATTGCGCCCAGCCCACGCTATCGAGGATGAAAGGATCGTCCGGCGACAAGGTCAATGCCTTGTCGAGAAGGATGAGGGCTTCGGAAAGGCGCTTGGTGCGATCGGCCAGCGTGTAACCCAGCGCGTTGTAGGCTTGCGCATCCATGGGGCGCAACACGATCACGCGGCGCAAATCCGCCTCCAGCACATCAAGCTTGTCGAGTTTCTCGGCCGCCATGGCATGGTCGTACAGCAGATCCGCTGAATCGGGGTAACGCTTGAGCCCCTCCGACAGCACGTCATAGATCGCCGCGTACTGCTTGCTGCCGCGCAGCACTTCGGCCCGGGCCTGAATCAGCCGCACATTCTGCGCATCGTTCTCGCCCCGGGTCGCTTTCAGCAAGGCGCTCGCCTCATCCGGCCGACCGGCTCCTACCAGTAGCGCGGCCTGACGCGCACGCGCCGGCACCAGATAATTGCCGGTCTTGACCCCGGCGTAATACGCGCCGGCCGCTTCCGGTTGTTTCATCTGTTCGGCCGCCTGTCCCAGGTAGTAGTACACCGCATCCGGATCGCGCGGGTTGTATTCCAGGGTTTTCGCCAGGAAATCGTGGGCCGTCTTGGCGTCGCCCATTTGCATGGACAACAGGCCCGCCGCGAAACTCACTTCGGCATTGCGCGGAAAATCCCGGGTCAGCCGGGTGAATTCGGCGCGCGCCTCGTCGAAATGGTTGGCATTGACGAGGACGCGCGCATAGGCCAGCCGAACCTCGCGGGCATCGGGATGCGCCGTCAGAAACGTCCGCATGAACGCAAGCGCGTCGGCATGCGATGTCTGGTCGAGTATCTGGGCCCGCAGCAAAGCGGCCGGCTCCCAACCGGGACGCAGGTCATCGGCCTTCTGCAAGGCGGTGACCGCCGCCTCGTTGCGTCCGACGCTGGCCGCAGCCTGGGCCACGGCAAAACGCGCTTCCGGCAAGGTCGAATAGTCCGCAGCCAACCGTTCGACCAGTTCCAGCCCGGCCGGCGAACCATGCGTCTTCCCCATCACGGAGGTCAGATGCAGAAAGCCATTCGCAGGATCCTTCTTCAGCAAAACCCGCAGGATGGGCTCGGCCTCGTCGAATTTGCCCTCGTTCAGCAGCAGCACCGCCATCGTCTGCTGGGCAGATTCCGAATCCGGTTCGGCCGCCATCCACAGCCGCGTAGCCTCCAGCGCACCGGTCGGGTTGCGGGCGAACATCGAAACCTCGGCGGCCCGGCGGGCGATACGGGGATCGTGCGTCTCCCGCGCGAGATCGAGATAGGTCGACTGGGCGATGCCGATCTGGCCGCGCTGCCCGGCCACTTCCGCCACCAGGAACTTGAACAGGATGTCCGGCGTAAGCGGCTGCTTGGGCAATGCGGCTTGCGCCTTGGCCGCTGCCTCCGCCGCCGGGTCGACGGCAGGCTCAGCCACCGCCTCGGCAGGCGGCTGGGGCTGGGATTCCACCACGGCAGGCGGCGGCGACTTGACGCCAAGCTGGCTGCACGCGGCTACGAGCGCCAGCATTGCGTAGAGAGGAAAAGTCTTGAGGAATGCCATGTTGTGCCTTGTTGATCGGTTGCTTGTCACGATTCTAAGCGTTCGAGGCCTGCCTGTATGCAAGGTTCAACCTTGCCCCCTATTGCGACCGCAGCGCGTCGATGGGATTGAGCCCCGCGGCGCGCCTGGCCGGGTAAAAGCCGAAAAACACACCGATCAGGAAAGATACGCCCACTGCCATCAACACCGAGGCCAGCGTGACCGCTACCGGCAATCCGGCCAGCCGCTCGACCAGCCAGGCGCCGCCGATGCCGAACAGCAGGCCGATTCCGCAGCCGATCAGCGACAGGGTCAGCGCCTCGACCAGAAACTGCCACAATACATCGCGGCGGCGTGCGCCGATCGCC
The DNA here is from genome assembly GCA_019449555.1 of Ramlibacter sp. Lineage (GTDB taxonomy): Bacteria > Pseudomonadota > Gammaproteobacteria > Burkholderiales > Burkholderiaceae_C > Ramlibacter. The sequence goes on from JAGRPN010000408.1 coordinate 7,725, forward strand.
ATGCGGATGCCGATCTCGCGGGTACGTTCGGTCACCGACACCAGCATGATGTTCATGATCCCGATGCCGCCCACCACCAGCGAGATGGCGGCGATCGCGCCAAGCAGCAGGCTCATGATGCGAGTGGTCGAGGCGGCGGTCTCGGCGAGGGCCGTCAGGTTGCGCACGGTAAAGTCGTCATCCTGGCCCAATCCGATCCGATGCCGGTTGCGCAACAGATCGTTGATGGACGCTTCGGCAGCATCCATGCGTTTTTCCGATACGGCTTGCACCATGATGAAGCGGGCGCGGTTGCGCAGGGTGTTGCTGAATATCTTTTGCTGCGCGCTGCTGATCGGCACCAGCACGGTATCGTCCTGGTCGCGCCCATCGAGGCTCTGACCCTTGGACGCCAGCACGCCGATCACCTCGAACGGCGCCTGCTTGATGCGGATGATCTTGCCGACGGGATCCTCGTCGCCGAACAGTTCGCGCGCCACCACTCCACCGATGACCGCAACCCGCGCCCCCCGGCGCACGTCGGCGTCGCTGAAGAAACTGCCCGACGCCATCGACCAGTTCCGCACCACGGCATAGTCCGGCGTGGTGCCGTAGACCGAGGTATTCCAGTTGACGCCGCCGTAGATCAGCTGGGCGCCGCCGGGCGATACCGGCGCCGACGCCAAGATGTCGGGCAGGTCGCGAATGGCGTCGGCATCGTCGAAAGTGAGCGAGGGTGCATCGCCGGTCGCCACCCGCGCGCCCCCCGACGAGACGGCGCCCGACATGATGATGAAGAGATTGCTGCCCATCGACTCGATCGAGCTGCGCACCATCGCCTGCGCACCCTGGCCGATCGCCAGCATGAGAATGACGGCCGCCACGCCGATGACCATGCCGAGCATGGTGAGGAAGCTGCGCATGCGGTGCGTGGTGAGCGCATGCCAAGCGGTCTCGAGGAGGCTGGTGAAAATCATGCGACGGCCTCGGCCACAGTCGTATCCTCGATCACCTGGCCATCCTGGAAACGGATGCATCGGCGTGCATAGGCGGCGATGTCGGCTTCGTGCGTCACCAACACCAGCGTGATGCCTTCTTCGCGGTTGAGCCGGCTGAAAAGATCCATCACCTGGCGGCTGGTTTCGCTGTCGAGATTGCCGGTCGGCTCATCGGCAAAAATGATGCGCGGGCGCGTAGCCAGCGCGCGGGCGATCGCCACCCGCTGCTGCTGGCCACCCGACAGTTGCAGCGGCGTGTGATGCGAGCGCTCGCCCAACCCCACCCGCTCGAGCATGGTCTGCGCCTGCCGGCGGCGCGCCTCGCGCCCCATGCCGGCATACATCAGTGGCAGTGCAACATTGTCGAGTGCAGTCAGTTTGGGTAACAGGTTGAACCCCTGAAACACGAAACCGATTTCACGATTGCGCAATGCCGCCAGTTGATCCGACGACAGACGGCCGACATCCTGTCCGTCGAGGTGGTAGCTGCCGCGGGTAGGCCGGTCGAGGCAACCGAGCAGATTCATGAAGGTACTTTTGCCCGAGCCCGACGCCCCCATGATGGCGACGAACTCGCCTTCGGCAATGCTGAGGCTCACGCCGCGCAGCCCCTGGAACACGCCGGCACCGGTCGGATAGTCCTTTTCGAGGTTCGCCACCTCGATCAGCGGTGCGCCGGGAACGGCCATCAGAACAGGCGGCCGCGCGACATGCCGCCATTCTCTTTTTTGGCCGCCAGATCGGCCACGATCACCGTATCGCCCGCTTTCAGCGCCCCGCTGACGATTTGCGTGTAGGCCTTGTCGCTAATACCGGTCTTCACCGCCACCCGTACGGGTTTGCCGTCGACCAGCCGATACACCGCCGCGCCCCGCGGCTTGCCGGCGCTCTCGACGCCGCTGCCCGCCTGCGGCCGGAAACGCAGCGCCGTCGTCGGCACGCGCAGCACGTTCGGCCGGGTCTCGACCAGCACGCGCAGATTGGCCGTCATGCCGGGCATCAGTGCCAGGTCGGGGTTGGCGACATTCACCACCACGTTGTAGGTGACGACATTCTGCTGGGTCGTGGCGTTCAGCCGCACCTGCCGCACCGCACCGGTATATTCGGTATCGGGGAACGCGTCGACGCGAAACTTGACCGGCTGACCGACCTTGATCTGCCCGATATCGGCTTCCGACACCGTGGAATCGATCTGCATCTGAGTCAGATCCTTGCCGATCTGGAACAGCGTCGGCGTCTGGAAGCTCGCCGCTACGGTCTGGCCGACGTCGACCTGGCGGTTGATCACGGTGCCGTCGACCGGCGAACGGATGATCGAGAAACCGAGATTGGTCTGGTCGCGCGTCACCTGTGCGCGTGCCAGCCGCACCTGCGCCTCTGCCTGTGCACGGGCAGCCAGCGTCTGATCGAGTTCCTGCTGCGACACGTATTCCTGTTTGAACAGCGTCTGCATGCGTACCGCATTGGCCTCGGCCAGATTCAGTTGCGCCTGGGCGTTGGCGAGGCTGGCGGTGCTTTGCGTCAGAGCCGCCTGGAACAGCGCCGGGTCGAGTTCGGCCAGCACCTGCCCGGCTTTCACCTGCTGATTGAAGTCGGCATCGATGCGCCGCACCGTTCCCGAGACCTGGGTGCCCACGTTGACCAGCGTAACCGGATTGAGCGTGCCGTTGGCCGACACTTCAGCCGCAATGTCGCCACGATCCACCGCCACCGTCCGGTATTGCGGTTCGGCAGGCTTACTCTTGCCGTTCCACCACCATGCGGCCGCTGCAATCACCATGACCAGCAGTACAAGCATCCCTGTTTTTTTCATCGCTTTCCTTCCTGCTGCGCCGGTTCCAGCCAGTCCCAACTCAAATCCCCAATGGCCTGCGCCAGTTGCGCCCGTGCCACCCGCAAGCCCAGCCGCGTCTGCAACTGGGTCTGGCGCGCCTGGGCCAGATTGGCCTGCGCGCTCAACACATCGAGCAGGATGCCAAGCCCTGCCTGGTACCGTCCCAGCGCGAGTTTCTCGGCCGCGGCCGCGCTTCCCACCAGATCGGCGCTGCGGCTATCCGCTTCGGTCTCGCTCTTCACGCTGTAATAGGCGCGCCACACGTCCAACGCCACCTGGTTGGCCACGCGGTCGCGTTCCGTCGCGGCCAGGCCGGCCTGGGTTTGCGCCGCGGCGATCTGATAGGTGTTGCGGTAGCCGGTGAAGATCGGAATGGTCAGATTGATCCCCACGCTGGAGCTGGTCGACGCCAGGGAACCGTTGTCCAGCCGTTGCGCGCCATAGAAAGCCGAGAAGCTGGGCTTGCCGGCGGCCTCGGCGCTACGCACACCAGCCTGCTGGGCAAGCACCGTGGCCTCCGCCGCACGCAGATCCGGCCGACGGCTGCGTGCGGCTTCGATCAAACCATCCACTGCCGCGCTCAGGTCCGGCGTCTGGCTGAACGCCGCCTCGCTGTCGATGACGCTGAAGCCGGCTTGCCGGGTATCGCCCATCAGCGCAGCCAGCTCACCCTGCATCCGCGCGGCCTCGCCTTCGGCACGGATCCGCTCGATCTGGCGCTGGGTATACACAGTTTTCGCCTGCAGCCGGTCGAATGGAATGGCCGTTCCCGCGGCCACCCGTGCGGTGGCGGCCTTGAACGCGGCAAGCGCCGAGGCCTCGGCTTCGCGCGCGACGCTGACCGCACCCTGTGCGGTCAGCAGATTGAAATAGGCGGTGACCGTCTGCAGATAGAGCTGGCGCACACTATCGTCCTGGCTGGCACGTGCCGCCGCCAGTAATGCCTCAGCAGCATCGCGCTGGGCCTCACGGCCGCCGAAGTCGTACAGCAGGTATTGTGCATCCAGCCCCAGTTGCCAGGCGTTGCGATCGTTCGGTGGCATGCGGTCCCCGGTGCGGGACACACTGCCGCTGACTGACAGGCTGGGCAGATAGGCGCTGTATGTCTGCCCCAGTTCGGCGGCGCGCAGCCGCGCCGTGAGCCAGGCGGTGCGGGTGGCCGGATTGGCACACAGGGCACGCTCGACCGCGCGTGCCAGCGTAATCGGGCCGGTCGGCACAGCCGTATCGCATACCGCTGCCGGGCGCAGTTCGGCCATCGGCGACGGCGGCACCCGGTCGAGTACCCCGAAGGGATCCGCAGCCGAAGCCACACTGCTGACCAACATCACCAGCAGCAGAGAAAATCGTGCATTCAAAATAGGGGGGGCTGAGGTAAAAGCGCGTTATATAGAATGTCAATGTATCGGTTCAGTTCCCATTTGCGGGGACAAACTATCGCAGGACATCAGCGCTTCCCCGAAACGTCTCTGTCCCTTTACCATCGACTCTCTTCCGTCCAGGCCATGCCCGAATTACCCGAAGTCGAAACCACCCGCCTAGGATTGCTGCCCCGCCTGCAGCATCGCACACTCACGCGCATCGTGGTGCGCAACCCGCGCCTGCGCTGGCCGGTGCCAGCCGATCTGGAAACGCGGCTGGGCGGGCTGACGCTCAAGGGGGTCGACCGGCGCGGAAAATACCTGCTGTTCGATTTTGGTGCCATCACCCAGATCGTCCACCTGGGCATGTCGGGCAGCCTGCGCCTGGCCGGGCCGGACGAGCCGGCTGCCCTGCACGATCACGTCGACTGGCTGTTCGACGACGGCAGCACGCTGCGATTGCGCGACCCGCGCCGCTTCGGTGCCGTGCTGTGGACCGACGACGTGACGCGGCACCCGTTGCTCGCCCATCTGGGGCCAGAACCGCTGACGCCGGCATTCGACGCTGCCTACCTGCACGCACAGTGCCAGCGCCGCAGCGCCGCGATCAAGCAGGTCATCATGGATGCCCAGATGGTAGTGGGCGTCGGCAATATCTACGCCTCCGAGTCGCTGTTCCATGCCGGCATCCGGCCGGCGACCGCTGCGCGTCGTCTCAGCCGCCCGGCCTGCGCCCGGCTGGTCACCGCGATCCAACAGGTGCTGACGGCCGCCATTGCCGCGGGCGGCAGTTCGCTGCGCGATTACGTCGCGAGCGACGGCGAGCTGGGTTATTTTCAGTTGCAGACGCACGTGTACGACCGCGAAGGCCTGCCGTGCAAGACGTGCAGCACCCCGATCCGCCGCATCGTGCAAGGTCAGCGCGCAAGCTTCTACTGCTCCACCTGCCAGCATTGATCTGGCCGGCACAGAATCAAGTTTTGTCATTAATATGTCGTTAAATGACAATGCTTTATCTCTGACTGGCCCCATGCAATCCACCACCCTGGTTGACGAATTCGAGCATTACAGCACCTGGCGCGAGGCCGTGTATGTGCGCGTCGAAGCGTTGCGTGACTGGCTCGATGCCCAGGAACTAGGCGACGCCGAATCCGAGATGCGGCTGAACCAGCTGCTCGGCCGCCTGCAGGAAGACAAGCTGAACGTGGCCTTCGTTGCCGAATTCTCGCGCGGCAAGTCCGAACTCATCAACGCGATCTTCTTTTCGGACTATCGGCAACGCGTGCTGCCATCGTCCGCAGGGCGCACCACCATGTGCCCCACCGAGCTGTTTTTCGACCCGTTGCATCGCCCTTCGCTGCGTCTGCTGCCGATCGACACCAAGACCCGCGAGGGCAGCATTGCCGACTTCAAGCGCGACGCGGATGCCTGGACCGAATTTCCGCTCAACCTCGATTCCGCCGAGGAAATGAGCGCGACGCTTATGCGGCTGGCCGATACGATCGAGGTCGATGCCGCCACTGCCGAAGCGTTCGGCCTGATCAATCCCGACGACGAGGAAACCGCGCGCAGCCTGGAGCGCGACGGCGGCATCGCCATTCCCCGCTGGCGCCATGCGCTGATCAACTTTCCTCACCCGCTGCTGAAGCAAGGGCTGGTCATCCTCGACACGCCGGGTTTGAATGCCATCGGCACCGAGCCCGAGCTGACGCTCAACATGCTGCCCAACGCCCATGCGGTGCTGTTCCTCCTGGCCGCCGATACCGGCGTCACCAAGTCGGACATCGAGATCTGGCGTCAGTACATTGCGCCGGTGCAGGGTGCCAGCCGCGCGCGGCTGGTGGTGCTGAACAAGATCGACGGCCTGTGGGACGAACTCAAGACTCCAGCGCAAATCGAGGCTGAAATCGCCAAGCAGGTCGCCAGCAGCGCCGCGCTGCTCGACCTGCCCCCGGGCCAGGTCTATCCGGTTTCCGCGCAGAAGGCGCTGGTCGCCAAGGTGAAGGGCGACGACGCCCTGCTGACGAAAAGCCGCCTGCCTGAACTCGAGGCAGCGCTGACGCAGGAGTTGATTCCCTGCAAGCAGGCACTGGTCAGCGAATCGGCCCAGGCCAGCGTGGAGGATGTGGTGATCAAGACCACCGAGCTGCTGGAAACCCGGCTCGCCACGATCCAGGATCAGGTTGACGAACTGCAGGGTCTGCGCGGCAAGAACCGCGACGTCATCCAGCACATGATGGTCAAGGCCAACGAAGACAAGCAGCAGTTCGAACGCGGCCTGGAACAGTTCAACGCCTTGCGCAACGTGTTCGCAACCCAGGTCGAAGCGCTACGGCAGCGACTGGGCATGGAAGCGTTACGCAACGAGGTGCGGCATACCCGGCAAGCGATGGAAAAAAGCCATTTCAGCGTGGGCCTGCGCGAGGCAATGGGCCATTTCTTCCGCCAGGTGGACGGCAACCTGGATGCGTCGGCAGAGACCATCAAGGAAATCCGCGCCATGATGACGGCGATGTACCAGAAATTCAGCGACGAACACGGTCTGGCGGCGGTCAACCCGCCGGATCACAGCCTGCACAAATATCGCAAGGAAATGGCACGGCTGGAACGCATTTTCGACGAGCGCTTCAATACCGTATTCAAGATGCTGACGGTGGGGCAAACCCAGTTGACTGCGCGCTTTTTCGAGACGCTGGCGAGCAAGGTGGTCCAGGTATTCGAACTGGCCAACAGCGAAACCGAATCGTGGCTGAAGGCGCTGATTGCGCCCATGGAAACCCAGGTGCGCGAACACAAGCTTCAACTGAAACGTCGCCTGGAAAGCGTCAGCCGCATCCATGCCGCAACCGAGACGCTGGACGAGCGTATTGCCGAACTGGAAGCGTCGATCGGAACCGTGAGCGACCAGCTGGACGGCCTGGCACGCATCAACCTGCGCATCGCCGATGCCCTGGCGGATGAGCTAAACAAACCCGCTCTGGCCAAAACGGCCTGAGCCTAGGGCCTGTTAACGCTCATTTCGCGCCTGCGTTGCCACGAGAAAGCGATGGATACAAGGCGCGCCGCTTGGCAAGGGCTAGCCCTTGCCAAGCGGCGCGCCTTGTATCCATCGCTTTCTCGTGGCAACGCAGGCGCGAAATGAGCGTTAACAGGCCCTAGGCTCAGGCCGTTTTGGCCAGAGCGGGTTTGTTTAGCTCATCCGCCAGGGCATCGGCGATGCGCAGGTTGATGCGTGCCAGGCCGTCCAGCTGGTCGCTCACGGTTCCGATCGACGCTTCCAGTTCGGCAATACGCTCGTCCAGCGTCTCGGTTGCGGCATGGATGCGGCTGACGCTTTCCAGGCGACGTTTCAGTTGAAGCTTGTGTTCGCGCACCTGGGTTTCCATGGGCGCAATCAGCGCCTTCAGCCACGATTCGGTTTCGCTGTTGGCCAGTTCGAATACCTGGACCACCTTGCTCGCCAGCGTCTCGAAAAAGCGCGCAGTCAACTGGGTTTGCCCCACCGTCAGCATCTTGAATACGGTATTGAAGCGCTCGTCGAAAATGCGTTCCAGCCGTGCCATTTCCTTGCGATATTTGTGCAGGCTGTGATCCGGCGGGTTGACCGCCGCCAGACCGTGTTCGTCGCTGAATTTCTGGTACATCGCCGTCATCATGGCGCGGATTTCCTTGATGGTCTCTGCCGACGCATCCAGGTTGCCGTCCACCTGGCGGAAGAAATGGCCCATTGCCTCGCGCAGGCCCACGCTGAAATGGCTTTTTTCCATCGCTTGCCGGGTATGCCGCACCTCGTTGCGTAACGCTTCCATGCCCAGTCGCTGCCGTAGCGCTTCGACCTGGGTTGCGAACACGTTGCGCAAGGCGTTGAACTGTTCCAGGCCGCGTTCGAACTGCTGCTTGTCTTCGTTGGCCTTGACCATCATGTGCTGGATGACGTCGCGGTTCTTGCCGCGCAGACCCTGCAGTTCGTCAACCTGATCCTGGATCGTGGCGAGCCGGGTTTCCAGCAGCTCGGTGGTCTTGATCACCACATCCTCCACGCTGGCCTGGGCCGATTCGCTGACCAGTGCCTGCTTGCAGGGAATCAACTCCTGCGTCAGCGCTGCCTCGAGTTCAGGCAGGCGGCTTTTCGTCAGCAGGGCGTCGTCGCCCTTCACCTTGGCGACCAGCGCCTTCTGCGCGGAAACCGGATAGACCTGGCCCGGGGGCAGGTCGAGCAGCGCGGCGCTGCTGGCGACCTGCTTGGCGATTTCAGCCTCGATTTGCGCTGGAGTCTTGAGTTCGTCCCACAGGCCGTCGATCTTGTTCAGCACCACCAGCCGCGCGCGGCTGGCACCCTGCACCGGCGCAATGTACTGACGCCAGATCTCGATGTCCGACTTGGTGACGCCGGTATCGGCGGCCAGGAGGAACAGCACCGCATGGGCGTTGGGCAGCATGTTGAGCGTCAGCTCGGGCTCGGTGCCGATGGCATTCAAACCCGGCGTGTCGAGGATGACCAGCCCTTGCTTCAGCAGCGGGTGAGGAAAGTTGATCAGCGCATGGCGCCAGCGGGGAATGGCGATGCCGCCGTCGCGCTCCAGGCTGCGCGCGGTTTCCTCGTCGTCGGGATTGATCAGGCCGAACGCTTCGGCAGTGGCGGCATCGACCTCGATCGTATCGGCCAGCCGCATAAGCGTCGCGCTCATTTCCTCGGCGGAATCGAGGTTGAGCGGAAATTCGGTCCAGGCATCCGCGTCGCGCTTGAAGTCGGCAATGCTGCCCTCGCGGGTCTTGGTGTCGATCGGCAGCAGACGCAGCGAAGGGCGATGCAACGGGTCGAAAAACAGCTCGGTGGGGCACATGGTGGTGCGCCCTGCGGACGATGGCAGCACGCGTTGCCGATAGTCCGAAAAGAAGATCGCGTTGATGAGTTCGGACTTGCCGCGCGAGAATTCGGCAACGAAGGCCACGTTCAGCTTGTCTTCCTGCAGGCGGCCGAGCAGCTGGTTCAGCCGCATCTCGGATTCGGCGTCGCCTAGTTCCTGGGCATCGAGCCAGTCACGCAACGCTTCGACGCGCACATACACGGCCTCGCGCCAGGTGCTGTAATGCTCGAATTCGTCAACCAGGGTGGTGGATTGCATGGGGCCAGTCAGAGATAAAGCATTGTCATTTAACGACATATTAATGACAAAACTTGATTCTGTGCCGGCCAGATCAATGCTGGCAGGTGGAGCAGTAGAAGCTTGCGCGCTGACCTTGCACGATGCGGCGGATCGGGGTGCTGCACGTCTTGCACGGCAGGCCTTCGCGGTCGTACACGTGCGTCTGCAACTGAAAATAACCCAGCTCGCCGTCGCTCGCGACGTAATCGCGCAGCGAACTGCCGCCCGCGGCAATGGCGGCCGTCAGCACCTGTTGGATCGCGGTGACCAGCCGGGCGCAGGCCGGGCGGCTGAGACGACGCGCAGCGGTCGCCGGCCGGATGCCGGCATGGAACAGCGACTCGGAGGCGTAGATATTGCCGACGCCCACTACCATCTGGGCATCCATGATGACCTGCTTGATCGCGGCGCTGCGGCGCTGGCACTGTGCGTGCAGGTAGGCAGCGTCGAATGCCGGCGTCAGCGGTTCTGGCCCCAGATGGGCGAGCAACGGGTGCCGCGTCACGTCGTCGGTCCACAGCACGGCACCGAAGCGGCGCGGGTCGCGCAATCGCAGCGTGCTGCCGTCGTCGAACAGCCAGTCGACGTGATCGTGCAGGGCAGCCGGCTCGTCCGGCCCGGCCAGGCGCAGGCTGCCCGACATGCCCAGGTGGACGATCTGGGTGATGGCACCAAAATCGAACAGCAGGTATTTTCCGCGCCGGTCGACCCCCTTGAGCGTCAGCCCGCCCAGCCGCGTTTCCAGATCGGCTGGCACCGGCCAGCGCAGGCGCGGGTTGCGCACCACGATGCGCGTGAGTGTGCGATGCTGCAGGCGGGGCAGCAATCCTAGGCGGGTGGTTTCGACTTCGGGTAATTCGGGCATGGCCTGGACGGAAGAGAGTCGATGGTAAAGGGACAGAGACGTTTCGGGGAAGCGCTGATGTCCTGCGATAGTTTGTCCCCGCAAATGGGAACTGAACCGATACATTGACATTCTATATAACGCGCTTTTACCTCAGCCCCCCCTATTTTGAATGCACGATTTTCTCTGCTGCTGGTGATGTTGGTCAGCAGTGTGGCTTCGGCTGCGGATCCCTTCGGGGTACTCGACCGGGTGCCGCCGTCGCCGATGGCCGAACTGCGCCCGGCAGCGGTATGCGATACGGCTGTGCCGACCGGCCCGATTACGCTGGCACGCGCGGTCGAGCGTGCCCTGTGTGCCAATCCGGCCACCCGCACCGCCTGGCTCACGGCGCGGCTGCGCGCCGCCGAACTGGGGCAGACATACAGCGCCTATCTGCCCAGCCTGTCAGTCAGCGGCAGTGTGTCCCGCACCGGGGACCGCATGCCACCGAACGATCGCAACGCCTGGCAACTGGGGCTGGATGCACAATACCTGCTGTACGACTTCGGCGGCCGTGAGGCCCAGCGCGATGCTGCTGAGGCATTACTGGCGGCGGCACGTGCCAGCCAGGACGATAGTGTGCGCCAGCTCTATCTGCAGACGGTCACCGCCTATTTCAATCTGCTGACCGCACAGGGTGCGGTCAGCGTCGCGCGCGAAGCCGAGGCCTCGGCGCTTGCCGCGTTCAAGGCCGCCACCGCACGGGTGGCCGCGGGAACGGCCATTCCATTCGACCGGCTGCAGGCGAAAACTGTGTATACCCAGCGCCAGATCGAGCGGATCCGTGCCGAAGGCGAGGCCGCGCGGATGCAGGGTGAGCTGGCTGCGCTGATGGGCGATACCCGGCAAGCCGGCTTCAGCGTCATCGACAGCGAGGCGGCGTTCAGCCAGACGCCGGACCTGAGCGCGGCAGTGGATGGTTTGATCGAAGCCGCACGCAGCCGTCGGCCGGATCTGCGTGCGGCGGAGGCCACGGTGCTTGCCCAGCAGGCTGGTGTGCGTAGCGCCGAGGCCGCCGGCAAGCCCAGCTTCTCGGCTTTCTATGGCGCGCAACGGCTGGACAACGGTTCCCTGGCGTCGACCAGCTCCAGCGTGGGGATCAATCTGACCATTCCGATCTTCACCGGCTACCGCAACACCTATCAGATCGCCGCGGCGCAAACCCAGGCCGGCCTGGCCGCGACGGAACGCGACCGCGTGGCCAACCAGGTGGCGTTGGACGTGTGGCGCGCCTATTACAGCGTGAAGAGCGAGACCGAAGCGGATAGCCGCAGCGCCGATCTGGTGGGAAGCGCGGCCGCGGCCGAGAAACTCGCGCTGGGACGGTACCAGGCAGGGCTTGGCATCCTGCTCGATGTGTTGAGCGCGCAGGCCAATCTGGCCCAGGCGCGCCAGACCCAGTTGCAGACGCGGCTGGGCTTGCGGGTGGCACGGGCGCAACTGGCGCAGGCCATTGGGGATTTGAGTTGGGACTGGCTGGAACCGGCGCAGCAGGAAGGAAAGCGATGAAAAAAACAGGGATGCTTGTACTGCTGGTCATGGTGATTGCAGCGGCCGCATGGTGGTGGAACGGCAAGAGTAAGCCTGCCGAACCGCAATACCGGACGGTGGCGGTGGATCGTGGCGACATTGCGGCTGAAGTGTCGGCCAACGGCACGCTCAATCCGGTTACGCTGGTCAACGTGGGCACCCAGGTCTCGGGAACGGTGCGGCGCATCGATGCCGACTTCAATCAGCAGGTGAAAGCCGGGCAGGTGCTGGCCGAACTCGACCCGGCGCTGTTCCAGGCGGCTCTGACGCAAAGCACCGCCAGCCTCGCCAACGCCCAGGCGCAACTGAATCTGGCCGAGGCCAATGCGGTACGCATGCAGACGCTGTTCAAACAGGAATACGTGTCGCAGCAGGAACTCGATCAGACGCTGGCTGCCCGTGCACAGGCAGAGGCGCAGGTGCGGCTGGCACGCGCACAGGTGACGCGCGACCAGACCAATCTCGGTTTCTCGATCATCCGTTCGCCGGTCGACGGCACCGTGATCAACCGCCAGGTCGACGTCGGCCAGACCGTAGCGGCGAGCTTCCAGACGCCGACGCTGTTCCAGATCGGCAAGGATCTGACTCAGATGCAGATCGATTCCACGGTGTCGGAAGCCGATATCGGGCAGATCAAGGTCGGTCAGCCGGTCAAGTTTCGCGTCGACGCGTTCCCCGATACCGAATATACCGGTGCGGTGCGGCAGGTGCGGCTGAACGCCACGACCCAGCAGAATGTCGTCACCTACAACGTGGTGGTGAATGTCGCCAACCCCGACCTGGCACTGATGCCCGGCATGACGGCCAATCTGCGCGTGCTGGTCGAGACCCGGCCGAACGTGCTGCGCGTGCCGACGACGGCGCTGCGTTTCCGGCCGCAGGCGGGCAGCGGCGTCGAGAGCGCCGGCAAGCCGCGGGGCGCGGCGGTGTATCGGCTGGTCGACGGCAAACCCGTACGGGTGGCGGTGAAGACCGGTATTAGCGACAAGGCCTACACGCAAATCGTCAGCGGGGCGCTGAAAGCGGGCGATACGGTGATCGTGGCCGATCTGGCGGCCAAAAAAGAGAATGGCGGCATGTCGCGCGGCCGCCTGTTCTGATGGCCGTTCCCGGCGCACCGCTGATCGAGGTGGCGAACCTCGAAAAGGACTATCCGACCGGTGCCGGCGTGTTCCAGGGGCTGCGCGGCGTGAGCCTCAGCATTGCCGAAGGCGAGTTCGTCGCCATCATGGGGGCGTCGGGCTCGGGCAAAAGTACCTTCATGAATCTGCTCGGTTGCCTCGACCGGCCTACCCGCGGCAGCTACCACCTCGACGGACAGGATGTCGGCCGTCTGTCGTCGGATCAACTGGCGGCATTGCGCAATCGTGAAATCGGTTTCGTGTTTCAGGGGTTCAACCTGTTACCCAAACTGACTGCACTCGACAATGTTGCACTGCCACTGATGTATGCCGGCATGGGGCGCGAGGCGCGCCGCCGGCAGGCGCAGACCATGCTCGAGCGGGTGGGGTTGGGCGAGCGCTCGCATCACACGCCGCTGCAACTGTCGGGTGGCCAGCAGCAGCGGGTGGCGATCGCCCGCGCGCTGGCTACGCGCCCGCGCATCATTTTTGCCGATGAGCCGACCGGCAATCTCGACAGCGAAACCAGCCGCCAGGTGATGGATCTTTTCAGCCGGCTCAACCGCGAAGAAGGCATCACGCTGGTGTTGGTGACGCACGAAGCCGACATCGCCGCCTATGCACGCCGATGCATCCGTTTCCAGGATGGCCAGGTGATCGAGGATACGACTGTGGCCGAGGCCGTCGCATGATTTTCACCAGCCTCCTCGAGACCGCTTGGCATGCGCTCACCACGCACCGCATGCGCAGCTTCCTCACCATGCTCGGCATGGTCATCGGCGTGGCGGCCGTCATTCTCATGCTGGCGATCGGCCAGGGTGCGCAGGCGATGGTGCGCAGCTCGATCGAGTCGATGGGCAGCAATCTCTTCATCATCATGTCGGGCGCCGTCTCGTCGGGGGGCGCGCGGGTGGCGACCGGCGATGCACCCTCGCTCACTTTCGACGATGCCGACGCCATTCGCGACCTGCCCGACATCTTGGCGTCGGCGCCGGTATCGCCCGGCGGCGCCCAGCTGATCTACGGCGGCGTCAACTGGAATACCTCGGTCTACGGCACCACGCCGGACTATGCCGTGGTGCGGAACTGGTCGATGGCGTCGGGCAGTTTCTTCAGCGACGCCGACGTGCGCCGGGGGGCGCGGGTTGCGGTCATCGGTGGAGTGGTGGCGCGCGAACTGTTCGGCGACGAGGATCCCGTCGGCAAGATCATCCGCATCAAGCAGGCGCCGTTCGAGGTGATCGGCGTGCTGGCGTCCAAGGGTCAGAGCCTCGATGGGCGCGACCAGGACGATACCGTGCTGGTGCCGATCAGCAGCGCGCAGCAAAAGATATTCAGCAACACCCTGCGCAACCGCGCCCGCTTCATCATGGTGCAAGCCGTATCGGAAAAACGCATGGATGCTGCCGAAGCGTCCATCAACGATCTGTTGCGCAACCGGCATCGGATCGGATTGGGCCAGGATGACGACTTTACCGTGCGCAACCTGACGGCCCTCGCCGAGACCGCCGCCTCGACCACTCGCATCATGAGCCTGCTGCTTGGCGCGATCGCCGCCATCTCGCTGGTGGTGGGCGGCATCGGGATCATGAACATCATGCTGGTGTCGGTGACCGAACGTACCCGCGAGATCGGCATCCGCATGGCGATCGGCGCACGCCGCCGCGATGTATTGTGGCAGTTTCTGGTCGAGGCGCTGACCCTGTCGCTGATCGGCTGCGGAATCGGCCTGCTGTTCGGCATCGGCGGCGCCTGGCTGGTCGAGCGGCTGGCCGGATTGCCGGTAGCGGTCACGCTGGCCTCGGTGTTGATGGCAGTGGGCGTATCTTTCCTGATCGGTGTGTTTTTCGGCTTTTACCCGGCCAGGCGCGCCGCGGGGCTCAATCCCATCGACGCGCTGCGGTCGCAATAGGGGGCAAGGTTGAACCTTGCATACAGGCAGGCCTCGAACGCTTAGAATCGTGACAAGCAACCGATCAACAAGGCACAACATGGCATTCCTCAAGACTTTTCCTCTCTACGCAATGCTGGCGCTCGTAGCCGCGTGCAGCCAGCTTGGCGTCAAGTCGCCGCCGCCTGCCGTGGTGGAATCCCAGCCCCAGCCGCCTGCCGAGGCGGTGGCTGAGCCTGCCGTCGACCCGGCGGCGGAGGCAGCGGCCAAGGCGCAAGCCGCATTGCCCAAGCAGCCGCTTACGCCGGACATCCTGTTCAAGTTCCTGGTGGCGGAAGTGGCCGGGCAGCGCGGCCAGATCGGCATCGCCCAGTCGACCTATCTCGATCTCGCGCGGGAGACGCACGATCCCCGTATCGCCCGCCGGGCCGCCGAGGTTTCGATGTTCGCCCGCAACCCGACCGGTGCGCTGGAGGCTACGCGGCTGTGGATGGCGGCCGAACCGGATTCGGAATCTGCCCAGCAGACGATGGCGGTGCTGCTGCTGAACGAGGGCAAATTCGACGAGGCCGAGCCCATCCTGCGGGTTTTGCTGAAGAAGGATCCTGCGAATGGCTTTCTGCATCTGACCTCCGTGATGGGGAAGACGCATGGTTCGCCGGCCGGGCTGGAACTGGTCGAACGGTTGGCTGCGGACTATTCGACCTTGCCGGAAGCGCGTTTTGCCGTGGCCCAGGCTGCGGCCAGCGTCGGACGCAACGAGGCGGCGGTCACCGCCTTGCAGAAGGCCGATGACCTGCGTCCCGGTTGGGAGCCGGCCGCTTTGCTGCGGGCCCAGATACTCGACCAGACATCGCATGCCGACGCGCTTGCGTTCATGCGGACGTTTCTGACGGCGCATCCCGATGCCCGCGAGGTTCGGCTGGCCTATGCGCGCGTCCTCGTCAATGCCAACCATTTCGACGAGGCGCGCGCCGAATTCACCCGGCTGACCCGGGATTTTCCGCGCAATGCCGAAGTGAGTTTCGCGGCGGGCCTGTTGTCCATGCAAATGGGCGACGCCAAGACGGCCCACGATTTCCTGGCGAAAACCCTGGAATACAACCCGCGCGATCCGGATGCGGTGTACTACTACCTGGGACAGGCGGCCGAACAGATGAAACAACCGGAAGCGGCCGGCGCGTATTACGCCGGGGTCAAGACCGGCAATTATCTGGTGCCGGCGCGTGCGCGTCAGGCCGCGCTACTGGTAGGAGCCGGTCGGCCGGATGAGGCGAGCGCCTTGCTGAAAGCGACCCGGGGCGAGAACGATGCGCAGAATGTGCGGCTGATTCAGGCCCGGGCCGAAGTGCTGCGCGGCAGCAAGCAGTACGCGGCGATCTATGACGTGCTGTCGGAGGGGCTCAAGCGTTACCCCGATTCAGCGGATCTGCTGTACGACCATGCCATGGCGGCCGAGAAACTCGACAAGCTTGATGTGCTGGAGGCGGATTTGCGCCGCGTGATCGTGTTGCGCCCCATGGATGCGCAAGCCTACAACGCGCTGGGTTACACGCTGGCCGATCGCACCAAGCGCCTTTCCGAAGCCCTCATCCTTCTCGACAAGGCATTGACCTTGTCGCCGGACGATCCTTTCATCCTCGATAGCGTGGGCTGGGCGCAATACCGTTCGGGCAATCTGCCGCGCGCGCAGGAATATCTCGAACGTGCCTTCAAGGCGCGCCCCGACCCCGAAATCGCCGCCCATCTGGGCGAAGTCCTGTGGGCGAGCGGCCAGCGCGACGAAGCGGGCAAGCTCTGGCAAAGCAGCCTGCAGAGTCACCCACAGAACGAGGTGCTGCTGGAAACGCTGCGCCGTCTCAAGCCTTGATGCGCGCCGCGTCTGCGACAGCGCTGCTGGCGCTGCTATTGGGCGGTTGCGCATCGGTTTCTTCCGTTCCGCCTGTCGTCGAGGTGCCTGCTCGGTCCTCAGCCAACTGGACCCTGCAGGGCCGCATCGGCGTGCAGGGCGGCGAGCAGAGTCTGTCGGGCCAGATCCGCTGGCAGCATCGGGCAGACCGGGACGAGTTGCTGATGACGTCGCCCCTGGGGCAGGGGGTGGCGCGTATCGTGCGCGACGACGACGGCGTGACGCTCGAAGTCCCCAATCAACCCACGCGTCACGCCCGCGATGCCGATACCCTGACGCGGGAGGCGCTCGGTTATGTACTGCCGGTCACGGGGCTGACCTGGTGGGTGCAGGCACGTCCGGCCCCGGGCAGCGCTTTCGAGGCCACGCGTGACGCCTCGGGCCGTCTTGCGCAACTCCGGCAGGATGGCTGGACGATCGATTACCTGCAGTATGCTGCCGATGCGTCTGCGCGGCCGCGCAAGCTGGTGGTGGCGCGCGAAGGCTTGGAAATCCGGCTGGTGGCCGACAGTTGGCAAAACGAATGAGCAGCCACGCCTATCCTGCCCCGGCCAAACTCAATCTGTTCCTGCACGTCGTCGGCCGGCGTGCCGACGGCTACCACCTGCTGCAGAGCGTGTTTCGGCTGATCAACCGCGGCGACACCGTGCACCTCGAATTGCGCGACGACGACCGGATCGTGCGTGAAGGCGATC
Organism: Ramlibacter sp.; assembly: GCA_019449555.1. Taxonomy (GTDB): domain Bacteria; phylum Pseudomonadota; class Gammaproteobacteria; order Burkholderiales; family Burkholderiaceae_C; genus Ramlibacter. The sequence continues at coordinate 25,076 of JAGRPN010000408.1, forward strand.
TTCCAGGCGTGTCCGAGGACGATGACCTGACTGTTCGTGCAGCGCGGCTATTACAGGCCTATGCACCTGCCGGAGCGGGCGTGAGTATCCGGCTGGATAAAAATCTGCCGCTGGGCGGCGGCCTGGGCGGCGGCAGTTCGGACGCCGCTACGGTCCTGCTGGCGCTCAATCGCCTGTGGCAGGTTGATTTGTCGCGTAAAACGCTCCAGGAACTGGCGCTACGGCTGGGGGCTGACGTGCCCGTGTTCGTGTTCGGGCAGACTGCATTTGCCGAAGGCGTGGGCGAAATCCTGCATTCGGTGAGTGCCCCCCCGGCCTGGTATGTGGTGTTGATGCCGCCGGTGCAGGTGCCGACCGCAGCAATTTTTGCCGTACCGGAATTGACACGCAACACGCCACCCCTCAAAATAGCGCCCTTTTCCGCAGGCATGGGTCGTAACGACCTGCAGTCCGTGGTGGTCAGTCGATACCCCGAAGTCGCGCGTCATCTCGAATGGCTGGCGAATTTCGGCGAGGCGCGGATGACCGGTTCGGGGGCCTGCGTATTTGCATCGTTCGGGACGGAAGAAGCGGCGCGCGGCGTGTTGCGCCAACTGCCCGACACGATGCAGGGTTTTGTGGCGCAGGGGCTCGACCGGCATCCGCTGTACGAGTACTGCGACTGAGCAGCACCCGATTTTATTGGGGAGTCGCCAAGTGGTAAGGCATCGGATTTTGATTCCGACATTCGTAGGTTCGATCCCTACCTCCCCAGCCAGTTAAGCGAACAGCCGCCGGTGGCGGCTGTTTTTGTTGTTGTGTCGGACCAGCCAAATCGCCGGAGACTCGTGTGTCCATAGACAACCTGATGGTGTTCAGCGGAAATGCCAACCCGCGTCTTGCCAGCGACGTGGTGCGCCATCTGAACATTCATCTCGGCCGTGCCACGGTGTCGCGGTTTTCCGATGGCGAGGTGATGGTCGAGATCCTGGAGAACGTGCGCGGCAAGGACGTGTTCGTACTGCAGTCGACCTGCCAGCCGACCAACGACACCCTGATGGAAGTGATGGTGATGGTCGATGCGCTGAAACGCGCCTCGGCTGCCCGCATCACCGCGGCGATTCCGTATTACGGCTATGCGCGCCAGGACCGGCGCACCCGTTCGGCCCGGGTGGCGATCACTGCCAAGGTGGTGGCCAACATGCTGCAGGGCGTGGGAATCGACCGGTTGCTGACGATGGATCTGCATTCGGACCAGATCCAGGGGTTTTTCGACATTCCGGTCGACAACATCTATTCCAGTCCGATCCTGCTGGGCGATATCTGGAAGCGCAACCACCCGAACCTGATGGTGGTGTCGCCCGACGTCGGCGGGGTGGTGCGGGCACGGGCGATCGCCAAGCGGCTGGAATGCGACCTGGCGATCATCGACAAACGTCGTCCCAAACCGAATGTGGCGAAGGTGATGCACATCATCGGCGACGTCAAGGATCGGACCTGCATCATCATGGATGACATGGTCGATACGGCCAATACACTGTGCGAAGCGGCCAATGCGCTGAAGGAGCATGGCGCCAAGAAAGTGATGGCGTATTGCACGCATGCCGTGCTCTCCGGCAGCGCCGCCGAACGCGTGACGAATTCCGCGATCGACGAACTGGTGGTGACCGATACCATCCCGTTGCGCGACGATGCGCGCGCATGCAAGAAAATCCGGCAACTGTCGGTGGCTGAATTGCTGGCGGAAACCATCCGCCGCATCAGCAACGAAGATTCTGTCAGTTCGCTCTTCATCGAATAGCGGGCTGGGAATGCCCCTGGTCGCGGGGGCTTTTATAGGTAAATTGGAGAAATACTATGGAAATCGAAGTCATCGCCGCCAAGCGTGAATTGCAAGGTACGGGTGCGAGCCGCCGTCTGCGTCACGCTGGCAAGGTCCCCGGCATCGTCTACGGTGGCACGACCGCTCCGGTACAGATCGAGCTGGATCACAATGCGCTTTACCATGCGCTGCGCAAGGAGGCTTTTCACGCTTCCGTGCTGACGCTGAATGTCGACGGCGCCAAGGAGTCGGTGCTGCTGCGCGATACGCAATGGCATCCCTACCGGCAGCAAGTGCTGCACGTCGACTTCCAGCGTGTCGACAAGACGCACAAAATACACGTCAAGGTCCCGCTGCACTTCCTGAATGCGGATACCGCCCCTGGCGTTAAAACTGGTGGTGGCAAGGTCAGCCATGTGGTGACCGAAATCGACGTGACCTGTCTGCCGGGTAATCTGCCCGAGTTCATTGCTGTGGACATGGGCGCGCTGGAGATCGGCCATTCCATTCATGCGAATGACCTCGTATTGCCCGAAGGCGTGGAACTTGTTGCGCATGTACAGCACGAGAATCCCGCAGTGGCGACGGTCACGCTGCCCAAGGGCATGAAGTCCGACGAACCCGCACCTGAGACGCCTGCTGCACCCGCAGCTTGAGTCTTGACGCAACCCGGCTGTGTTGCGTTGTGAGTCGTCATGACGGCACCCCGCCTGATTGTCGGCCTCGGTAACCCGGGGCGTGACTACGAAGAAACCCGGCACAATGCCGGGTTTTGGTTTTGCGCGCGTCTCGCGCAGGCGTGGAACATTCCGCTGGCACATGAAGCGCGCTTTCACGGCATTGTCGGGCGCAGTTCGGGAAACATCTGGATGCTGTTGCCGCAGACCTTCATGAACCGTTCCGGTCAGGCGGTCGGCGCGCTGGCGCGTTTTCATCGTATTGCGCCGGGCGAGATCCTGGTGGTGCATGACGAGCTCGACATTCCACCCGGCCAGTTGCGCCTCAAGTTCGGCGGCGGCATGGGCGGGCACAACGGCCTCAAGGACATCACCTCGCATCTGGGCACGCAGGACTACTGGCGGCTGCGTATCGGGATCGGTCACCCGGGCGATCGCAACGAAGTCGTGAACTATGTCCTCAAGCCGCCGCGGCGCGAGGAGCAGACAGAGATCGACGCGGCAATCGATCGTGCACTCGATCTGGTGCCGCTGATCGAACAAGGCGAGTGGAATACGGCCACCCAGCGTGCCAACACCAATCCGTCCGTAAAAACCGCCTCAGTCAAACCTAAACTGGAAAACCCATGAGTCTCAAATGCGGCATCGTTGGCTTGCCCAACGTCGGAAAATCCACCCTGTTCAATGCGCTGACCCAGGCGGGCATCGCAGCGGAGAACTATCCTTTCTGCACCATCGAGCCGAACACCGGTGTGGTCGAGGTGCCGGACCCGCGCATCGCGCAACTGGCGGAGATCATCAAACCGCAACGGGTGGTGCCGGCGATCGTCGAGTTCGTCGACATCGCCGGCCTGGTGGCGGGTGCCTCCAAGGGCGAGGGGTTGGGCAATCAGTTTCTCGCCAACATCCGCGAAACGGACGCGATCTGTCACGTGGTGCGCTGTTTTCACAATGAAAACGTGATCCATGTCGCCGGTAGGGTCGATCCGTTGTCGGATGTGGAGACTATTGCGACCGAACTGGCGCTCGCCGACCTGGCGAGCGCCGAGAAGGCATTGATACGGTATGAAAAGGCGGCGCGCGGGGGCGACAAGGAGGCGAAAGTCATCACGGAGGCCTTGAAGCCGGTGCTCGCCGCACTGAACGAAGGGCGCCCCGCACGTGCCGCCGGCCTTGACGCGGAAGGGCTGGAGGCGATCAAGCCGTTGTGCCTGATGACGGTCAAGCCCACGCTGTATGTCGCCAACGTCAGCGAGGACGGCTTTCACGACAATCCGATGCTGGACGCGCTGAAGGCGTTTGCCGATCAGGAGGGCGCACCGGTCGTTCCCGTGTGTGCGGCGCTCGAGGCTGAGCTGCAGGAATTGTCGCCGGAAGATCGCATGGAATACCTGAAGGAACTTGGCTGGGACGAGCCGGGCCTCAATCGCCTGGTTCGTGCGGCCTACGATCTGCTTGGCCTGCAGACCTATTTCACGGCCGGGGTCAAGGAAGTGCGTGCCTGGACCATCCACAAGGGCGATACCGCCCCGCAGGCGGCAGGCGTGATCCATACCGATTTCGAGCGGGGCTTCATTCGGGCCCAGACCATTGCGTTCGACGATTTCATTGCCTGCAAGGGCGAGCAAGGGGCGAAAGAGGCGGGCAAGATGCGTGCGGAAGGCAAGGAATATGTCGTCAAGGATGGCGATGTCATGAATTTCCTGTTCAATGTGTGATCTGGACAGGTTTTTGCAGTGAAGGTGTTTGACAGCGTCTCGGGAACCCCCCTATAATCTCGCGCTTCGTTTGGGTGGGGTTCCCGAGCGGTCAAAGGGATCAGACTGTAAATCTGACGGCTCTGCCTTCGAAGGTTCGAATCCTTCCCCCACCACCAGTTTTTGAAGTAGGAGCAGGGCGAAGCGGGAGGAGCGTGGTTGTTGACGCTTGAGCGGCTTTACAACCACGGCCCACCCCATGCGGGTGTAGCTCAATGGTAGAGCTGAAGCCTTCCAAGCTTAAGACGAGGGTTCGATTCCCTTCACCCGCTCCAGTTTTTGTGTGGGCTTATTTGGTAGTAAGTCCGAAGCCCATGTAGCTCAGTGGCAGAGCACTCCCTTGGTAAGGGAGAGGTCGGCAGTTCAATCCTGCCCATGGGCACCAGGTTTTGGGTGGTCGCCGTTTGAGGCGGCGTGCCTGTATTTGATAAAGCGGTAGTCGGGATGTTGGTTGTGATGAGCCGCATCGTTCTTGTGCAAATTTGAGGGGTACTTGGAAATGGCTAAGGAAAAATTCGAGCGGACGAAACCGCACGTAAACGTTGGCACCATTGGACACGTTGACCACGGCAAGACCACCTTGACCGCGGCGATCACCACCATTCTGTCGAAGAAATTTGGCGGAGCTGCCAAGAAGT
>JAGRPN010000409.1 GCA_019449555.1 Ramlibacter sp.
ATCTGCGCTTCGTCGAGCTTGCGCACCAGCCGCGCCGGCGTGCCGATGATCATCGAGCCGTCGGGGAATTCCTTGTTCTCGGTCACGACGCTGCCGGCGCCCACGATGCAGTTCTTCCCGATCTTCGCGCCGTTCAGGACGACGGCCTGGATCCCGATGAGCGAACCGTCGCCGATCGTGCAGCCGTGCAGCATCGCCTGGTGCCCCACCGAAATGTTGTCGCCGATCACCAGCGGCACGCCCTCGTCCGCGTGCAGCACGGCCTGATCCTGGATGTTGGTGTTGCGGCCCACGCGGATGCTGTCGCAATCGCCGCGGATCACGGCGCCGTACCAGACGCTGGCGTTCTCGCCCAGGTGGACTTCACCGATGACCTGGGCGCTGTCGGCGATCCAGGCGCCCGGCGCGAGTTGCGGCGCTTTGCCGCCGAGTTCGTAGATTGCCATGGGTTCCTTTGCAAAACGGGAATTGTAGTTTTCGTCGCCCGGGCCGCTGGCTGGGGCGGGAATTCAGCCCGGCGCTGGCGGTGGTTGGCGCCGGCTGCGGCGGGCCTGCACGCCGGCCCGGCTACCATCGCAGCATGACCTTGCGACGACAGGCGCTGGAGCTGCTGCTGCTGCCCGATGCCGACGAAAAGGCGCGGCTGGCGCGCTCGCTTTCGACTTCGGCCGAGGCTCCCGTCGGCGCCCAGGAAGCGATCGAGGAGCCGGCCGGCGTGCCCGGTCGGGCCGAGCGGCCGCCGCTCGTGCCGCCCGCGCGCTTGAAGGCGCGTTCCGCCGCAACCCGCGAGGGCCGCGCCGCGTTGCTGCATGCGGTGGCGCATATCGAGCGCAACGCGATCGATCTCGCACTGGACGCGGTCTGGCGCTTCCCGGGCCTGCCGGACCGGTATTACCGCGACTGGCTGCAGGTGGCGCGGGAAGAGGCGCTTCATTTCATGCTGGTGCGCGATCACCTCGCCACGCTCGGCCATGCCTACGGCGACCTCCCGGCGCACGACGGCTTGTGGGAAATGGCAGCAAAGACGCGCGGCGACTTGCTGGCGCGCATGGCGCTGGTGCCGCGCACGCTGGAGGCACGCGGTCTCGACGCTTCACCGCCGATGCAAGCGAAGTTGCTCGCGGCGGGCGACACGGCGGCGGCCGCCATTCTCGACGTCATCCTGCGCGACGAGATCGGCCACGTGGCGATCGGCAACCACTGGTACCGCTGGTTGTGCGCGCAGCGCCGGCTCGACCCGATCGCGACCTACGCGCAGTTGGCATCGCACTACGGCGCCCCGCGCCTGCGGCCGCCTTTCAACGAGGAGGCGCGACGACAGGCGGGTTTCAGCGAAGAGGAGATCGCCCGGCTGGCCCAGCCCGACCGGGACCCGGGCCGCCGATAGCGGTCACAAGTCGTTCCAGCGACTGTCTTGCGCCTGGGACTTGTCGGCCATCGTCCGGCCGGCTTGCATGTAATGGCCCAGGAAACCGCCGCGGGCCCGCACCTTGATCGGGCCCGGGCTCGGGCTCGACCCAACCAATGCCGCCTGGAGCACCGCCGGATGACTCGAGGCGAACGAATCGTCCGCGTCTTGCAGCCGGAACCGCGAGACCAGTTCCAGCAGCGTGCCCGCCTGGTCCTTCATCGACTCGGTGGCCGCGGCCGCCTCCTCGACCAACGAGGCGTTCTGCTGCACCACCGTGTCCATTTGCTTGACGGCGCTGCTCACCTGCCTGATCTTGGCACTCTGGTCCTGGCTGGCGG
>JAGRPN010000410.1 GCA_019449555.1 Ramlibacter sp.
GCAATGTACGGAAGATAATTTCTCTGTAATCTGAAATATGACTACTGATTTCTCATGGCTGCGCCTACAGTGCGCAATCCAGCTTTCAGGGAGTTCCTCATGTGTGGCATCGTCGGCGCCGTCTCCAGCCGGAACATCGTCCCCATCCTCGTGCAAGGGCTGCACCGGCTCGAATACCGCGGCTATGACTCCTGCGGTGTCGCGGTATATGCCGACGGCCTGAAGCGGGCCCGCAGCACCGAGCGTGTGGCCGAACTGATGGCGCAGGTCGAGCAGGAGCACCTGCAGGGGACCATCGGGATCGCGCACACCCGCTGGGCGACGCATGGCGCGCCGGCAGTGCATAACGCGCATCCGCACTTCAGCCATGGACCCGGCCAGGACGCGGGCGGCAAAGCCGGCCGAATCGCGCTGGTGCACAACGGCATCATCGAGAACCACGAGGAACTGCGCGCGGCGCTGAGGGCCAAGGGCTACACATTCGCGAGCCAGACGGATACCGAGGTCATCTGCCACCTGATCGACAGCCTGTACGACGGGGACTTGTTCGAGGCCGTGCAGGCGGCGGTGCGGCAATTGCACGGCGCGTACGCGATCGCGGTGTTCTGCAAGGACGAGCCGCACCGCGTGGTCGGCGCGCGCGCCGGCTCGCCGCTGATCCTCGGCGTGGGCGCCGAGGGCGGCGAGAACTTCCTGGCCAGCGACGCGATGGCGCTGGCGGGCGTGACGGACCAGATCGTGTACCTCGAAGAGGGCGATCTCGTCGATGTGCAATTGGGCAAGTACTGGGTGGTGGATAAATCCCACAAGGCCGTGACGCGGCCGGTGAAGACGGTGCAGGCGCACAGCGGCGCTGCCGAACTGGGCCCGTACCGACACTACATGCAAAAGGAAATCTTCGAGCAGCCGCGCGCGGTGGCCGACACCCTCGAGGGCGTGCAGGCGGTCGTGCCGGAGTTGTTCGACGGCGCCGGCGAGAAGGGCAGCGGCGCGAGCGCCTGGCGCGTGTTCAAGGAGATCGACAACGTGCTGATCCTGGCCTGCGGCACCAGCTACTACAGCGGCTGCACCGCCAAGTACTGGCTGGAGGGCATCGCGAAGATCCCGACCCAGGTGGAGATCGCCAGCGAGTACCGCTACCGCGAGTCGGTGCCGAGCCCCACGACGCTCGTCGTGACGATCAGCCAGTCCGGCGAAACGGCCGACACGCTGGCCGCGCTGCGCCATGCGCAGGGCCTGGGCATGACGCACACATTGACCGTGTGCAACGTCGCAAGTTCGGCGATGGTGCGCGAATGCAAGCTCGCTTACATCACGCGCGCGGGTGTGGAGATCGGCGTGGCTTCGACCAAGGCGTTCACCACGCAATTGGCGGGCCTTTTCCTGCTGACGCTGGCGCTCGCGCAAGCCAAGGGACGCCTCACCGAATCGCAGGAGGCCGCGCACCTGAAAGCGATGCGGCACCTGCCGGCGGCGTTGACGGCGGTGCTGGCGCTGGAGCCGCAGATCATCAGCTGGTCGGAGGATTTCGCCGGCAAGGAGCACGCGTTGTTCCTCGGCCGGGGGCTGCATTACCCGATCGCGCTGGAAGGCGCGCTCAAGCTCAAGGAGATCACCTATATCCATGCGGAGGCCTACGCCGCCGGCGAGCTCAAGCACGGTCCGCTGGCGCTGGTGACCGGCGACATGCCGGTGGTGACGGTGGCGCCGAACGATGCGCTGCTGGAAAAACTCAAGAGCAACATGCAGGAAGTGCGCGCCCGCGGCGGCGTGCTGTACGTGCTGGCCGATGCCGACACGCATATCGAGAGCGAGGATGGCATCCACGTGATCCGCATGCCCGAACACTACGGCCCGCTCAGCCCGCTGCTGCACGTCGTGCCGCTGCAATTGCTCGCGTATCACACCGCCTGCGCCCGCGGCACCGACGTCGACAAGCCGCGTAACCTCGCAAAAAGCGTCACCGTTGAATAACGGTGCAATGACCGAGGTGAGCAGCGAAGGGGGACACTCATGTCGCCTGCGACGTGATGTGGCCACACAAGCCTCGGAACCTGGCGAAGAGCGTTACCGTGGAATAGCGCAGCAGGGCGACACCCTGCGATAATCGCGCGCATACCGCCTTGCACCGCGCTGACGCCTTGTCGACGGCGGCGCCGGCTGCACAGCACTCGGAGCAACATCGGGCGTGGACAAGCTGATTCGGACAGTCGTATTCGACTTCGAGGGCACGCTGGTCGACTTTCAGTGGCGGCTCGAGGCGGCCCAGACCGAGCTGCGCAGAGCCTTCGCTGAACAGGGGTACGTTGTCGAGGGCAATTACGCCGAGATGTGGAACGCCGCCGCCGATCTGGCCGCGCCTCAGGGGCGGCTCGAGGCCTTGCGCCGGGCGTTGTTTCCGGTCTACGACCGCTGGGATGCTGACGCGCTGACGCGCTGGTCGCCACGCTTGGGTGCATCAGCGCTGCTGCAGCGTCTGGCCGATCGCCACGTCGAGTCGGCAATGGTCAGCAACGTCGGCCGTGCCGCGCTCGGCGCCGCACTCGTGCGGTTCGGCCTTCAGCGCAGGCTGTGGCCGGTGCTCAGTCGCGACGACGTGATACACCTCAAGCCCAACCCGGAGGGTGTGTCGGCAGTGCTCGCCGCGATGAAAGCGCCGGCGGAAGAGGCGCTGTTCGTCGGCGACAGCCTGGCTGACGTCTGCGCCGCGCGCGCCATCGGGATGCGCGTGGCGATCATTCACGGCGGCGAGTCCCAGGGGGCGGCCGCCTTCGCCGCCGCGCCGCCCGACTGGATGGTCTCGCGGCTGGGCGAGATTGCCGACCTGATCGCGTAGCGGACCGCTTCGACCCATGCGCCTGGCCCGCCGGCGGAGGCGCCTCCGGTTCGCCGCGAGCCAGGCTCACACATTGCGCGCCCCACCGGCAGCACCGGCCGCGCGGTGATCTCAGTAACCCCCTTCACTCGTCGCCACAGCTCTAGCGGTGTTTCGATGAGTCGCTGGGAGGTTGACCTGTTGGGCATCGGCAGCCAATGTAGGGAGCTGCTCAACCGTCGGTGACCGGGCCATGGCCGAGTGTCGCCGGTGCCAACAGGATTGGAACCGTTGTTGCTAGATATATGCCAGCTTCTTTTCGGGATCGACCCTGACGGCAGTCATCTTCATCAGGTCGATCACCACTGCGTCGTTGGCCATTCCGTAAGGCGAATGCGCGCCCTTTCCTCGCACCGCGATCGGGATCTTGTTCGAGCGACAGCAGTTCACGGTCGTCACGATGTCCCGCACACCCGAGACGACGGCGAAGGCCAGCGGGTTCGCTCGCAAGTTCAGGTCGCGGTTCCATCCGCGCGAGCGCGCGGCTATGAAAGCGTCCTTGTCTTCGCGTGTGATCAGCGCTCCGCGGAGCGCGGCTTTGAGGCTGGCGAGCGGACTTTCTGCCATGGTGTTGGTCCTCCAAATGCCGGAAGCGAATCGGGCAATGAAAGGGTGCTGCCCACACTTCCGGTGCCTGAGCGCCTTCGTATGGGGCAAGAGCCTTCTGGACGCGTATCTCACAGCGGTTCGGGCTGCGAGTCAACGGCCCGAAAGTCTCAGGGTTTTTCTTACGTCACCGTTGGGCAGACACACGATTCCCTACTGGGACAAGGGCGTGTTCATCAATTGGGATCCCCGCGACTCCAGTGCGGTGAACAGCATCGTGGATGTGGCTGTGAGGCAATGGAGCGAAAAGCCGGAGTTTGCCTCGAAGCTTTCGACGTTCATCCTCTTTATGGAGGTCAATGGAGCGGTGGGCAGGGCTGATCCGGCCTCCACTTCCTTTGCCGGTCGCAAGGGGCGCCTCTGGTGCACCTGTATTACCAGCTGGCCGGACGACGATGTCTCACAACGAGCGGCGAGCAAGATGTGGTGCGACGAGTTCGTGGCGAAGCTGAGCCGCTTTCACGTGACCACCTATTTGAACAATGCCATGCCGGAGAGCGAAGCGGAAATGCTGGAGGTGTTCCCGCAAGACACCATGAATCGGCTGCGGGCTCTCAAGGCAAAGATCGATCCTGATAACGTCTTCAAGATGGGCGCATGGCAGTACGAGGCCAACAAGTAGCTGCTGCTCGGCACGACGGCCCGTGAGGCTACGCGCTCACCGTGACTGATGTCGCGCACCCGAAGAGCCACTAGGTCGCGGCCCCTCAATCTTGCTGTCCAGGCCCCAGTCGGCCATGAACGATCCGTCGTGACAGTCCGCTATGGCGCCGCGGGTTCGCTCGTGCGATCGGGCAGCGCATCCAGCACACGCCGCGGCAGCGGGCCAGTAGTACCGGCGGGGAACGCTCCTACGCCACAAGCAATCGGCCCCCTACGACGAACGCTACTGCATCGACGTAAATTGCCCAACTTGCAAGCCGAGCCGATGCACGGCGGAGTTTTGAGAATTGAAGCGCGCTGTCCGCTGGTTCTTGTTCGTGATACTGAGTCTCACTGTCGTGGCGGCCGTGCTGGTTGCCGCCGCCCTGCGACTTGTGCCTGACGACCAGGAATTGGCTTCGCGAATCGCGGCGGCAGCCGAAGAGAACCTGGGAGTGAAAGTGAAGGTGGGCGGCGCCCACCTTCAGCTGTGGCCGCAACCCGAGCTCCTGCTGACCGACGTGGCGACCGTACAGACGCAGCCGATCAGCGTCAGACACGTTGCAGCACGGCCGCGCCTGCCGGAGCTGCTGAAGGGCAGGCTGAGCTTCCAGCACGCGCAGGTCGATGGCGCCGTGATCCCGGTGCTGTCGCTGCGCGGTCTGCACGTGAATCCCGCGGCACCCCATGCGTCGGTGCCGGTGCCGGTCGAAAAGGTGCACTTTCTCAATCTCACGTGGATCACCCGCCTTGGAAAGGAGTTGGAGTTCGATGGCAACGCGCTGTTCGACGCAGGCTGGCAGCCGCGCGAGGCCGAGCTGATGCGCCCTGGCTTCCGGCTCGCCCTGGCTCGGCAAGAACCGGATCACTGGCTGGTGCGGGTGCAGGTTGGCGGCGGAACAGCCAACGGGCAAGTCGGGCTGTCCAGGACAAAGAACGGCGCACTGGTGCTGTTGGGTCAGCTGGAGCCGCGCGATGTCGAAGTGGCCGGCGCGCTGGATGCTTTCAAGGGGCATTCGGTTCTTCGCGGCAAGGCATCCGGCAAGACGCAGATTTCGGCCAGCGGCGGCAATGTGGCCGAACTGGCGGGCTCGCTGCACACGCGCACCACCTTTGCAATGTCACAGGCCACACTGCTTCACATCGACGTGGACAAGGCCATCCGCAGCTTCGGCAAGGACTTTGCAGGCCAGACGCGGCTGCGTACGTTGACCGGCCAGATGGACACGCAAAACACACCGGAGGGCATGGTCGTTCGCTACTCAGAACTGAAAGCGCAAGGCGAGACGTTTCAGGCCAAGGGCGAAGGCACGGTCGCGAACCGGCGGGTGGACGGCGAGCTGACGGTGGATCTGGTGGGCGGCCTGGTGGACGTGCCGTTGAAGGTTTCGGGTCCCATCGGTCAGGCGCATGTCCACGTGCCGGTGTCCAAGGTTGCCGGAGAAGCGGCAGGCGCGGTCGTCGGCACGGCGGTTCTGCCCGGCATCGGCACTGCGATCGGTGCCGGCGTCGGCCGGGCGATCGGCAGCATCATGGGCAACACCGGCCCAAAGAAGGGCGGCGCGGAAGCCCATTCAAAGTAGGGAAGAGGTCGAGGTCGCGCCGTGCTTGGGCGGCCCCAATTTCCATGAGAACGACCCGTGCACGCTGCTACGGCGCGCCCGCAATCTTGCGCGCCGTCGAATTCAGCGAAGTGCAGAGCATGTCCACGAAGGCCGTCACCCGGCGCGACTTCTGGTGTCGCTGCGGATAGACGGCGTAGATGTCCGCGGGGGGCGTGGCGTAGTTCTCCATCACTTGGCGCAGGCGTCCACTGCGCAGGTACTTGGCGATGTCCCATTCGGCGCGCAACAGGATCCCGTGGCCGTCCAGGGCCCAGGCGACGGCGATGTCGCCGTCGTTCGTGCTGAGCGACCCCGTGACTTTCACCGCCTCGCTGCGCCGCCCCGAACTCAGGCGCCACAACCCGTAGGCGTCGTCGCCGTGGTGAATGCTGATGCAGTTGTGGCGGGCGAGGTCCGCAGGGCTGCGCGGCGTGCCGTGCCGCGCCAGGTAGCCGGGTGAGGCGCACAGGAGACGGCGGTTCGCCGCCAGCTTGCGGGCAATCACGCGTGCATCGGGCGGCTCGCCGAAGCGCACGCAGACATCGAATGCGTCCTCGGATAGCGGAGGTGGGGTCACCGACAGGTGGAACTGCACCTGCACGCCGCGATGGACCTTGCAGAACTTCGAGATGACCGGGGCCACGTGGCTGCGGCCAAAGCCGAGCGTCGCATTGACGCGAAGCAGGCCGCGCGGCCCGGCTGTCGACCGGCTCAGTTGCTGCTCCAGGTCGTCGATGTCCGCAAGGATGCGCTTGGCCTCGGTCAGGTATTCCTCGCCCTCGGGCGTCAAGCTGATACGGCGAGTGGTGCGATTGAGCAACTGCACGCCCAGCCGTGCCTCGAGCAGCGCGAGGCGCCGGCTGACGGCGGGTGGGGTCAACCCCAACTCGCGGGCAGCCGCCGACAGGCTGCCGCAGCGGATCAGGATATGGAAGAAAGCCATCTCCCCCGAGGCATTGGCGATCGCGATCATTGTGAAGTCCAGTTGAAGAATGGTGTAAGTGTGACGGCGATTATTCAGCTGAGTGCGGACGTACAGTTTCGCGCATCGGCCGCCGGCACCGGCGGCCCTACATCGAGGAGCCAAATTGAACCGTTCGCTGCCATCCCTCTCGCGTCGTTCCCTCGTGATCGGCCTGTCCGCCCTTCCGCTGCTGGGCCATGCCCAGGGCTACCCCTCCAAGCCGGTCACGCTCGTCGTCGGCTACGCGCCCGGCGGCACGACCGATATCGTGGCGCGGATGGCGGCACAGGCGCTGAGCGTCGGCACCGGAAAGACCTTCATCGTCGAAAACAGGGGCGGCGGCAGCACCACGATCGCGACGGGATACGTCGCCAAGGCCGCGCCCGACGGCTATACCCTGCTGGCCAACGAGATGACGCAGACCATCGTGCCGTCGCTCTTTCCCAAGCTTTCATTCGACCCCGTCAAGGACCTGGCGCCGGTGACCGTGTTCGCCGAGGCGCCTTACGTGCTGGTGGTCAACTCCAACGTGCCGGCGAAGAGCCTGCGCGAGCTGGTGGCATTGGCGAAGGCACAGCCCGGCAAACTCAACTTCGCGTCGGGCGGAGCGGGCAGCGGGCCGCACATCGCGGGGGAACTGCTCAAGGCCGTGGCCGGCATCGAGATGACGCATGTGGCGTACAAGGGGTCCGGCCCGGCCGTGCAGGACCTGTTGGGCGGCCAGGTGGAAGTGCTGATCACGGCCGCGCCCACCGTGTCCGCGCAGCTCGCATCGGGACGCATGCGCCCGCTGGCGGTAGCTCACTCGAAGCGGCTGTCTTCGCTGCCGAACGTGCCGACGGCGGCCGAGGCGGGTTTCCCCGAATTCCGCATCGCGAATTGGTTCGGCCTGGCCGCGCCGAAGGGCACCCCGTCCGACGTCATCGCGTTCCTGCACGCCGAGGTGCAGAAGATGATCAAGCGGGCCGATGTGCGCGAGAAGCTGCTGGCGGCGGGTGCCGAACCCGTGTCCATGACGCCTGCGGAAGCGGCTCGCCACATCGAGACCGAAGCGCGCCGCTGGGCCGAGCTGATCCAGAAAGCCGGCATCAAGGTGGACTAAAGCCATCGACAGAGACCAAGATGAAGATCACCAAAATCGAGCCCCTGCATGTGGGGCAGTTCATGTTCGCCCGAGTGACCACCGACGAAGGCATCGTCGGCTATGGCGAGGCGGGTACCTGGGGCCATATCGAGGCTGCCGGCGCCTGCATCCGGCGCTTCGCGGAATACCTCGTGGGCAAGGACGCCTTCGCGATCGAGCATCACTGGAACGTGATGCACCGCTTCAGCTACTTCCAGGGACTGGCCGAGAACGCGGCCATCTCCGCCATCGACATCGCCCTGTGGGACATCAAGGGCAAGGCGCTCGGCGTGCCGGTCTATGAGCTGCTCGGCGGCGCCGCGCGCACGAAGGCCCGCATCTACGGCCACATTTACGAGAACACGATCGACAAGATGCTGGTGGAGTGCCATGCCAAGATGGAGGCCGGCTTCACCGCCTTCGGCCACCTCAACCCCTTCCTGGACGAAGGGCACGACCAGGTCTATTTCAAAACGCACATCAAGAAGATGCGCGACGCCATCGACAACACCAAGCGCATGCGCGAGGTGGTCGGGGATCGCGTGGACCTGCTGATCGAAGTCCACCGCCGGCTGACGCCTGCCGAGGCGATCGTATTCGCCCGCGGCATCGAGGAGACGCATCCGATGTTCATCGAGGATCCCATCCGCCCCGAGAGCGCCGATGCGATGGCGCGCGTGGCCGAGAAGATTCACATTCCTATCGCCACGGGCGAGCGCTTCGCGACGATCTACGAGTTCCAGGCGCTGCTGGCGCGAGGCGG
This sequence comes from Ramlibacter sp., assembly GCA_019449555.1. Taxonomy (GTDB): domain Bacteria; phylum Pseudomonadota; class Gammaproteobacteria; order Burkholderiales; family Burkholderiaceae_C; genus Ramlibacter. Next base: position 8,578 of record JAGRPN010000410.1, read on the forward strand.
CGCCGAGTACGCGCGGGTCGATGTCTGCCTGTGCGGCGGCATCACCGGCGCACGAAAGGTGGCAGCGATGGCCGAGGCGCACCAGGTTCAGGTGGTGCCCCACAACCCGTTGTCCCCTATCGGCCTGGCCGCCTGCCTGCAGTTGGCGGCCGCCATCCCGAACTTCGCCATCCAGGAGTACGCGACAGGATTCGAGGCTGGCATCTTCGAATCGCGCCCCGAGCACCTGGGCAGCAATATCGTGGACAAGGTGCCGCTGCCGGACAACGGCTTCGTCGACATCCCGACGGGCCCGGGCCTCGGCATGAATTTGCTGCGGGATGCGCAGAAGATTCGGCCGCCGCTGTCCAAGCCGATCTCCATGCGCCCGCATTTCGACGGGTTTGTGGTCGATCAATAAGCCAAGGCTCAGTTCGGCGCGCCGCGCGTCGGTCGGTCGCGGCGATGCTCAAGGTCCGCTTTCGGCATGAGCGGGTGTGCAAGGGCCTTGCCCGGCTCCTCACACCCACTGGTCGAATGAATCCATGGTCGAGATGACGCCCCGGGTCAAGGCGTCGCTGTGCTCGTAGAGCGCCCTAGGCTTCATAAGACACCAACTCGACTTCCGCCGCCTGTTCGCGCAGAGGAATAAGCGATTGATAGGCGGGTGACGTGAACCAGGAATTGATCGCCGCGACGTCCGGAAAGCGGATGACGACGATGTCAGAGTGCGGGTTCTTCCCGGCCAGGACAGCAACCTGCTTGCCACGAAATACCAGTTCGGCATCCCAGGGCGCCAAGGTGTCTGGCACTTTGCTTCGGTACTCATCCCATTTGCCCGTGTTCTTCACGCTCACATGGCCGACCAGATAGGCATAGCTCATAGCTGGATTTCCAATCCGAGAGAATGTGAGATTTGCGCGGCGCTCAAACGCCGAGATGACGCTGCAATATCGCCGGTTTCGTCTTGAGCTCCGGTGCCGAGCCTTCATGCACGATATGCCCGTTGTTGATGATGTAGACGCGCTGCGCCAGGGTCAAGGTAGCCGCGAGATTCTGCTCCACCAGCACGATCGTCAGGCCGGCCGCGGCAAGCTCGCTGCAGACTTTCATCAGTTCGCGCACGATCAGGGGGGCGAGTCCCTCGAACGGTTCGTCCAGTAAAAGGATCTTGGGGTCTCGGATGAGCGCGCGGGCAATCGCCAGCATCTGCTGCTCGCCGCCCGACA
>JAGRPN010000030.1 GCA_019449555.1 Ramlibacter sp.
CAGATCGTGCGCCAGCGCGGGCTCAGCCAGGCCTTCGTGTTCGTAAACAGCAAGCTCGGGTGCTCGCGGCTGGCACGCTCGCTCGAACGCGAAGGCATGAACACGACGGCCCTGCACGGCGACAAGACGCAGGACGAGCGGCTGAAGGCGCTGGATGCCTTCAAACAGGGCAAGGTCGATCTGCTGGTCGCCACGGACGTCGCGGCCCGGGGCCTGGACATCAAGGACGTGCCGGCGGTATTCAACTTCGACGTGCCGTTCAATGCCGAGGACTACATACATCGCGTTGGCCGCACCGGCCGGGCCGGACAGTCGGGCCTGGCGGTGACGTTCGTGTCGCCCAGCGACACGCGCCTGATCGCCGATATCGAAAAACTGCTCAAGCGCAAGATCGAGCTCGAACCGATGGAGTTCGACGAGGACCGGCCGCGCGGGCGCATCAACGACGGCCGCCGTGCCTGGCGCGAGGTCGGCGAAGTGGGCGATCCGCGCGATGTGCTGGATGCGCCGCGCGAGCGTGAGCGCGAACGCGCGCCACGCGCGCAGCGCGACTGGCGCCCGCCGTCCGCGCCGCGCGATCCGTTCTTCGACCAGCCTTACCAGCCGCCCGCCACCGAGGCGCCGCCCGCCTGGGAGGCCGCCGCCAAGCCCGCCAACCGCGTCTCGGCCAACATCAAGACCAAACGCAAGGTGCCGGCGCTGTTCAAGTCGGAATAGACGCGCCCGGTGCGCGCGCCTGCTCGCACTTCACCTGGATCAATTCATGCGGGGCGCCCGCGGCGTCGAGCCGCAGCGCGCTCAGGCACCCGCCCCACACGCAGCCGGTGTCCAGCGCGATGATGTCCGGCCGCTGCAGGAAACCCAATGTGGACCAGTGCCCGAAGGCGATGGTCGTGGCGGCGGTCTTGCGGTCCGGCACGTCGAACCACGGCAGGTAGCCCGGTGGCGCGTCGGCCAGCCCGCCCGACGTCCTGAGGTCCATGTCGCCTTCGGGCGTGCAGAAACGCAGGCGCGTCAGGGCGTTCACGATCACCCGCAGCCGGTCCGCGCCCGTGAGCGATTCGTCCCAATGGGCCGGCTCGTTGCCGTACATGTGCGCCAGGAAATCGACCAGGTCCGGGCCGCGCAAGGCCGCTTCCACCTCCGCCGCCAGCTTCAGCGTCCGGGTCACGTCCCATTGCGGCAGCACGCCGCCGTGCACCATCAGCAGGCCGTGCGCGAGGATCGCCATGCGCCGCCAGCGCAGCCATTCGAGCAGCTCGCCGCGGTCGGGGGCCAGCAGTACCAGGTCCATGGTGTCGTTGCGGTGCGGCGCGCGGCACCCGTGTGCGACCGCCAACAGGCTCAGGTCGTGGTTTCCAAGCAGGCATTTGGCCGAGTCGCCATAGCCCATGAGCCGGCGCAATACGGCGTCCGATGCGGGCCCGCGGTTGACGAGGTCCCCCAGCAGGTAGAGCGTGTCGCGGCTGGGTGAGAACGCGATTTTTTCGAGCAGGCGGCCCAGGGCCGCGTCGCAGCCCTGCACGTCACCGATCAAGTAAAGTGCCATGGTGTCCGATTTTCCACTCGATTGATGGACGTCCTGCTGATCGCGGTCCTCACCCTCCTGAACGGGTTGTTCGCCATGTCCGAGCTCGCGCTGGCGTCGAGCCGCAAGGCGCGCCTGATGACAATGGCCGAGGACGGCGACAAAGGCGCCGAGGCCGCGCTGGCCCTGCTGGAGCATCCGACCCAGTTTCTTTCCACGGTGCAGGTCGGGATCACGGCGACCGGCATCCTGAACGGGATCGTCGGCGAGGCGGCTTTCAGCGACGGCGTGGCGCACCTGCTGCAGGGCCTCGGACTGGCCGCCCGCGCCTCGGGCATCGTCGCCACGGGCCTGGTGGTCACGGCCATCACGTTCATCACGATCATTTTCGGCGAGCTCGTGCCCAAGCGGATCGGCCAGCTCTATCCCGAACCGGTAGCGCGCTGGGTGGCCCGGCCGATGGCGTGGCTGGCGCGCGCCGCCGGGCCGTTCGTGAAATTGCTGTCGGCCACCACCCATGCCATCCTCAAGCTGCTGCCGATCGACACCACCCGCGCGCGCGGCATGACCGAGGAAGAAATCGCGCACAGCCTGGAGGAGGGCGTGGACGCCGGCGTGATCGAGCAGCACGAGCGCCAGATGGTGGCCAACGTCTTCCACCTCGACGACCGGCCGCTGACCTCGATGATGGTGCCGCGTTCCGACATCGAATGGCTCGACGCGGGGCTGGGGATCGGCGAGGCGCTGCGCCAGATCGGCGAGGACGGCGCGCACTCCTGGTATCCGGTGTGCCGCGGCTCGCTCGACAACGTGCTGGGCGTGGTCAGCGTGGCCCGGCTGCTGGCGCTGCGTCCGGACGGCGGCGAGCACCGCGACCACACGGTGGAGCAGCACGCGAGCCCGGCGCTGTTCGTGCCGGAGACCTTGACCGGCATGGAACTGCTCGAGCAGTTCCGCGCGAAGTCCGGCCGCATGGTGTTCGTCGTCGACGAGTGGGGCGTCGTGCAGGGATTGATGACGCCGCACGACCTGCTCGAAGCGATCACCGGCGAGTTGCAGCCGCGCGCGCAGGCCGATGCCTGGGCCACCCGGCGCGAGGACGGCTCCTGGCTGCTCGATGGCATGATGCCGGTGGCGGAACTGAAGGCGCGACTGGACATCCGCGAGCTGCCCGAGGAAGAACGCGGCCGCTACAACACGTTGGCCGGCCTGCTGATGTCCGTGTCGGGGAATCTGCCGGCGCAAGGCGAGCGCATCGACTGCGGCAACTGGTGCTTCGAGGTGGTGCAGCTCGAGGGCAAACGCATCGACAAGGTGCTGGCCACGCCGCAGCATCTGGACGAGCAGGGGCAGGCGCAAAGCAGGGCCGCAGCCTGAAGACACTGGCGGACCGGATCGCGCGCCGCAACGGCTCGCTCCAGCCGGTGCCCCGGCCGCGCTAGGCGCCGGAGGTGCCGCCGGCCGCGAACTTGGAACCGTCGATCACTTCGACCGCGCCTTCCTGCACGAGCCGGCTGAGCAACTGGTCCACCTGCTCGGTCCGCAGCTTCGAATTCGCGAGAATCCAGCGTCGGTTGATCGGCCGGTTGCTCATGACCGAGAGCGCGCGGTAGATGTCGGCCGTGCGTTCGAGGCTGGACAGGTCGGGCCAATGCTTGAGCCGGTAGATCAGGTCGTCGTCCATGAGGCCGGGCTGCGACCCCACGAAGCGCATCTCGGCGAACGAGGTGCTCTTTTTTCGGGCCCAGTTGTAGAACGTGTCGTAGACACTTGGCATTGGCGCATTTCCGGTACAGCAAGCAAGGCGTCAAGTGTCGGGGGCGCCCAGGCCGGCGCATTAGGGGAAAAGGGCGTCAGGGACGCAGGTTTTTTCTTAAGTCGGCGCGCCTACCCGCGGATCCAGGCGATCGTGGCGATGCCCAGCGCGGTGAAGGCGAACGAGCCGAGCAGGTGCACCAGCGCCGTGGCGAGCGCCCACACGGTGCGGCCCTGCAGCAATTGGGTGACAACCTCGGCCGAGAACGTGGAGAACGTCGTCAGCCCGCCCAGGAAGCCGGTCACGATGAACAGGCGAGCCTGGGGCGACAGCTCGGGCGCGTGGGTGAACACCGCGACCGCGACCCCGACCAGGTAGCCGCCGATCAGGTTGGCGGCCAGGGTGCCCAGCGGCAGGTCGGGAAGCAGGGGGTTGAGCCGGCCCGCCAGCACCCATCGCAACAGGGCGCCCAGCGAGGCGCCGGCGCAGATGGAAAGCACGGAGCCCATCATGCTGGAGCAGCGGTCGTTTTTCTTGCTGTCATTCGCGCGGTGCTGTGGCCGGGCCCGCTGCCATCAGCCGGCCGATGAGCCGATTATGGGGTACGCACCGCGCACGCGAGGCCGCCGCCTGCGGCCCGCCGCGGGGTGCGGGCCGGCACCTCGGGAGCGCTCCCATGCGCGGCGGCGCGCCGGCACCGGGGCATTGACGAAACATTTGTTTTATGAAAAGATCATAACGAAACCGCAGTTTCATACCCTCGCGCGACTGATGAGGGCCGAAGCTCCAGCCGACCCACTCCCGCCAATCGAACCAGGGGCCAGCGCGCCGCATGCAAGCAATCGAGCCGACGATCCAGGAATCCATCATGGCGGTGTATGAAACGCTGCCGCCGGGCGAGCAGAAGCTTGCCGACACCGTTCTTGCCCGCCTCGGCAATCTCGCCAGCTATTCCGCGACTGAACTGGCCGCCGATGCATCCGTTTCCAAGGCCACCGCAGCCAGGTTCTTCCGTCGGATCGGCTACAAGAGCTTCGAGCACGCCCGCCGCCAGGCTCGGACCGAGGCCCATCTCGCGTCGCCGCTGTATGCGCTTGCCGGCATCAATTCCAAGGAACGCAAGTCCGATGCGTTGTCGCGACACCTTGCCGCCGATCTGAGAAACCTCTCTGAAAGTTTCAGGCAGTCGGATAGCGCCGTCCTGGAAGCGGCGACGCGGCAGATTGCACGGGCCGCACGCGTACACGTCGTGGGCATGCGCAACGGGCATTTCGTCGGCAGTTACGCCGCTTACCTGCTCGCCCAGGTGAGGGACGACGTCGTTTCGCTGCCCAATGCGGCCATGACGCTGGCCGAGGACCTGGTGTCGCTGCGCCGCGGCGACGTGCTGCTGGTGGTCGATTTCCGCCGCCGCTCCGCATTGCTGCAGAAGATCGTCGATGCCGGGCGCCAGGCGGGTGCGCAACTGGTGTTTCTCGCCAGCCCGGGCATGCCGCCACTATCGCGGGCCGGCGACATCGCCATCCCCTGCCTGACGGACGGCGCCTCGATCTTCGACTCCTATGTGGCCGCGGTGAGCATCGTCAACTACCTGTGCGCGGCGGTCGCCAAGGATGTGGGCAGGAAGGGCCGCCAGCGGCTGGAAGCAATCGAGGTCCTGCATGAGTCACTCGGCGATATCCGACACTGAGCACGTGCGTGGCGGCACCGAAGTTTCGCCGCTGCAGCGCTGGGGCGACGCAAGCGCGGCGCTCAGCGCCGGCATCAATCGGTGGATCGAACTGCTGTGCGCCGGCTTGCTCGCGATCCTGGTCATCGACATCTGGATCGGCGTGTTCGGCCGCTATGTGTTCGAACTGCCGGTGACCTGGGCCGAGGAACTCGCGCGTTACCTGATGATCTGGACCGCGCTCCTGGCCATTTCGTGCGGCGTGGCCCGGCGCGAGCATGTGGCGGTGACGGCATTGCTGCACCTCGTGCCGATCCGGATCCGGCGCTGGTTCGACGTCGCGATCGACCTGCTGGCGTTCGCGTTCTTCGCGTTCCTGTGCTACTTCGGCATCGGCATGACGCAGCAAGGCGCCACCCAGTACGCGACGATTTTCGAGATGACGATGGCAATCCCGTTTGCCTCGGTGCCGGTCACGTCGGCGCTGGTATGCCTGCAGCTCGTGCTGACAGCGATCCGTGATTTCACGACCGCCGGGCTGCCGCCCGCCTTCGCGGGGGACGAATGATGATCTGGGTGCTCGCGACTTTCTTCCTCCTGCTGGCCGTGGGCGTTCCAATCGGCTATGTGCTCGGGATCGCCGGCGTGCTGGGCATCCTGCAGATCGGCGGCGCCGAGATGCTGGCCATGGCGCCACAGCGCTACTTTGCCGGCCTGGACCTGTTCACCTTCCTCGCGATGCCGCTGTTCATCTTCGCCGGTGAGCTGATGAACAAGGCCGGCATCACCGACCGCCTCGCGAAATTCGCCGACGCGCTGGTGGGGCATCTGCGCGGCGGCATGGCGCACTCGTGCATGGTGTCGTCGGTGCTGTTCGCGGGCATCACCGGCGCCGCTGTCGCCGAAGCGGCGGCGTTCGGCAGCACGATGGTGCCGGCGATGGAAAAGAACGGCTACAAGACGCCGTTCGCCTGCGGCGTGGTCGTGGCCGGCTCCATCATCGGCCCGACGATTCCCCCGTCGAACCTGATGGTGATCTACGGCTCGATGATGGGCGTGTCGATCGCGAGCCTGTTTGCCGCCGGGATCCTGCCGGGACTGGTCATGGGCTTGTTCTGCATGGCGGTCATCGGCGCCATGGGCCGCCGCCTGAACCTGCCGAAAGGCGCGCAGCGCCCCAGCCTGCTCGGCATCCTCGTCGCGTTCAAGGACAGCCTGTCGGCCCTCGTCATGCCCGTCATCATCCTGGGCGGCATCATGGGCGGTTTCGTCACGCCGACGGAAGGCGCCGCCATCGCGGTGCTGTACGCGCTCATCCTCGGCGCGTTCGTGTTTCGCACGGTCAAGTTCCACGACATCGTCGAGATGCTCGTGCGCACGGCACGGGTCACCGGCGTCGTGTTCCTCATCATCGCCGCTGCGTCGATCCTGAGCTGGTGGATGACGTACATGAAGCTGCCTCAACTGATCACCGGGCTGTTCCTCGGGCTGACTTCCGACCCGTCGATGATCATCCTGATGATCCTGGTGCTGCTGTTGATCCTCGGCATGTTCATGGACATCAACGCCATCCTGATCGTGCTGGGCCCGATCCTGGGCGCGCTGGCCACATCGATCGGCATGAACCCGGTGCAGGCCGGCCTCATGATCGTGCTGGCGCTCAACATCGGGCTGATGACGCCGCCCGTCGGGGCCAGCCTGTTCGTCCTGAGTTCGATCACCGGCGCGAGGATCGAAGACATCTCGAAAGCAATGTGGCCGTTCATGATCGCCGAGATTGCCGTGCTGTTCCTCGTCGCCTACTGGCCCAGCCTGACGCTCGTCATGCCGCGCCTGCTGGGACTATGAATTTCCTGTAGTTGTCTCGCCTGCCTTTCAACCTAGCTTCGACGGAGATATTCACCATGCGCCTGTTCAAGTCCATTGCAGTTGCCGCCCTCGTGGCGCTTTCGGTCGGCATGATGCCGGCGACGGCGCTCGCCCAGAAGACGATCAAGCTGGCCCACCTGAACAAGAACGACCCGTTCGACAACGGCACCGGCGCGATGGCCGTCGTGTTCAAGTCGCTGGTCGAGTCCGGCACCAACGGCGCCATCAAGGTCGAGATCTTCCCGGACGGCCAGCTGGGCAAGGACAACGAGGTGATCCAGCAGGTCAAGTCGGGCGTCGTGCAATCGTCGATCGCCTCGGTGGGCGGCATCGCTTCGGTGTATCCGCTGATCGGCGTGCTCGACGTGCCCTTCGCATATCCGAACATCGCCACGACCTATGAAGTATTCGACGGCCCGTTCGGCCGCAAGCTCGCGGCGGACATCACGAAGAAGACCGGCCTCGAAGTGCTGGGCTTCGGCGACTCCGGCGGTTTCTTCGCCTTCACCAATTCCAAGCACGCCATCAAGTCGCCCGAGGACATGAAGGGCCTGAA
>JAGRPN010000031.1 GCA_019449555.1 Ramlibacter sp.
CACCGAGGTAGTCGTCCAGGCACTCGGGCAGCAGCGTCACCTGCTTGCGGTCACTACCTTCCACGAATCGCGGCATCGGCATCTCCGGCACGAGTTGCCGGAGTCTACCGATTTAGGGCGTTTTCACACAGCCTCGGCCAGAAGCAGACATGACTGACACCCACGGGGTGGGAGCAGTGCTGAACACTCCGGCACAGGCGTCTCGGTGGCGTTCTCGGGGGCCTGAGCGTCGGAATGGCGCACCAGGGTCTTCCCACTCAAGGCGTGAGCGCATCGTCCTCGACCGGCGGATAACGCAGCAGCAGGGCCGCAGCGTCCTGACAAGGTTTGCTCGCCGTGGCCCGGTTGCCGCGCGGCGCCGACGAGCGCCGCCTGTGAAGCGCTGTTCCGGCAGGCCAAGAACCCGTACTTCCTGGGCGACGACATGGCGCTGACGCAGACGCTCGGCTGGGTAGGTGCGTGGACCTCCGCGCCGAGTGTGTATGCGGTGGCCGCGCGCAGCACGGCCGACGTGGCGGCGGCCGTTGACTTCGCCCGCCGGCACCGACTGCGGCTGGTGGTCAAGGGCGGCGGCCACAGCTACCAGGGAACCTCGAACGCGCCGAGTCGCTGCTGGTGTGGACGCGCCGGATGCGAAACGCCACCCTGCACGAGGCTTTCGTGCCGCAGGGCTGCGGGGGCGCGGTGGCGCCGCTGCGCGCCGTCAGCCTGGGCGCCGGCGCGCTCTGGGCCCATGCGTACGACGCGGTCACCACCCGCGGCGGCGGCTACGTGCAGGGCGGCGGCTGCATGACCGTCGGCGTCGCCGGCCTGGTGCAGAGCGGCGGTTTCGGCAGCTTTTCCAAGGCCTTCGGCCTCGCGGCGGCCGGCCTGCTCGAGGCCGAGGTCGTCACCGCGGATGGCGCCACCCGCATCGCCAACGCGTGCACGCATCCGGACCTGTTCTGGGGGCTCAAGGGCGGCGGCGGTGGCAGCCTGGGCGTGGTCACCCGACTGACACTGCGCGTCCACGAACTGCCGGAGACATTCGGCGCTGTCAACTTCACGGTGCGGGCCGCTTCGCCGGCCGCGTTCCGGCGCCTGATCGAGCTCGTGGTGGACTTCTACGCTCGTTCCGTGATGAACCCGCACTGGGGCGAGCAGGTGCGCCTGCGCTCCGACAACGTTATGCGCGTGGCGATGGTCTTCCAGGGCCTGCGTCGTGGCGAGGCGGCCGACACATGGCAGCCTTTTCTCGACGCGCTGGGGCGCGCGCCCGGGGACTTCTCGGTCGACTTCGCGCCCCTGAAGATCGTGTCGACGTCGGCGCGCACCTTCTGGGCGCCGACGTCGATCAAGCGCGCGCTGGGTTTCATCAGCCGCGACGACCGGGCCGGCGCGCCGGAAGGCAACGTGTTCTGGCCCGGTGACCAGGGCGAGGCCGGCCAGGTGCTGCATGGCTATCAGTCCGCGTGGCTGCCTGCCAACCTGCTGCAGGACGCGCGGCGGCCGGCGCTCTGCGAGGCGCTGTTCGCAGCCACGCGACACTGGGGCGTGGCGCTGCACTTCAACAAGGGGCTGGCCGGCGCGCCACCGGAGGTGCTGGCGGCGGCGCGCGGCACGGCCATGAATCCGGCGGTGCTGGACGCGTTCGCACTGGCGATCTGCGTCGCCGGCGAGCAACCCGCCTACCCGGAGGTCGAGGGCCACGAACGCGACGTCGAGGAGGCGCGCGGCGAGTCGCGCCGGATTGCCGCTGCGATGGGCGCACTGCGCAAGGTGGCGCCGCAGCCGGGGTCCTATGTCTCCGAAAGCAACTACTTCGAGCCCGGCTGGCAGCGGTCGTTCTGGGGATCCAACTACGAGCGCTTGCTCGCCGTGGAGAATCGGTACGACCCGCAGGGGCTGTTCTTCGTGCACCACCGCGTGGGCAGCAAGCGGTGGAGCGCGGACGGATTCACGCGGTTGGACTAGCCACCATTCACGTGAACGCATTCACGCATCACTGCCACATCGTGGAGACGGGCAACGACAGCTGGAGGTTCAAGAATTCAACGA
>JAGRPN010000411.1 GCA_019449555.1 Ramlibacter sp.
CGACGCCAGGAGCACGATCGCTCCGTTCAGCCAAACGAACGCCTCGGATAGCCACGGGTACCCTACCTGGGCGACGTAACGCAGGGCGACAACGCCGAACGCCAACGCCACCATTGGCAGCAAGAGCCAGGCGCACGCACGCCCAATGAGCTGGTTGAGCCTGTCGATCACGTCGGCCAAACGATGCAAGTCAGTCTCCTGAGTGTCTGTGGCGACCATGGTTCGTCTACTAACCATAGGCGTCGTCGGGTTGCCGATAGTACGCAAAATGCCATCACTCGAATCTAGGGTTTTCCCGATTGTTCGTATACTAACCATTGTGGGGAAATAGCGGCCTTCGCGTGAGCGCCTGTCAAAGCTCCGCCGCCATATCGAGGTGCCCATACCATGACATTTGTCGTCACCGATGCATGCATCCGCTGCCGCTACACGGACTGCGTCGACGTCTGCCCGGTCGACTGCTTTCACGCCGGCCCGAACTTTCTCGTCATCAACCCCGACGGGTGCGTCGACTGCGGCGTGTGTGTCCCGGAGTGCCCTGCCGAGGCGATTTACGCCGAGGCGGACGTGCCGGAAGGCCAACGCGCATTCATTGCGCTCAATGCGGAGTTGGCCGAGCAGTGGCCGGTGCTGGACGCCCGGGAGGCGCCGCTTGCCGACGCCGACGAATGGAAAGCAGTTCGCAACAAGCTGCCGCACCTGAAACGCTGACGCCGGGCCGTTGCCTGGACCTATCCACGAGGAGTACGTTGACCATGCGCAAGTACCTGCACATCAATCTGGCTGACCGCTCCATCTCCGCGCAGGAGTTCCATGGAGAGCAGATCGTTCGCTCCGGGCGGTACTTCATTGCCAAGACGCTCCTGGAGAGCGGGGTCGCCGCGGTGGACCCGTTGGGCCCGGACAATCCCTTGATCTTTTCCGCGGGTCCGTTTGCCGGAACGAACTTCTCCAATGCCAACCGGCTCAGCGTCGGGTGCAAGAGCCCGCTGACAGGAGGCATCAAGGAAGCCAACGCCGGCGGCACCTTCGGGTTTGCGCTGGGCCAAAGTGAATTGGCAGGGTTCACCCTGCACGGCGCCTCGACCGAATGGTCGCTGATTCGCATCACCAAGGAAGGGCTCGTCACCTTCGAGGACGCGCAGCCGTACCTGGGCCGGGGCAACGAAGAGTGCGCTCGAATGCTCTTCGACAAGTACGGCAAGAAGATCAGCTATGCGCTGTGCGGGCCGGTGGGGGAGCGTCTGGGGCTGATCGCGGGCATTGCCTTCGCTGATACGGACGGGCGGCCTTCGCGTCTGGCCGCAAGGGGCGGCGTGGGCGCCGTCATGGGCGCCAAGCGGATCAAGGCCATCGTTGTCGATCAACACAAGATGCCGCCGTTCCACGATCGCAAGAAGGCCATGGGCGCGGTCCGCGAGTACGGCGCCAGGCTCGGCAGGGAACAGGCTATCGACAACTTCAAGCGCTTCGGCACGGCAACCGTGGGGGACTTCACGAACTACATCGGCGGGCTTCCGGTGCGCAACTTCAGCGTCGGCCAGCTCACCGCCGACAGGGATGCGTTCAAGCTGGGCGGCACCCATATCCGGGAGCGCAACCTGGGCCGCGGCGGGCAGACCGCTCATGCCTGCATGCCGGGCTGCATGATCGAGTGCAGCAACGTCTACGTGGATGCGCAGGGCAAGGAACTCGTCTCCCCGCTCGAGTACGAGACCCTGGGCCTGATGGGGAGCAATTGCGGACTCGAGGACCCGGACGATGTGGCGCGGCTGAACAGAGCCGTCAACGACATGGGCGTCGACACGATCGAGGTCGGCGCGACGCTCGGCGTGCTGATGGAGGCAGGCCTTGGCGCCTTCGGCGACGCGGACTTCATGATGGCCGCGCTTGAAGACATGCGTCGCGGCAGCGAACGTGGCCGGTTCCTGGCGCAGGGCGCTGCCCGCGTCGGCAAGCACATCGGCGCCGCCCGCGTGCCCGTCATCAAGCGTCAAGCGATCAGCGCCTATGACCCGAGGGTGATCGAAGTCACCGGCATCTCGATGATGCTGACGGCTCAGGGCGCCGATCACACGGCAGGCAATCTGCCGGCTTATGGCTGCAAAGACAAGACCACGGCGGAACTGGTGGCCGTCAGCCTGGGCGCCCAAGTGGCGGCTGCGGCAGCCGATTCCCTGGGTCTTTGCGTGTTCGGCCGTTCGGTAACCGACACGAATCCCGACCTGATCGTCGGCGCTCTCAATGACGCCCACGGAACAAGCCTCGATCCTTCCTTCCTCAAGACCTTGGGGCGCGAGGTTCTGGAACTGGAATGGGCATTCAATCGCGCGGCCGGCTTCACGGAAGCCGACGATGAACTGCCGACGTTCTTCTATGAGGAGGCCCTGCAGCCGACGGGCAACACAGCGCGGCACGGCAGCGAGGCGGTCAATCGCTCCCTGCGCGAGTTGCTCGGACGCGCGACGCACGCTGCGGACCAATAGACGGCGGCGGATTGCCACGTCAGTTCTATCAATGAAGGTACCAATGAGCACCAGCGATCCATCGAAGTACGACTTCACGCGGCAGATCGGCTTTCTTCTGCGCCGCGCCTATCAGCGGCACGTGGCGATCTTCCAGCAGACCTTGCCCGAGTCCCAGCTGACGGCAGCGCAGTTCGTGGTGCTGCTGACCGCGCGCGACCAAGGACCCTGCGAGGTTCCGGCCATCGTTCAGGCGACTTCGATCGACGAGGCGTCGGTGCGCGGCATCGTCGAGAGGCTGAAATGGCGCAAGCTGCTGAATGCCGAACACGCGCCGGGCGACGCGCGACGGATGTTGGTCAGCCTGACGCCCGCCGGCCATGACTTGCTTGAAGAGACCGTTCCGTTCGCGCAGCAGATCACCGAGCACACCTACGGCGAATTGAATACGGACGAGCGCGCAACGCTGGTGGCGCTGTTGCACAAGATGAGCGGCACGGGCGCCTGAGTGCGAGTGCGGACCGCCGTCGCCCGGAGATTCGAATGAGTGCCTTCAATGAAGAGCGCGTATTGAGCGTGCACCACTGGACCGATCGATTGTTCAGCTTCACGACTACTCGCGAAGCGTCGATGCGATTCAGCAACGGCCACTTCACGATGATCGGGCTCAGAGTCAATGACAAGCCGCTGCTGCGCGCGTACAGCATTGCCAGTCCCAACTACGAAGACCACCTCGAGTTCCTGAGCATCAAGGTCGAGGACGGGCCGCTGACATCGCGCCTCCAGCACATCCAGCCGGGTGACACGATCATCGTCGGACGCAAACCCACCGGAACGCTGGTGGTCGACTACCTGCTTCCCGGCAAGCGGCTGTACCTGCTGGCCACCGGCACGGGCCTGGCGCCCTTCATGAGCGTGGTTCGCGACCCGTCCGTGTACGAGCGATACGAGCAGATCGTCCTCGTTCATGGGGTGCGAGTGGTGGACGAATTGGCGTACCACGACCTGCTCACCCAACACCTGCCGTCGCACGAGTTCCTGGGCGACATGGTGGCGACGCAGATGCTCTACTACCCGACCGTCACGCGCGAGGGTTTCCGAACCACGGGTCGAATCCCGGACCTGATCGCCTCCGGCAAGCTGTTCCTCGATCTCGGGTTGCCCGAGCTCGATCCGAAGGAGGATCGAGTCATGATCTGCGGCAGCCCCGCGATGCTGCGCGACCTGAAGCATCTGCTCGAGGAGCGCGGCTTTCGGGAGGGCAACACCTCGACCCCGGGTGATTTCGTCGTCGAGCGCGCGTTCGCGGAACAGTGAGTCAGACCGCCCCGTGAGCGCATCTTCGGGTTTGGGTGCGAGTCGCGACGTTCGAGACTTGATGAGCTGAAGCGCTTGCGCGAGTCTTCACCCGCCGTGGTAGCCCTCGAGGATCCTCTGCCTGGGCTTCTCCGGGTCGATCGTGGAGTCGTTCGTGCGTGTCGGCGAGTCCAGCTTGCGGCTTTCCTCCGCGTTCTTTTCCAATTCGGCCTTCACGTCTTCCGGCGGCGTGGGGTTCGCATTGTTCAGATCCGACATGGCTGACTCCTGTGAGGCTCGTGAGTGCAATGGATGTTAGGCAGACATCCCAGCAATGCAAATCA
>JAGRPN010000412.1 GCA_019449555.1 Ramlibacter sp.
CCCAGAAGCGGCTGCCGTCCTTGCGCAGCCGCCAGCCCTCGTCCTCGAAGCGGCCGTCGGAGCGGGCGCGCCGCAACTCCTCGTCGGGCCAGCCGCGCGCGATCGCCTCGGGGGGGTAGAACACCGAGAAATGCTGGCCGATGATCTCGTCGCGGGTGTAGCCCTTGAGTTTTTCCGCGCCGGCGTTCCACGAGATTACGTCGCCCTGCGGATCGAGCATGAAGATGGCGTAATCCACCACCGCTTCGATCAGCAGCTGCAAGCGGTCTTCCAGGGTGGCGTCGCGCGCCTGATTTTGAAGCTGTGTCAATCTTCGGGGCACGGGGAAGCGGTGGCAACGGCGCGATTATGAGCGGGCGCTCGCGCACCGTAGTGCGCCGCCGAGCCATGATGAGCCGTTGTCCTACAGCGACGCAGAGCCGGTGTGGCTCGCGTGCCGCAAAAGGTGCGTCGTCAATGCCGGTTCGGGCCGGCGGTGGGTTCAGCTTTCCCGCACCGGTGCCGCCGTGGCAGCGAGTTCCAGCACCGCTTTCGCGATCGCGGGCGCGAGCCGGATCGCATTGGTCGGATGTTCGATGGTGTCGCAGCTGATCACCCGCGTCACGCCCGCGGCCAGCAGCCGCTGCTGCGCCTGCGCGTCGAACAGCGCATGCACCGCAATGCACAGTGGTGCTGCCAGTCCCGCCTTTCGCAAGGCTGCCGTCGCCCCCAGCAAGGTGTTACCGGTGGAGACGATGTCGTCCAGCAAGACCGGCGTGCGGCCCGGCCAGTGGCCGCGCTCGGCCAGTTTCACGCCCACGTCGCGGTCGCTGCGGCGCACCTTGGCCATCACGGTCCAGGGCGCTTGCGCGAGCGCGGCGACTTCGGCCACCCATTGCCCGCTTTCGCTGTCCGGGCCGACCAGCAGCGGGCGATCGACGTGCCGCTGCAACCAGCGCGCGACGAGCGGCGCCGAACGCACGACCTGCGTGCGGATCGGGTAGAGCTCGGCCAGGCTGCGCCAGCGGTGCAAGTGCGGGTCGACCGTCACGATGAAGTCGAGCGACAGCGACAGCAGGCGCGCGTAGCTGAGCGAAGTCACGGCCTCGCCCGCGTTGAAGCGCTGGTCTTGCCGCATGTAGGCGAGGTAGGGCGCGGCCAGTCCCACTTGCGACGCGCCGAGCTCGCGCGCCGCATCGGCGGCGAACAATAGCGGCAGGGTCTTGTCGTCGGGATGGTCCAGGCTGCCCGCCAGCACCACGCAGCGGCCCTTGAGCGGCGCGTCGATGCGCACCAGGGTTTCGCCGTCCGGGAAGCGGTGCCGCGCCAGCTCGCTGAAGTCGCAGTGCAGGCGGGCGGCAAGGCGTTCGCCGAACGCGGCGGCGCCGGGCAAGGCGAGGATCAGCACGGCCGCCCGGGCATCAGGTCGCCTCTTGCATGACGTGCACCGCCTCGGGCTGCGACGTGGCGTATTCGAGCGCGTAGGCCAATTGGCCCGGCGCGGCGGCGTGCAGCGTGAACAGCGGCTGCCCGTGTTCGACCACCGCGCCCAGCTGCACGTGCAGGTCGATGCCGGCGCAAGCTGCCTTCGGGGCGCCCGCCAGCTTCGCGATGCGCGCGAGCCGCCGGTTGTCCATCGCTATCACGGTGCCGCTGCGCGGGGCCGCGACCGGCTGGCGGTAGGCCGCGAACTCGGGCTCCCTGAAGCCGCCCTGTGCGGCGCAGATTTCCTGGAACTTCGCCCAGGCACGGCCGTCCTCCAGCACCGACGTCGCCAGCGCCAAGCCGTTGCCCGGCTTGGCGGCGCCGCCGAATTCCAGGATCTCGCCGGCCAGCGCAAGCGCGCGTTGGGCCAGATCGGCCGGCGCGCTTTCTTCGCGCCGCAACACCGACAGCACGTCGCGCGCCTCGAGCGCCGGGCCGATGCCGCGTCCCACCGGCGCGAGCCCCTGCGTCTGCACCACCCGCACCTGCAGGTCCAGCGCGTTGCCGACTTGCTCGAGCAGCCGCGCGAGCTGGAAAGCGGCGTGCGCGCCGCGAACCTTGGCGGTGAGGCCGACCGGCATGTCGATCAGCACATGGGTCGAGCCGGCCGCCACTTTCTTCGAAAGCACCGAAGCCACCAGCTGGCTCTGGCTGTCCAGGTCCAGCGGCCGTTCGACCCGGATCAGCACGTCGTCGGCCGGACTGAGCCGCACCGCGCCGCCCCAGACGATGCAGCCGCCGGTGCGTTCGACCACGCGCCGGATGCGCGCCACGTCCAGGTCCACCGGCGCCAGCGTTTCCATCGTGTCGGCGGTGCCGGCCGGGGACGTGATGGCGCGCGAGGAAGTCTTGGGCATGCGCAGCCCGCACGAGGCGACGATCGGCACGATGACCATGGTGGTGCGGTTGCCCGGAAGGCCGCCCACGCAGTGCTTGTCCATCACGATGCCCGGTCCCCAGTGCATGCGTTCGCCCACGCCCACCATCGAGCGGGTGAGGGCGATCGTTTCCTCGAGGTCGAGGTGATCGCCCGCGCAGGCCGTCACGAACGCGGCGAGCTGCAGGTCGGAATAGCGCCCGGCGGCCACGTCCGCGATCACCGCATCGAACGCCGCGGGCGCCAGCCGCCGCCCATAGACCTTGGCGCGGACATGCCCGAGCGACTCCAGCGGGGCAGGGTGCCGCAGCGTGACCAGGTCGCCCTCGCCCGCATGCAGCAATCGCCATGCCGCTTCGGACAGCCCGGCCTCCTCGGCCGAGAGGAAGCCGCCGCTCACGACGTTGAGGGTGGCGACGATGGTGTGGCCGTTCAGCGCCACTTCCACCCGCGACTGCGCTTCGAATCCTTCCGAGTGGCAGATCGGGCAGTCGCGGTGCATGTACACCACCGGCTCCTGGTAGGTGTCGATGCCCAGGTGCCGCACCCGCAGCCGGTTCGCGCTGTCCGATGGATGGGAGGTCATGTCCGCAGCCTCTCGATGGATGTTTCGCGCGAACGCCAGGGGCGGCCGCGGCTCTTTCTCTCTCTCTGTTTCACTGTAGGCGCGGTTGAGTGTGCATGCTCGTCCGTCATGGTCTCGGCTTGATCTGGATCATGGTATCGGCGAGGTCGCGTCCTACAGTGAAATTGCCACCGCAAAAAGGCATGCCGCCGCTGCGGTTAGGGCCGGGATACAGGACCGCAACCCCTTGCGGTCCGCTTGTGCCGCGTCTTGCATGTCGCGGTCCGCGCCCGTCAAGCAGGCGGCTTTGCTCCGGGACCCCGACCGGCGGTGGCAACCCTTTTGGTGGCCAACACGGACGGACAACGCTTATGAAACCCCACTGGATCGTGCTCGCAAACGCATCGCAGGCACGCCTGCTCCGGCAGGATAAAGGCGGCGAGCTGGCCCTCGTCGAGAGCTTCTCGCATTCGGAAGGCCGCTGGAAAACGAGCGAGCTGGTGAGCGATCGCGCCGGCCACGGCAGCACCGATCACAGCTACGGCGGCACGTCATACCCGCCGCGCACCGACCCGAAGACCAAGGAGCACAAGCGCTTCGCGCGGGAACTCGCGGAGGAGCTGGAGCGCCATGCACTGCTCGGCAGCTATGAGTCGCTCGCCGTGTTCGCCTCCAGTCCGTTCCTGGGCGAACTGAAGGCCGAGCTGGGCTCCGCGACGGCACGGCTGCTGGTCGGCACGCACGATGTCGACCTCACCGCCGTCGGGTCGGTCGAGCTCCCGCGCCGCATCGCCCAGGCCCAGGCGACCTGAGGGGCGAGGCGGGCGAGGGCGCATCGATGGACCTCTCGCTGCAATCCGTCATCGATTCGCTGGGCGCCGACGCGGGCGTGGCGTTCGCGATCGAGCTGCCCGGCGGCAACCGGTATCGCACCGGCGCGGGAGAGCCGGCCTTCACGCTCATCTTTCGCAGCGATCGCGCGCTGATGAACACGTTTGCGCGCGGCCACCTGGGGCTGTTGGAGGCGTATTTCGCGCAGGAGGTCGACCTGGAAGGGGACCTCGGCGCGGCAATGGCGGCCGGCATGAGCTCAGGATTCGACTTGAGGTTCAGTGTGGTCGCGAGCGTCGAGAACAACCTGCTGGAATGGCGCCGCGGCAACCGTGACGCCTCGTCCGCCAAAAACAATGCGCGCTCGCATTACGGTCTGGGCGAGCCGTTCTACCGGCTCTGGCTCGACGAGCCGCTGAAGATGTACACCTGCGGCTACTGGCGCGAGGACACGCAAAGCCTCGAACAGGCGCAGCGCGACAAGATCGACCACGTGTGCCGCAAGGTTGCTCTCGCGCCGGGCGAGCGCTTCGTGGACATCGGGTGCGGTTTCGGGGGCTTCATGTTCAGGGCGTGGGAGGTGCTGAGCGCGCTGGGCACCGGCATCAACACGACCACCGAACAGGTCGATTGGGTGGACGGTGAAATCGGGCGCAGGGGGCTGCGCGGAAAATTGCAGGTGCGCAATGCCGACTTCCGCGATGCCGACGCACAGTACGACAAGGTCGTGTCGATCGGGGTGCTCGAACACGCGGGACGGGACCAATTGGCCGAGGTAGTCAAGGCCCACGCCGATTTGCTCAAGCCCGGCGGCCTGGGGCTGCTTCATTTCATCGGCCATGTGGACCACCGCGACACGGAACTGTTCATCCGCAAGCACGTGTTCCCCGGCGGCTGGATTCCCAGCCTGGCCGATACTCTGGTGGAAATGGAACGCTTCGGGCTCGAAGTGCTCGACGTGGAGAACCTGCGCCGCCACTACGCGCCGACGCTGGACGCCTGGTCGCAGCGGTTCGCCGCGAACTGGCCGGCCATCCAGGCGCTCGATCCGCAGCGCTTCGACGAACGCTTCCGGCGGATCTGGATGTGCTATCTCGTCGGATGCGCGGAGATGTTCCGCTGCCCCACCGGCCGCACGCACCTGTTCCAGGTGCTGTTCAGCAAGGGCAACGTCAGCCGCTCCAGCTACCCGATGACGCGCGACCACCTGTATGGGCACTGAGGCGCACGCACACGCGCAGCGCGCGGCGCAGGCGGCGGCGTCGCTGCGCGCCTCGGCCGTGGATGCGGGCGGGCTGGCGCTGCGCAAGCCGACCTCGAACCTGTTTCGCGACCGCCGCGACAACGGCAGGCGCAGGCTCGACTTGAGCGGCCTGGACCACTGGATCGATT
Source organism: Ramlibacter sp. (assembly GCA_019449555.1). Classification (GTDB taxonomy): domain Bacteria; phylum Pseudomonadota; class Gammaproteobacteria; order Burkholderiales; family Burkholderiaceae_C; genus Ramlibacter. The sequence continues at coordinate 5,130 of JAGRPN010000412.1, forward strand.
TCGATGCCGCTGCCGGCTGGGTCGACGTCGAAGGCATGAGCACGTACGAGCAGCTGGTCGCCTGGACCCTGCCGCGCGGCTTCATGCCGGCCGTTGTGCCGCAGCTCAAGACCATCACGGTAGGCGGCGCCGCGGCGGGAGTGGGCATCGAGGCCACGTCGTTTCGCCAAGGGCTGGTGCACGACACGCTGCGCGAAATCGAGGTGCTGCTTCCGCACGGCGAGACGGTGGTCTGCTCGCCGGAGAACGAGCACAGCGACCTCTTCTTCGGCTTTCCCAATTCCTATGGCACGCTCGGCTACGCCTTGCGCTTGCGCGTGGGGACGCTCGCGACGCAGCCGATGGTCCACGTCGAGCACCGCGTGTACCAGGACGGCCCGGCATTCTTCGAAGCGATCGGGACGCAATCGCGCGGCGATGCCGATTTCCTGGACGGCGTGGTGTTCGGCGCGCGCGAGCTGGTCATGAGCGCGGGGCGATTCGTGCGGGACGCGCCCTGGCGCAGCGACTACACCTTCGAGAAGGTCTACTACCAATCGCTGAAGACCCGCGCCGACGATTACCTCACGGCGCAGGACTACCTGTGGCGCTGGGACACCGACTGGTTCTGGTGTTCCCGTAATTTCGGGGCGCAGCATCCGCTCGTGCGCCGCCTGCTCGGACGCAAGCACCTGAACTCGCGCACCTACACCCGCTGGATGCGCCTGAATTCGCGCTGGCAGCTCACGCAGCGCGTCGCGCGCTGGCGGGGCCGCTATCGCGAGAGCGTGATCCAGGACGTGGATATCCCGCTGGAACGCGCCGCCGGGTTCCTGCGTTTCCTGCAAAGCGAGATCGGCATCCTTCCCATCTGGGTGTGCCCCGTGCGTGGCGAGCTCCCGGGACGCCGCTTTCCGCTCTACCCGCTGCACGCGGCGCCGCTGTACATCAACTTCGGCTTCTGGGACGTGATCGAGTCGGCGCTGCCGCTGGAGCCCGCCCACTTCAATCGCATGGTGGAGCGCGAAGTGATGCGCCTGGGCGGCATCAAGTCGCTCTACTCGGACAGTTTCTTCACGCCGGAGGAATTTGCCGGCGCCTACGGCCAGAGCGAGTACGAAAAGCTGAAGGCCCGCTACGACCCGCAGGGGCGCGCGCCGCACCTGTACGACAAGTGCGTGAGGCGGGTGTAGCCGCCGCTTGTTCGACGACGCCGGTCGGACACAAGGATCTGCTGGATTTCCCGGACGATGCCTGGCACCCAGGTATTCGCGGGTTCGATCAAATCAGGCGGTTGCACCTGGAACCGGCGGAAACCCCGGGAAAGCTCCTGGTGGGCGAGGTATCCATCCTCTACTTCTCGTCCAATGCGGACCGGGCAGCCGAGCCGCTGCTCAAGATCGACTACTCGCAGATCGCGGATGTCTTTGTCGACAAGTTCGGGCGCAACCGGCGTTTGGTGATCGAGGGCGTTGACGGATCCCATGAATCATTCACGATTCATCGCGGCCGAGGGATCGATGCCGAATCGATGGAGGCTGCCGCCCAATTGGCGAAGTCGCGGTTGCAGCCCGCCGCCGGCAAGTAACCCACGCAACGCCGCGCCCGACTGCATGCGCCGGCAGGCTGCCGGCACGCTAAGGACGCACCTCCAGCTTGTCCACCACACGGCCGACGCCGCGCGTGGACCATGCCGCGCCCACAGCTGCCTCGTGATCCGCGAACGAATCCACATCACCGGTGAGCGTGACGACGCCGCCGTCCACGTCCACGCGGATGTGCCTGGCCTCGCGCTGGACATGCCGCATCAAGGCCGCGCTGATCTCGGCCGCGATATCCTTTTGGCTCGCACACGGCTTGACGGTGATCTTGTTGGTCACGCCGCGCACACCGGTCAGCGACCGGATGCACTGGTCGGCGCTGGTCAACTGGAAGCGCGAATCGACTTCACCCGTGAGGGTGACCCAGCCGTCCTCCACCAGCACCTTGATCCGCTGGTCGGGCACCCAGGTGTGCCAACGCAACGCGTCGACCGCCGCTTTCGCGATTTCCGGGTCGGTGCGCACATGGCCCGCCGGCAAGTTGACTTCCAGCTCGACGGCAATGCCGCGCACGCCGGCTACGCGGCGCACCGCCTTTTCGACGGCATGCTTTTCGGCGAACGTGTCCAGGCGGCCGCTGAGTGTGACGACGCCGTCCTTGACGGAAACGCCTATGCCGGTTTCGTTGATGGCCGGGTCCCAGGCCAGCTCGGCCGTGACGTCGGACTTGATCTGCAGATCGGTTTTCATGGAGCGCGCTCCTTTCCTGATGAATGACGAATGCTCGGGGTCGTCATTCAATCTAGGCGGGCGTGCGGCGTTTGCCTTGATGCCGCGCAAGCTTGATCTGGATCATGGCCGGCGGGGGCCGCGTGCCTAGAGTTAATTTCGCCATCGCATCGAAGGCCTGCCGCCGCTGCGGTTAGGGCGACGAGATTGGGCCGTGCCCTCCGCGGCCCGCGTACCGCGGCATGGGCGCCGCGGGCGTCGCCCGCCAAGCAGGCGGCCCAGAGGCTCAGGCCGAGCCCGAGGTGCGGTGGCACCTCTTTTCTTCACCGCCACGATGGGAGTTCTCCATGGATATCGCAAGCCTTTGCCAGCGCCGGGTCGTCACCATCGAAGCGGACGCCTCCTTGCGCAAGGCCGCCGGCTTGATGCGCGAGCATCATGTCGGCGCGCTGGTCGTGACCGATGCGGCCGACACACCCCGCGTCGTGGGAGTCGTCACCGACCGTGACCTGGCGATCGAGGTCCTCGCGCGCGGCCCGGATGGCTCCGCCGTGTGCATAGGGGACATCGCGAGCGGCTCGCTCGTCTCGGTCGCCGGCTCTTCGACCGTGCAGGAAGCAGTGGACGCCATGGAGCGGCACGGCGTGCGGCGCCTGCTCGTCACGGACGACGGCAATGGCGTGATGGGATTCGTATCGGCGGACGACCTGGTGGAAGCAATCGCCGCCCAGATGAGCGGCCTGGCCGCTGCGCTCAGGAGCGGCATGGCGCGCGAACGGGCCGAGCGCGCCGCCATCGGGCCCGAGCTGCGGCCCGTGCTCTTCCCGCCGGACGGACCCGGCGTGCATTGACACCGCCGCGACCGGTCATGGCGGTTCGGCTCGAGCCGTACAGGTCCCCGATGCCCGCGCGCCCGGGACTGCCTGCACGGTGGGAACATTTCGACCACGGCGCGGACATCGGCGTGCGCGGCTTCGGCCCGACCAAGGAAGCCGCATTCGAACAGGCTGCGCTTGCGTTGACGGCAGTGATCGCGCAGCCCGATGTCATCCAGGAACGCGATGCCGTGTCCATCTCCTGCGAAGCGGGCGACGACGTACTGCTGCTGGTGGCGTGGTTGAATGCGGTGGTCTCGCAGATGGCCGTCAGGCGCATGCTGTTCAGGCGTTTCCAGGTCGAGCTCGATGGAAGGCGGCTGACCGGCCTGGCCATCGGCGAGCGGATCGCGCCCGAGCGCCACCGCCCGGCCGTGGAGGTGAAGGGGGCAACCTATACCTCGGCGCGGGTCGCGCGAACCGCCGCGGGCGGCTGGTTGGCCCAGACGGTCGTGGACGTTTGACATGGACATCGCATCCCTCATCCGACGCGAGGCTTACGCGTGGGAGGTCCCGGTTGCCGGCAAGATGCGGGTGCCGGTGATCATCTACGCCACCGAAGCGCTGGTGCGCGACATGGACGAGAAAGTGCGCGAGCAGGCCGTCAATGTGGCCAGCCTGCCGGGCATCGTGAAGGCTTCGTATGCGATGCCCGATGCGCACTGGGGCTATGGATTTCCCATCGGCGGCGTCGCGGCATTCGATCCCCGGCGTGGCGGCGTGATTTCGGCGGGCGGCGTGGGCTTCGACGTTTCCTGCGGCGTGCGCTGCCTGCACACCGGGCTGCAGCTGGGCGACGTCATGCCGGTGCGGCGGCGCCTGGCCGAAGCGCTGTTCAGCGGCGTCCCGGCGGGCGTGGGCAGCCGCGGCGCCATCAGCTTGACCGACGCGCAGATGCAAGACATGCTGGCCGGCGGCGCGCAGTGGGCGGTCGAGCATGACTGGGGCGTGAGCGCCGACCTGGAACGCACCGAAGAGCGCGGCCGCATGGCCGGAGCGGAGCCGTCGCAAGTGTCAGACCTGGCCAAGCGGCGGCAACGCGAGGAGATGGGAACGCTGGGCAGCGGCAACCATTACCTGGAGGTGCAGGAAGTGTCGGAGATCTTCGACGCTTCGATCGCCGCCGCCTTCGGGCTGAAGGCGGGCGCGGTCGTGGTGATGATCCATTGCGGTTCGCGCGGCCTGGGCCATCAGATCGGCACCGACTACCTGCGGCTGATGGCCGAATCAGCGGAGTCGTACGGCATCGAGCTGCCCGACCGCGAGTTAGCCTGCGCGCCGCTGGATTCCGAAGTCGGCCGGCGATATCTCGGAGCGATGCGCGCGGCCGTCAACTGCGCACTGGCCAACCGGCAGATCCTCACGCATCTGGTGCGGCTCATATTTTCCGAAATCTGCCCGAAGGCGCAGCTGGACTTGCTCTATGACGTGTCGCACAACACGTGCAAGCTGGAACGGCACCTGGTGGACGGCCAGCAGCGCGAGCTGTTCGTGCATCGCAAGGGCGCTACGCGGGCTTTCGGGCCGGGGCACCCCGACCTGCCGGCGCCGATTCGCGCCGCGGGGCAGCCGGTGCTGATCGGCGGCTCGATGGGCACCGCGTCCTACGTGCTGGCCGGCACCAAGGAGTCCGAGTCGCTCGCCTTTTCTTCCGCATGCCATGGCGCCGGACGCGCGGTCAGCCGCCACCAGGCCCTCAAACGGTGGAAAGGGCGCAAGGTGGTGGACGACCTGGCCGCTGAAGGCATCATCGTGCAAAGCCGTTCGTCGCGTGGGATCGCCGAGGAAGCGCCGGGCGCATACAAGGATGTGGCGGCGGTGGTGGACGCCGCCCACGAGGCCGGGCTCGCGCGCAAAGTGGCGCGGCTGCGTCCGCTCATCTGCATCAAGGGCTAGCGCCGCTCGCCGCGCGGCTCGCGCGCCGGCTTGCGCCAGCGCTTGGTGCCGCGCTGCGGCTGGCCCGTTCCCCAGGCCTGCCGATCCAGCGACATCTGCGCCAGCCTCGCCGCCACCAACCGGTTGACGCTGCCTTCGGGCAGTGCGCCGCGGCTGTCGCGTTTCCCCGCGGGCACGCCTGTGAGCAGGCTGATCGCCTCGTCGGCGTCGGCGACGGCATACACATGGAACAGCCCCGCGCGGGCCGCTTCGACCACGTCGGCGCGCAGCATCAGGTGCCGCACGTTCGCCCTGGGGATCACCACGCCTTCCTGGCCGGTCAGCCCGCGGGCGCTGCAGAGATCGAAGAATCCCTCGATCTTTTCGTTCACGCCGCCGATGGCCTGCACGGCCCCCGCCTGGTCGATCGAGCCGGTCACCGCGAGCGACTGCCGCAGCGGCAGCCCCGTCAACGCGGAAAGCAGCGCGCACAGTTCGGCCAGCGAGGCGCTGTCGCCTTCCACCGGGCCGTACGACTGCTCGAATACCAGGCTGGCCGAAAGCGAGAAGGGCATCCCCAGCGCATAACGCGAGCGCAGGAACGACGCGAGGATCAGCACGCCTTTCGAGTGGATCGGGCGGCCGAGCGTCGATTCGCGTTCGATGTCGACGAGGTCGCCTTCGCCGACCCGGGCGGTCGCCGTGATGCGTACCGGATGGCCGAACGCGAACTCACCCAGCGCCAGTACCGCCAGGCCATTGACCTGTCCCACCTGATCGCCCGCCGTCGAAATGCGCAGCGTTTCCTCCAGCACCGCCTGGTGCACCGTCTGGCGCAGGCGATCGGCCCGATGGATCCGCGCGGCGATGGCGCCGGCGATTTCGTCGGCCGTGATCGAGCCGCGCCCGGCTCGGTCGGCGAGCAGGTTCGCCTCGTGCAGGAGCTCGTGCGCAACGCGCGTGTCGGTCGAGAGCTTGAGCGCATCCCCCGCCATCCGCGCCGCATGTTCCAGCAGCCGGGCGACGCCGGTGCGATCGACCGCACGCAAGCCGGCTCCGCGCGCCAGCGAGCCCACCAGCTGCGCGAACCGCGCGGTATTGCCCGGATCGCGCGGCACCTCGTCCTCGAAATCGGCGGCTACCTTGAACAGCTCGTCGAACTCCGGGTCGAGCTCCTGCAGCAGGTAGTAGTGCGCGCGTTCGCCGAACAGCACGATCTTCAGCGACAGCGGGATCGGCTCGGGCTCCAGCGCCAATGTGTTGCCCAGGCCCAGCATCTGCGGCAGCGACTCGATGGCGACGCTGCCGGTTTTCAGCGCGCGCTTGAGACCGTCCCACGCGTAGGGTTGGCTCAGCACCTGGATGGTGTCGAGCATCAGGTAGCCGCCATTGGCCCGCTGCAGCGCGCCGGGCTTGATGAGGGTGAAGTTCGTCAGCAGCGTGCCCATGTGCGGCACATGGTCGATGCGGCCGACCAGGTTGGCATAAGTCGGGTTGCCGCACTCGAACACCGGCGCATGGCTGGCCGGCTCGTGACCTACCAGCAGGTTGACCTGGTAGCGGATCAGGGACAGGCTGCCGGTGAATCCGGTCGGCTCTTCATCCTCGCCGCGCGGCTGTTCGCGCAATTGCTCGCCGGCTTCGATGACGTCCTTGAGGACTTCGCCGAGGAAGTCCAGCACGGTGGGATGCGCGGCAAACCGCTCCTTGAGCTCGTCGATGAGGTGTCCGGCCGCGAAGCTCATGGTGTCCCGGCTGGCATCCCGCATGCGTTTCTGCATCTCCCGCCGCAGCCGGGGCAATTCGTGCATCAGCTGCAACAGCGGTTCGCGCATCGACTTGATCACGCCGGCGATGCGCTCGCGCTCTTCCTCGGACAACGCCTCGACCTGCTCCTGTGTCATCGGCTCGCCGTCCTTCATCGGCGCGAACGCGAAGCCCTGGGGGGTGCCGAGCATGACGACACCTTGTTCCGCAGCGTTGGCCGCGAGCGCCTGGAGCGCGGTTTCCTCGCGCTGCTTGTATTCCTTGGCGATGGCATCGATCCGCGAGCGGTATTCGTCGCCGTCGAACGCGACTTCGATGGCCTTGCCCAGTTCGCCCACGAACTCCTGCATCTCCTTGCGCAGGCGCGAACCCTCGCCGGGGGGAAGGCTCAGCGCGCGCGGTTTGGTCGGATCCGCGAAGTTGTGGACATAGCACCAGTCGGAGCATGCCGCCCGGCCGCCGGCATGGGCTTCCAGCAAGCCTCGAACGACCTGGTGGCGCCCGCTGCCGGGCCGGCCGAGGACGAACAGGTTGTAGCCGCGCCCGCCAAGGTCCAGGCCGAGGTTGACGGCGTCCACGGCGCGGGCCTGCCCGAACGGCTGGTCGGGTTCGGCAAGCGCCTGCGTCGTCTCGAAATCGAAGCCGGCCGGGTCGCATCGCGTGTACAGGAGTTCCGGGGCCAGCGAGGCCGCGCCTGGCGGCTGGCGTGGGACCGGCGGCGCCGGGACAGGGTCGCGCTTCACGGCAAGGCAGCCTGCTCGTGCTTCTGCGAAGCCCCGACGGCGCTGGCCACCGCCTGCATTTCCTGCGCCACGATTTCCAGCACGTCGTCCAGCGCCACGATGCCGATCAGCGTCCCGCGCGCGTCCGTCACCGGGATCCGGCGCACGCCCTTGCGGCGCATCGAGGCCAGCAGGTCCAGCACCGAGTCCTGCTCGCGCGCGGTGAGCACGTCGCGGCTCATGATGTCGCCCACGCGCATTCCGTGCGGATCGCGGTCGGCAGCGACCACCCCGAGGGCGATGTCGCGGTCGGTCAGCATCCCGACGACCACGCGCTGGTCGGGCGACGCTTCTTCCACCACGACGAGGCTGCCGACATGGTGCTCGCGCAGCAGCCGGGCGGCCTCGCCGACGGCCATGCTCGGGTAGACGATGGTGACGATGCGGGTGCAGATGTCGCCCGCGGTGAGGGGATCTTTCATGGGGAGCTCCCGCATCGCGCATCCCGCGAGGGCTGCGATGAATCAACCATGGCACATGCGGGCGGCTGGCGTGTTGAGATACCTCAAACGTTCACCGCCGGCTCGCCGCATCGGGTCGGGCAAGCTCGGGCGCCGAAATCGGCGCGCAGTTCCCAGCGGCGCCGTTTGAGCTCCTGCTCGTCGCCTGGCAATCTTCGCGTCCGTTGAGGCAACGCAAACTTCCCAGCCTTGTCCGGCAAACAATGGATCGGCCGCATCCAGCGGCTCATGCCGGGCCGCCGTCGGTGGGAGGTATTGCCATGCTGTTTGCAGATCGCCGCGACGCGGCCGAGCGTCTTGCCAAAGCCCTCCAGGCCTATCGCGGCCGGAATCCCCTGATCCTTGCCATCCCGCGCGGCGCCCTGCCGATGGGACAGCTGTTGGCCCAGCGGCTCGACGGCGAGCTCGACGTGGTGCTCGTCAGGAAACTGCGGGCGCCGGGCTCGCCCGAGTACGCGATCGGCTCCATCGACGAGAACGGCTGGGTCTATCTCGCTGCGCACGCCCGCGCGACCGGAGCGACGGACCGCTACATCGAGGACGAGAAGCGCGAGCAACTCGCCGTGATCAGGCAGCGGCGTGAGCGCTATACGCCCGGACGCGCGCCGGTGGATGCGGCTGGCCGCGTCACCATCGTGGTGGACGATGGCCTCGCGACCGGCGCCACCATGGTGGCTGCCTTGCACGCGGTGCGCGCGCGCAGGCCGGAGCTGCTCGTTTGCGCGGTGCCGGTGGCATCGACCGACAGCCTCGAACTGGTGCGTCCCTACGCGGACGAAGTCGTCTGCCTCGAAGCGCCGGAAGATTTCTATGCCGTCGGGCAGTTCTACCGGTCGTTCGGGCAGGTCGACGACGAGGAAGCGATCCGGCTGCTGCGCGATGCGCAGGCGACGCCAAAGCCGCGGCCATGAGCGATTCCCCGCAGCCGGCTGCCAGTGAAGGCGGCACGCGGGAGCCAGGCGCCATCCGGCTGTTCCTGTGCGGCGACGTGATGACCGGCCGCGGAATCGACCAGGTGCTGCCGTACCCGGTGGCGCCGCACCTGTTCGAGTCGTGGGCGCGCTCGGCGCTCGACTATGTCGCGCTGGCCGAACGCGCCTCCGGTTCGATCGGGCGGGGGCTGGAGTTCGCGTACCCGTGGGGCGAGGCGCTTGCCGTGCTCGAGCAGCGCCGTCCGCACGCGCGCATCGTGAACCTGGAAACGGCCGTGACGACGAGCGAGGACGCTCAGCCGGGCAAGGGCATCCACTACCGCATGAACCCGGACAACCTGCCTTGCCTCACGCGCGCAGGCATCGATTGCTGCGTTCTTGCGAACAATCACGTCCTCGACTGGGGCCACGCCGGGCTCGCGCAAACGCTGGCGTGCCTGCATGGGGCGGGCGTGCGCGTGGCCGGCGCCGGAGCCAATGCGCAGGAGGCGTCGGCGCCTGCCGTGATCGAGCTGGCCCCGGGCGGCAGGGTGTTGGTGTTCGCGTTCGGGGCCCCGACCAGCGGTGTGCCGCGCGATTGGGCGGCGACCCGTGCGCGCGGCGGCGTGAATTTCCTGGACGAGATTTCAGCGGACAGCGCCCGGGACATTGCCGTGCTGACGGCAAGACACAGGCGGCCGGGCGACATCGTGGTGGTGTCGGTCCATTGGGGCGGGAACTGGGGCTTCGGGATCGGCGGCGAGGAGCGGGCATTCGCCCACCGGCTCATCGACGAAGGCGGTGCGGACGTCCTGCACGGCCACTCGTCACACCATGTCAAGGGCATCGAGGTCCGTCGCGGCAAGCTCATCCTCTACGGCTGCGGCGATTTCCTGAACGACTACGAAGGCATCAGAGGGTACGGCAATTTCCGGTCGGAACTGTCCCTGATGTACTTTCCCGAGCTCGATGCGGCCACCGGCAGCTTGCGGCGCATGCACGCGATGCCGATGCGTATCCGCCGGTTTCGCCTCGAACGCGCGCCGGCCGACGGCGTGGCGTGGCTGCGCGAAACGCTGGACCGGGAAGGCAGGGCGCTGGGCACGCGCGTGACGGCAGCCGGGGACGGAACGCTCGAGCTGCACTGGTAAGCAAGAGCAGGGACATCCTGCCGCCGCGCGCGGAGCCAAAGTTGACGCTGGTCAACGTGCGTACCCCAGCGCTTCCTAGAGTTGGAAGATGAACGGTGCCCTGGATCCAGGCCATGCATGAAGAGCCGGTTGCCATCGAATCGAAAGTGGCCGCGCTACGCCAGCCTGCCGCCTATGCCGGCCAGCCCGGGCCCGTGGAGGTGATCGAGACCCACATGTCCTGGGTTTTCCTCGCCGGGCCCATGGCCTACAAACTGAAGAAGCCGGTGCGCTATGGCCGCCTGGACTTTCGCACGCTGGAGGCCAGACGGTTTTTTTGCATGGAAGAGCTGCGCCTGAACCGGCAGCTGGCGGAATCGGTCTACCTCGATGTGATCCCGCTCAGGCTCGATGCCGGCGGCGCATTGCGCATCGACGCAGCCGGCACGGTCGTGGACTGGCTCGTCATGATGCGCCGGCTTGCCCCCGAGTTCATGCTGGACCGGATGCTGGAGGAGCTGCGGGTTTCGGCCGGCGACGTGCGGGCCCTGGCGACCAGGCTGGTCGCCTTCTACCGCAGCCTCCCGCCGGTGCCGATCGACCGCTGGCAGTACCTGAACCGGCTTGCGGGCGAGATCGACGAGTGCGAGCGCGAGCTCTGCGATCCCGCATTCGACCTCGAAGCGGATCCTGTCCACAGCCTGTGCGATCGCCTCAGGTCCTTGCTCAAACAGCGCGGCGATCTGTTCGCGGCGCGGGTCGCGGCCGGCAAGGTCATCGAAGGTCACGGCGATTTGCGTCCGGAGCACATCTACCTGGGAACACCGCCCGCCATCATCGACCGCCTGGAATTCTCCGCCGATCTGCGCATCCTCGATGTCGTGGATGAGCTGGGTTTCCTCGCGCTGGAATGCGAGCGCCTGGGTTCGCCGGAACTGGGCCGCCTGCTGCTCGAGACCTATCGGCAATTGACCGGCGACACGGCGGGCGAGCCCCTCATCCACTTCTATCAATGCCTGCGCGCCTGCACCCGCGCCAAGATCACCATCTGGCACCTGAGGGAAGCCCGCTACCACGACTCGGCCAAATGGCCGGCGCGCGCGCGACAGTACCTCGGACTGGCCGCGCGACACATGCAAAGCTGCGAATCGGCGCTGCTGCGCAAACCGCAAGGCCCCATGGACGAACCTACGCTTCCAGCAGCTGCGTGAGGGAACCGCCGTTGTGGATGCGCAGGATGGCGTCGCCGAACAGCCCGGCGCTTGGCAGGACCGCGAGCTTGGCCCGGGCCGCAGTATCTCCCAGCCGGAAAGGTGGCACCGAATCCGTGACGACGATCCCGGCCAGCGCGTCGTCGGCCAGCACCTGGGCTGCGTCCCCGACGAACAGGCCGTGCGTTGCCGCGGCGTAGATGTCCGTTGCGCCCAGCGAGCGGCAGGCCCTCACCGCACGGGCGATGGTCGTTCCGCTGCCGATAAGGTCGTCCACGATGATGGCGCACCGGTCCTTCACGTCGCCGACGATCAGCTCGCCGCTCACCACACCCTCGCTGCGGTGCTTCTCGGCGAAGGCGGCCGCGACGGGCCGGCCCAGCGCGTGTGCCAGCCGCTGGCGGAACCGCTCGGCGCGCTTGATGCCGCCGGCATCCGGCGAGACGACCGCCACTTCACGTTCCTGCAACAAGGGAAGGAAATGCCGCACAAACAGTCCGCTCGCCTGGAGATGGTCGGTGCGGCAGCGGAAGGCGTTCTGGTACGCGGCCAGGTTGTGCACGTCCATCGTGACCACGCGATCCGTGCCGACGGACTCGAACATGCCGGCAACGTAGCGGGTGGTCACCGGATCGCGGTCCTTGGACTTCTGGTCCTTGCGGGCATAGCCCAGGTAAGGGACGACCGCCGTGACGCACGCGGCCGACGCGTCCTTGAGCGCCCCGATGAAGAACAGCAGCCGGCACAGCTTGTCGTTCACACTTTGCGCTCCGTCGCCATAGAGTGACTGCACGACGAAGACATCGCGGCCGCGCACATTGGCCAGTGGCCGGGCCTTGTGTTCGCCGTCCTCGAAGCCGCGCTCTTCATGCGGGCTCAGGGCAATGCCGAGACGACGCGCCACCTTCTCTCCGAAATCGCGCGTGGCGTCCAGCGCAAAAAGTGACAGTTCGCAATGTTTCATGGGTTGGGCGCACGCAAGAACGCGGCGCGTGCTCGGTTCAAGTCTGTGCCGCGGAATCCACCCTGCCTTGACACGCGTCAAGGAAGGGATCGGCTTACCAGTGCCGAACGCGGCCGATGTCGACGTGAACGAACTGCTCTTGCGGGTAGTAACCGACGCCGCCGGCGCGCAGCGACAGGGCGGCATCGCGCAATTGCGCGAGCGGCACGCCCGGCAGGCGGATGTCGATCGCCTTGCCGTCCATATGCAGGCTGTGCGACGCCACACCGCCGCCACGCGTGGTGCGCAGCGTCTCGTTCGTCGCCGGCGAGCGATAGCCGGAGATGACCTGGAACGATTGCCGCGCGCCCAGCTCGGCCGTCAGGCGATGCAGCAAGTCGAACAGCTGCGGATCGATCACGCCGACCGCGCCGGAGTAGTGGTCGCGCAGGAAATGGTTGAGCGTGTTCAGAGCGTCCGCCAGGTAGCGCTCGCCCACCGCGTACACCAGGCTCAGTCTTTCGCCGGTGTGGGTGTGGTCCAGCGCCAGGGTGCGCGTCTCGGGCGAGGATGCCATCGCGCGTGCGGACATGCCGCCGGCGCCGGCAACAACGAGTTGGGCGGACTTGCGCAGGAACAGGCGGCGGCCGGGAAGGAGCGGGGGCAGGGACATCGAGGCAACGTTGGAAAAGGCCATTCTATTTTGCATCGGCGGAGGGCCGCCGCAACAGGGTTAATACGGCAGAACGCTCGCGCAGCGCCGTGTCCAGGAGGCGGTCGTGCCCATACAGGTCCGGGTAGAAGAAGACCCGGCCGCCTTTCGCGACCACCGTGTTGTAGGCGATCAGGACCGGCACCGGCTGGTCCAGCCGGATCGTGTTCGACTCGCCCTTGCCCATCGCTTCGCGAATGCGCCCCTCGGTCCATGCTGGGTCGTCCTGCAGCACGAACTTCGCCAGCGCCACGGGGTCCTGCACGCGGATGCAGCCGTGGCTGAAATCGCGCCGCTCCCGTTCGAACAACTGCGGTGCGGGCGTGTGGTGCAGGTAGATGTTCTCCTGGTTCGGAAAGACGAACTTGATGTCGCCGAGCGCGTTTCGCGGGCCCGGCCGCTGGCGGATGCGCCAGCCTGCGTGAAGCACCGCTTCCAGGTTCGCGGTGGTCAGCTCCGTCACCACCCGCCCGCCCGCGGTGACGAACTCGAAACCCTCCCGCTGGAAGTACGCCGGATCGCGCCTCAGCCGGGGCACGACTTCCTTGCGTGCGATGGACGGCGGCACGTTCCAGTACGGGCTGAACTCGATGAAACGCATGTCCTCGTCGATGAGCGGTGTGCGCGTGTCCAGCGCCTTGCCGACGATCACCTTCATGCTCAGGTTGACGTGGACCTGGCCGTCTCGCACCTCGTAGGCGCGCAGCACGAACTCCGGCACATTGACCGCGATCATGCGCGGCGCCCGCAGGAACGGCGTCCAGCGCAGCCGCTCCAGCGCGAGTTCGATCTGCCGCACCCGTGCCGCGGGCGGGACGTTCAGCTGTTGCAGCGTGGCCTGGCCGAGCACGCCGTCGGGTTTCAGGCCATGGCGCTCCTGGAACTCCCGCAGCGCCGTAACCAGCACGCCCTGGAAACGCTCGGGCAGGGCTGTCCCGGCGGGCAGATCGCCCAATGCTTCCAGGCGCCGCGCCAGCAGCGGCAGCCCGGCGTAGGCCTGGCCCGGCGCGAGCTTCTTGCCCGGCAATGGTGGCAACGCGGCTTGCCAGGCCGGGTGGTCTGCCAGCGCACGGTAACGGGCGAGCGACTCGCGCAGGCTGGCGTACATCGGCAGATGCGGTTGCGCCGCCTGAAAGGCCTCGATCACCCGATGCGCGGTCGCGGCTTCCCGAATGAACGCGAGCGTGTCGAAGGGTGCATGGCGCGGGACGTCGAAGTCGGCGTGGATCTGGCGCGGGTCAACACGCCCGTCTTGCAGGTCCGCCAGATACAGCGTCATGGCCGCAGTGAGCTGCGAATCCAGTTGCGCCTGTTCGGCTGCGCCGAGTGCCGGCCCCTGCAGAGCTTGCCGTAGCCGACGGTCGAGCTCGTTCGCGCCGTAGTCTCGCGGGTCCAGGCCGTGGTCGGCGGCGGCCATCAGGATATCGACGGCTTGCCTTGCTTCGCTCGTCGGGCCCGCCGCGTCGAACCACAGCAGCGCATCGGCTCCCCACGCCGCCCCGGCGGTCAAAGCCAGCAAGAGCATGAAGCATCGAACACACCGAGCGCATGCCTGCATGCGGCCTTTGACGTGGATCATGGTGCGCTGTACCTCGCGTCCTAGAGTGGAAAAACCAGTCCCCGCCGTGCCGGGGTGCATGCACATTTTCGGAGCGACCCCATGGACATCTCCAGCCTTTGCCAGCGCGAAATCGTTTCCATCCGTGCGAACGCGTCGGTCCGCGAGGCGGCCGAGGTGATGCGGCAAAATCATGTGGGCTCGCTGGTCGTGACCGACCCCGAAGAGCCCGGCCGCGCGATCGGTTTCGTGACGGACCGCAATCTCGTGGTCGACCTGCTCGCGACCGGACTGCCGGTCGAGGGGCGGGACATCGGGACGGTATGCAGCGCGGATCTCGTCGGCATACCCGCCACCGCGACGATCCACGAGGCCGTGGAGGCGATGAGACGCGCCGGCGTGCGCCGCCTGCTCGTGGTGAACCGCGGGGGCTCGCTGGTCGGGCTGGTGTCGGCGGACGACCTGTTCGAAGCCATTTCCGGCGAATTCGAGGCGCTGGTCGCTGCGTTGCGCGGCGGAATTTCCCGCGAGAGCGTGCGCACCATGCCGGATGCGCCGGGGTTCGAAATGCCAACGGCGATCTACCTGCCCGGCCATGAGCCGTAAGTGCGCCTCGCGGGGTGCGGAAGCGCGCCGCCGGCCTAGCCTCAAAATGCCACCAGCCGTGCCAGGGAATGGCCGGCACTGAACCGTTCACCGGCAGGCACGAGGATTTCTTCTATGCAGCCCGCGTGGGGCGCCATGATGTCCACACGCTCGAATGCCAGCAGCGCACGCCCCAGCAGCTGGCCGGTCGTGACATGGTCGCCTTCGCTCACCAGCCACTCATCGATGAGCCCGGTGTCCCCCGCCTCGACGCATTCCCAGCGCTGCGGATCCACCACGACGTCGACCATCGCGCGTCACCTCCCGCGGGCGGCGAGTTTCCACCCGCGAAATTAAAAGCCCGCCGGCTGTTTTCACAGGCGGCGGGCCCGAGGGGGACCCCGGTGGAACGAATCCGCTCCGGTCTGAAAGCGTCCCCTTCCATCCCGGTGTTCCAGGACACCAGGATCACACAGCCGAAGCGGACTCCGGCCGTATGGTGGCGGCATTTCTACCGACCGCATTTCAAATATCGATGACGTCGCGCCCGCCGCCATGACCCATGTCAATAAATGGGCCGGATCCGCGTTTTGCGTGCGCGACCGGCAACCTTGACGCGGATCATTTTCAACAGTGGGGCCGCGCCTAGAGTTTGCGTGTGTGTCGTCGGCTCTTTCACCACCATCTTCAAGGAGAAAGCCATGGACCTGACCAAGCTCTGCACTCGCGAGGTCGTCGGCATCGACGCCCAATCTTCCTTGCGCGACGCCGCCGCGCTGATGTGCGACGAGCATGTCGGCGCCCTGGTGGTCGTAACGGGGGACGACCCGTCCCAAGTGGTGGGAGTGGTGACCGACCGCGACCTGGCGCTCGAGGCACTGGGGCGCGGTGAAACGCGCGCGGACGTGCGCATCGGGCACCTGGCGAAGACGCCGCCGATGGCCGTGCGCGCCGATGCGACCCTGCGCGAGGCCATCATGTCGATGGAGGAGGGCGGTGTTCGACGCCTGCTCGTGGTGGACGACGACGGCGGGGTGGTCGGCCTGGTTTCCGCCGATGACCTGCTCGAAGCGCTCTCGGAGGAATTCGAAAGCCTGGCGCGTGCCTTGCGCAAGGGCATCAGCCGCGAAAAGAGCGAACGCTCGGTGGTGTCCGTGCCGGCGCGGACCCGCATCATGTACCCGGCCTTCGGCACTCTCGCCTCCCAATGAGAAGCGGCCATGGACACCATCCTGGTAGTCTGCTACTCGTACACGGGGACGGCGCGCAGGCTGGCTCAACTGCTGTGCTCGCACCACGGTTGGCCGCTCGGTGAAGTGATCGAGGAGCAACCGAGGGCCGGCGCCGCCGGCACGCTGCGTTGCGTGCTCGATTCGCTGCTGCGGCGGCATCCCGCGGTGCGCTACGAAGGACCCGACCCGCAGGACTTCCATACGATCGTGCTCGTCTCGCCGGTCTGGATGTACCGTCTGGCCGGGCCGATGCGCAGCTTCGTCGCGGCGCATCGCGAGGCACTGCGGCGCGTCGCGGTCGTGTTCACG
>JAGRPN010000413.1 GCA_019449555.1 Ramlibacter sp.
CGTCTACGACGCGTCGGGCGCCCTGGCCGGTTTCGCCAAGGTCACGCGCGACCTGACCGAGCGCCGGGCGCACGAGGAAGAATTGCGCGCCAGCGAGGAGCGCTTCCGCCTGCTGGTGGAAAGCGTGCGCGACTACGCCGTGTTCATGCTCGACGTGGACGGCACCGTGCGCAGCTGGAATGCGGGCGCCCAGGCGCTCAAGGGCTACAGCGCCGGCGAGATCATCGGCCGCAATTTCAGCAGTTTCTACACGCCCGAGGACCAGGTGCAGGGCAAGCCCGCCGCCGAGTTGAGGGCCGCCAGGGCCAACGGCCGGCTGGAAGACGAAGGATGGCGCGTGCGCAGGGACGGCACGCTGTTCTGGGCCAATGTCGTCATGACCCCGGTCTACGGGCGCAGCGGCGCCCTGATCGGCTTCGCCAAGGTCACGCGGGACATGACGGAACGCCGCCGCCTCGAAAAGCTGGAGCGCTCGAGCCGCCGCATGAGCGAATTCCTCGCCATGCTCGCGCACGAGCTGCGCAATCCGCTGGCCCCGATCCGCAACGCCGTGACGGTGATGCAGCTCGAGACGCTGCCGACGCCCGCGCTGCGCGACTGCCGTGACGTGATCGACCGGCAGCTCAAGCACATGACGCGGCTGGTGGACGACCTGCTCGACGTGGGGCGCCTCACCACCGGCAAGATCAAATTGCGCAAGGAACTGTTGCGAGTTGGGGAGGTCGTGTCGCACAGCGTGGAGACGGCCCGGCCGCTGATCGAGGCGCGGCGCCACTCGCTTTCCATCGAGCTGCCCGGCGAGCCGGTGCACGTCAACGCCGACTCGACGCGCCTGTCGCAGATCCTGCAGAACCTGCTGCTGAACGCCGCGAAGTACACGCCGGACGGCGGCCGCATCGAGGTGAAGGTGCAGGCGAGCGACGGCTTCGCGACCATCTCGGTCGCCGACAACGGGCGCGGCATCGCGCACGCCAGCCTCGAGGACATCTTCAACCTGTTCGTGCAGGGCGAGAACGGCAGGCCGGACGAAAGCGGCCTGGGCATCGGCCTGACGGTGGCGCGCTCCCTGACGGAACTGCACGGCGGCTCGCTCGATGCGAGCAGCCCGGGCCCGGGACAAGGCAGCACCTTCAGCCTGCGCCTGCCCGCCGCGCAAGCGCCCGGCGCGAGCGAGCAGTCCGCAACGCCGGGCAGCCGGCCCGGGGAGCAGCGCGTGATGGTGGTGGACGACAACCGCGACGCCGCGGACAGCGCGACGGCGATCCTGCGCCTGCTCGGTCACCAGGCCGAATGCGCATACACCGGCCAGGGCGCGGTGGAACTCGCACGGCGTTTCCTGCCGGGCGTCGTGTTGATGGACCTGGCGATGCCGGGGATGAACGGCTTCGAGACGCTGCGCCTGCTGCGCGAGCAGCCGGGCAACGAGCACGTGTTCGCGGTGGCGGTGACGGGCTATGGCAGCGGCGACGACCGGCGCCGCACCGAAGCGGCCGGCTTCGACGCGCACCTGACCAAGCCCGTGGAACTCGACGCCCTGACGGCGCTGTTGAACGCAGAGGGGCGCCGGCACGCCTCGCGATGAGGCGACGCAGGCCTCACACGCGCAGCCGCAGGAAGCTGACCCCGCTGGCCACCGCCGCGAAGCCGGCGGCCAGCGCGAGGGCGATCGTCGGGCCGTGCCCAGCCCCGGTGCCAGCCGCGCTGAAGATGATGCTCAGCAGCACCGCACCGGTGGTCTGGCCGGTCAGGCGCGCGGCGCCCAGCATGCCGCCGGCCGCACCGGACCGGCTGAGCGGCGCGCTCGTCACGATCGTGTGGTTGTTGGGCGACTGGAACAGGCCAAAACCGGCGCCGCACAGCGCGAGCCGCCACGCGATGTCCGCGGCTTGCGGTTGCGCGGGCAATGCGGCCAGCAGCGCCAGCCCGATGGCCAGCAGCGCCAGACCCACACCTCCCAGCAGCCCGCCCGAGTAGCGGCCGATCAGGCGCCCCGCGACCGGCGCCATCAACACGATGGCGAGCGGCCACGCTGTCAGCAGGAAGCCGGCGCGCAGCGGCGAGAAACCGTAGCTCTCCAGCAGCAGGAACGGCAGCGCGACGTTCGACAGCGTCTGCGCGGCGAAAGCCGTGATCGACGTTCCCATCGACAGGGCGAACACCGGGATGCGCAGCAGGTCGATCGGCAGCAGCGGAATGGGCAGCGCCCGCTGGCGGTGCACGTAGAGCGCACCCACCGCGACTCCGGCCGCGAGCAGCGCCGCCCCGAACGCCATCGCGCCGGGCACGGGTGTCGCGCCGGCGCGCGTCCCCAGTGCATCCGCGCCGAGCACGAGGAAGCCGAACATGCATATGTTGAGGAGCACGTCGATCGCGGTCAGCCGGACACCGGCGGGCGCCGCGCCGGGATTGTGCGGCAGCGCCCGCCAGCCCAGCGCGAACACCGCCAGCCCGATCGGCAGGTTCATCGCGAACAGCCAGGGCCACGAGGCGATCGACAGGATCGCGGCGGCGAGCGACGGCCCGGCCACCGAAGCAATGGCTACCACCACCGAGTTGAGCGCCAGCGCGCGGCCGAGCCGGTGGCTGGGATACGTGAGGCGCACCAGCGCGGCGTTCACGGCCATGACGCCGGCAGCCCCGAGGCCCTGCACCGCGCGCGCGGCCGCCAGCATCGGCAGCGAGACCGCGAACAGGCAGGCGGCCGACGCGAGCGTGAAGACCGCGATGCCGGCGAGATAGACGCGCCGGTACCCGATCAGGTCGCCCAGCGTGGCGCAGGGCAGCAGCAGCGCCAGGATCGCGAGCTGGTACGCATTGACCACCCACACCGACTGCGCGGGGCTGGCGTGCAGGTCGCGCGCGATGCCGGGCAGCGCCAGGTTCATGATGCTGGCGTCGAGCACCGACAGGGCGATGCCCAGGATGATGACCGCCATGGCGCGATAGCGCGCGGGCGCCGGCAAGCCATCGGAGGGGACGGGACCGGAAGTCAACGCGGGGTGCGGGTGGATCAGGCGGGCACCGGATCGATCGGCGTGACCCGCTTGCCGCGCGCTTCGATGTCGGCGCCGGCGGCAAGGCACAGGTCCTCGCGGAAGCGGCCGGCGACGATCTGCACGCCCACGGGAGTGCGCCCCACCGACCCGGTGTTGACGCTGAGCGCCGGCAGCCCGGTGACCGCCAGCGCCATCATCGTCAATTGCGCGCGCCACACGCGCTCGTACGACTCGCGCCCCTGGAGGTCCAGGTCGTTGGGGAACGGCAACTCCGCGCTGACCGGCAGCAGCACGAGCGGGTAGCGTTCAAGGAACAATTGCCACGCCCGCACGATGCCCAGGCGGTGCTGCAAGGCACGCGGCACATCCTGAGGGCCGAGCGTGCGCGCGAAAGCGGCCTGGCCGGCGAGCGCCGTGATCGCGCCGGGATCGCCCTCGCGCTCGGCCGCATCGACCAGCGCCTGGTAGCCGTCACCCAGCCACAGCGTGATCTGGATCGGGAGGGCCGCTCGCATCGCTGGCAGTTCATCCACCTCCTCCACGCTCCAGCCGGCATCGCGCAAGCGCGCCGCCGCATCGAGCAGGGCCGCGCACACCTCGGGCTGCGTGTCCAGGCCGTCCGGGCGCAGGCACAGGGCCACGCGCCGCGGCAGCTCGGGCCCTTCGAGCGGCGCGGGCACCCACCACGGGTCGCGAGCGTCCGGCCGCTCCATCGCGAGCAGGCCCAGTCTCAGGTCCTCGATGATGCGGGCGATCTGGACCGACACGGCCATGAGCTGGCCGCCGATCGGACGGTCGATGCCCGCGCTCGCGTTGTACGCTGCGACGCGCCCGAACGACGGGCGCAATCCATGCACGCCGCAGGCGTAGGCCGGATAGCGGACCGAGCCCGCGATGTCGGTGCCCTGCGCGAGGTGGCAGATCCCCGCAGCGACGGCGGCGGCCGCGCCCCCCGATGAGCCGCCCGGCGTGAGCCGCGGATCGTGCGGATTGCGCGTCATCCCATGAAGCTGGTTCCCGGTAAACCAGCGGTAGCTGAAAGCGGGCGTGTTGGTGCGTCCGAGCAGCACGCCCCCCGCCTGCAACAAGCTGTCCGCCACCGGGCTGCTGCTGCGCGCGAGCAGGTCTTTCTGCATGCGCAGGCCGTTGGTGGTGGCATAGCCGGCCTGGTCGATGTTGACCTTGGTCGTCACGCAGACGCCGGCGAGCGCGCCCACCGGCCGGCCCCGCGCGATCGCGTCATCGACGCTGCGCGCCTGGGCGAGGATTTCCGCGGGCCGATGCTCGACCACCGCGTTGAGCGCGGGGTTGACGGCGTCGAGCCGGGCGAGCGAAGCCTGTGCCACCTCGACCGCGGACACCTCGCGCGCGCGAACCAGCCGCGCGACCTCCGCGGCGCCGAGGCGCCAAAGCTCGGGACTGTTGGGCATGTCATTTCTCCGGCAGTGCGGGCAGCATAGCCGAGGCGGGACGCGCCCGGTGCCGTGCCGCGGGCATTTTCCGTGCCGCGCCCCGGTCAGCGGTAAGTCACGGTGAGCGTGAACGCTTCCCCGGCCAGAGCGAAGGAGGCCAGGTCCTGCAACCGGGTGATCTGCCCGGAGGTGTCGACGCGGAAGATGGAAGTCACCGGCAGCGTGACTCCGGTTGCGACCGAAGTCTGCGCGATGATCTTCAGGATCACCGTGCTGGCGGTGTCGGGTTCGACGGCGTAGCTGATCGAGCCTGTGCCCGCGCTGACAGACTTCGAACCGTTGGTGTAGCAGGTCTCCGTGTACCAGGGACCGTTGTCACCGGCTTTCGCCGTCACCGGAATCGGCGTGGCGGAAGTCACCACGCAATAACTCGTGTCGCTCGTGTCGCCGAGCGGCCGGTAATTGGTGTCGAAATACATCTGGCTGGTATCGCTCATGGGCGCCGACTGCCCGTTCGCGGTGAGCGTTCCCGTCATCGTTGAATTCTTTCGCAGCGCCGCCTGCCCTTCGAACGTGCTGGAGCTCGTACTTTCGGACAGCGTGCCGGAGCCGCCGAGGGTGAAAGTCTGGCCGCCGCTGGTGATCGACCCATTCACCGTGACGGGGCTGGACTGGGTCCGGTTGACGAAATTGGCGACTGCCGTGGCCAGCGGGACCGAGAGCGAGGGAGCGGGCGCGGGAGCGTCGCCGCCGCCGCCGCCGCCACAAGCCGCAAGAATCGAAAACAGGCAAAGGGCTGCACATCTGTTGAGCATGGGAGACATGAGTGTTCCTTTCGAGCGAAACGATCACATGTCCGCGCCCAGGCCGCCCGCTGCGCTCATTCGCCGGGCGCCCACCGGCGACCGACATGCGTTGCTGATTAATTCTTAGGTCGCGACTTGCGCAATTGCAAGGCCACCGCACGCAGAGCACCCGCTGCAAATCCCGTTGAAGAACTGGAACAACTTTGTCGCCGCGGCTTGTCGACCAAATGCTCAGCGTGTTGGACCGGCGGCCTACACCGCCTGGAGTATTTACACGAGTCCAGAATTGGCGAACATGGCATAGATGTCTCGAGGCCAATGTGCGCATTAGTCGTTGGGTCGCCCCTGCAATTCTGCTTGCGGCGGTATTGTGGCCGCATGCAGCCGCGGCCGCCAATGCTCCAAAGCACGTGCCCGGGACCGTCTGCGCCACTCCACAGTTTTGGTGTTGGGCCGTTTACGTTGGACCTCCGGGCACAACATGTGCCTGCCGCACGCGGGACGGGTGGGTTCGAGGCGTCCTGATCTAGGCCGGTATCGTGGATCAGGCCAGCCTTGGAATCCTGCTGCGTCATGCGCGGGACCTGGCGGCTTATGCCATGCGCAATGGCCACATGCGCCCAGCTGGAAAAATATTCGAGTTGACCGCTGCCCTGGAGGCCACGCCGGCGCCGGCAGAGGAAGCGGCACTAACGGCCCAGCTTTACGCCGAAATGGATGGGCTTGCAAAAACCATCCCCCCCGCGAAGCTCAGGCAATGGGGCTGGCGGCAATCTGCATCGCGCTACGGTCGGCGCTTTTGGGCGAGCCTTCCGCGCTTCTTGCTTGGCTCCGTCACGCTTTTGTTGACGTTTTATCTCGCGTTCCAGAGTTCGCAGTTACATCAGGCCGACACGGCCCTTCGCGCCTACGACGAATGGGTGGCACAACAGCCCAAGGAAAAACTGTACGCGGCTTTCAAAATGTACCGGTATGAGCGCGTTCTCAACGTAACGCAGCCGCCGCTCGCGCAGCTCGATGCCTACCAAAAGCTCGTCGACGACGCTCATCAACAAGCAGACAAGGGGGCCGCCATCGCGGTGTTGCTGCAGGAAGCGTCCCGGTTGTTATACGTCCCGCCCGTCCTGGCGAACTGGGGGGTCTTCAAAGGGATCACCAACCGTCTCAACATGGGCACGCTCGACCCAGATGCGCTGGCTAGAGCCAAGGAACAGGGGGAATTGCGGAAACTGGAAGAAACACCCGGCGCTAACGGAACAATACAGGCGCCCCCAGTGGACTGCAAAGCGGCGACTGCGCCACCTAGCACCAGCGTGAAGGCGGCGCGGCAGCCGCCCACTGTGCCGGCAGCCGATATCGACGCCTATGAGAGCAGCTGGTCTTGTTTCCTGATTCGGCTAGGAGTGGACCAGCAGCAGTTGGTCTACTCGCCATGGCCGGTAATCTACGAGACAAGATCAAAGGTCAATATGCTGATGACGTGGCTCTTGCCGGGGCTCTACGGGCTGCTGGGCGCGTGCGTATATCTCATGCGCGACATGCTGCGCTCTCCCGATGACCGTCTCGACCCCGCCAACCCCGTTTTACACAATTTATCGCTGCTATTGCGAATCGCACTCGGGGGGCTCGCGGGGATCATCATCGGCTGGTTTTCGGTACCTGCTTCCATCACCAGCGGCGCGGCCGCGCCCCCTATTTCGTCGATCCCCTTTGGCGTCGCGTTTCTTGCCGGGTTCAGCATCGAAACCCTGTTCTCGCTTCTGGACCGCCTCAACAAGACCTTGATCGAGGCCCGCGATGTGAAAACGCCGTAGCGCTGTCGATTCCGCCAGTCGGCAACAAGCACTGCTAATCAGCCGTCGGGCACCATCGGCACGGGCACAGCCACGGGCGCGGCTGCCGGGTCACGCGGCGGCACCGCCGCCGTTCCTGCATCGCGTCGCGGCAACTCGAGCACGTGGGGAGCGCCGCCGCCCGGCGTGATGACGATGTGCGGCAAACTCTCGACGCGCACGGGGGCGCGCGCTTGCGGGCGCGACACTTCGGGCGAAGCTGGCGGCGGCGGGCGAGCCGTCACGTCAGGCATCGGAGTGCGCGGGGGCACGGGCTGCGGCTCGACCACGAGCGGCACTTCGAACACCGATTGCGACTGCGCTGCCGGGGCCGGGATGGCAACGACTTCCGGCATACGGGGCGGCGACTCTTCCGGCGCGTTCTGGAACATGCCGCCGAGCCAATCGTTGACCCGCCCGAACAGCGGATCGAACATGTCCTGCTGCGGCGGCACGGCAAAGCGCGACCTGGCGTCGATCGCCTTCGCCTTCAGCGACTGCTGGAAGAATTCGCCGACGATGTTGAGCGCGTTGTGGGCGCCCTGCCCCCAATCGCCGCGCATGGTGATGCGGTTGTCGTCGAACCCGACCCATGCGCCCGCGACCAGCTGCGGATGCATCAGGATGAACCAGCCGTCGGTGTTGTCCTGGGTCGTGCCGGTCTTGCCCGCCACGTCGGCGCGGATACCAAAGCGCCGGCGGATGCCCATGCCCGTGCCCTCGTCGATCACGCCGCGCATCACGTCGAGCAGCGTCTGGGCGGCCGCATTGGACAGGGCCGGCTCGGGATGCGACTGGAATTCCTGCAACACGTGGTGCTGGCGGTCCTCGATGCGCGCGACCAGCACGGGCTCGATGTAGTTGCCGCCGTTCGCGATCGAACCGAAGGCGGCCACCATCTCCCTGAGCGTGACGGGGCTGGTCCCCAGTGCCAGCGAAGGCACGGGGTCGAGCTTGCTCTGGCGCACGCCCATCGCGTACGCGAGCTGCGCGACCCGCTCGGGCCCGACCTGCTGCATCAGTTGCGCGGTGATCGTGTTCTTCGAATGCACGAGCCCTTCGCGCAAGGTCATCGGCCGCCCGCTGGGCGCCTCCACGTCGGTGGGCCGCCACACCGTGCGCGCATCGACGCGGATCTCGACCGGCTGGTCGATGAACATTTCCGCCGGCGTGATCCCCTGCTCGAACGCCGCGCCGTAGACGAAGGGCTTGAAGGTCGATCCGGGCTGGCGGCGCGCCTGCGCGACGTGATCGAATTTCTCCTCGTCGAAGTCGCGGCTGCCGACCCAGGCCAGCACATGACCGTCGTTCGGATTCAGGGCGAGGAAGCCCGATTGCAGCCGGGTCTTCGCCTGCCAGAGCGTCTTCGTGAGACCGGCGTCGGCCATGAGCTTCTTGAGGGCGGGTCCATCGGCCAGGCCCGACTCGCGTGCCTTGCGATATTGCGCGGTCTCGCGCAGGAACGCCTGGAGCAGATCCTTGTTGGCAGCCCACCCGGGCCGTCCCCAGGTGGCGTCCGCCAGCGCTTGCAGTTTGTCGCTCTGGTGCCGGACCGCCTCGTTCGCCATCTGCTGCAGCCGCGAGTCGATCGTGGTGTGCACCACCAGGCCGTCGGCGTACATGTCGTAGCCGTTGCGGTCGGCCCAATCGATCAACCAGCGGCGCAACTGCTGCGCCATGTGCGGCGCCGGTCCCGCCGGCTCCGCCTGCACTTCGAAATCCAGTCCCAGCGGCTTGTCCTTCAATGATTCGAACGCGGCCGGCTCGAGCTTGCCGGCCCGAACCATCTGCGCCATCACCGTGTTGCGCCGCTGCCTGGCCCGTTCGGGATTGAGCACCGGGTTGTAGTAACTCGTGCCCTTGAGCATGCCGATGAGCGTCGCGCTCTCCAGCACGCCGAGGTCGCGGGCCGGCTTGTCGAAGTACGTTTGCGCGGCCACTTCGATGCCGTACGCGTTGTAGAGGAACGGCACGGTGTTGAGGTAGGTCTCGAGGATCTCGTTCTTGTCGTACACATTTTCGATCTTCAGGGCGGTGATCGCTTCCTTGATCTTGCGTGCCAGCGTCGGCGCGCGGCCCACCTGGTCCGGATAGAGGTTGCGGGCCAGCTGCTGCGTGATGGTCGAGCCGCCCTGCAGGTCGCCGCGCAACGTGTGGTACGCCGCGGCAATCGTGCGGCGCAGGTCCACCCCGTGGTGCTCGAAGAACTTGCGGTCTTCGGTGGCTATCAGCGCCGCAATGACATCGGGCGAGATGTCCGCGAGCTTCACCCACTGGCGGTTGGCGCGCCTGAAGACGGCCAATTGCTGCCCGTCCGCCGAGAGCACCACCGTCGGCTGGTCGCTCCTGGCCTTGACCACATGCTCGACGGCCGGCGTGAGCGGGACCAGTGCGGCCACGTACGTTGCCGCGGCCGCCGCCGCTGCCGCCAGGGCCAGTACCGGCAGCGCGCTTGCCAGCAGGACTGGATGCCGCCGGATGCCGGCCCAGCAGCGACGGCAGAGTCGGGCAATAGCGGTGGTGATACGGGCCGGGCTCACCCCTGGCATCTTCCCGGCGCTGCCCATCCGCACCTGTAGGACGCCGGCGCGAGCGCTCCCGCATGCGGGTGCAGGAAGAATCCGACGGGGCACGCCCGCCGCGTCCTACAGCAGCGCTGCAGGTGCGCCGCGTATGCTGCGCCGATGGGCGGATCGGGCGGCGGCCGGGACGACGGCGAGCTTTCGTGGACCAACGAGACATTGCCGTTGGAGCTGCGCCGCGCCCTGCTGGACAAGGCGCTCGACGATTTGCGTCGGGCCCGCGCCTCCGGCGCTCAGCGCCAGGGTGCCTTCCCGACGCCCGACCGGGCCGGGCAGTCCGGCGCCGGCCGCAACTCCAAACCCAAGAAGGATAAACCGCGGGCTTGACGTGCGCGGCGCCGCCAGGCCGCTGACAGTTGTCAGCCGTGCGGCTCGCGCCAGGGCTCCGGTCCCTCACCGCGATGCGGATGAGGTGGATGGGCCGGCAGGTGCGCGCGCAGCATCTTCACTTCGCGCTCGAGCTCGTCGATCCGGTTGATGTAGCCCAGCAGGATCGCGATCGCGAACAGGTCGAGCTCGAAATCGTGGCGCAGCCGCCCCGCCGTGCGCAGCGACGTGACGCAGTCCGCGCTGAACGCGCGCTCGGAGGGCCGCTGGGGCACCGGCGTCAGCACCCCATAGTCGACGAGTTCCTCCAGTTCGGCGGCGGTCAGGCCGCAGGCGCGCGAGAGTTCCGCCGCCGTGAGCGTTTCGCGGGCATCCAGCCAACCGACTTCGACCGCTTGCGCATTCATTTCGCGCTCTCCTTTGCGACGACCGCGCGTGGATCGAAGCGCGAGGCGCCGGCGAGTTCCTTGAACAGTTCGCGCTCGCGCTCGGTCAGGGCGGCGGGCACGTCGATGTGCACGTTGGCATAGAGATCGCCCCGCCCGCCGCGCCCGTTGGCGAGGCCGCGCCCGCGCAGGCGCAATTTACGGCCGGATCTCGTGCCCGGCGGAACGGTGAGGACCACGGGCCCGTCCAGCGTCGACACCTCCACTTCGGCGCCCAGTGCCGCTTCCCAGGGGGCCAGCGGCAAGTCGAAATGCAGGTCGTGCCGGTCGGGGCGGAATACCGGGTGCGGCGCGAGCGTAACGTGCAGGTAGATGTCGCCGTCGGCGCCGCCGTTGCGGCCCTTGCCGCCCTTGCCGCGCAGCCGCAACTTCTGGCCTTCGCTCACGCCCGCCGGGATCGTGACGTCGAGCCGGCGCCCGCCTGTTTCGTCTTGCAGGTCCAGGCTGACCGTGGTGCCGCGGTGCGCGTCTTCCAGGCTGATGCGGGCCGTGGTTTCATAGTCGCGCCCGTGCATCGGAACCGGTCCGCGCGCCCCGCCGCGATGGCGGCGGCCCAGCGCGTCCAGCAGGTCGGCGAGGTCGATGTCCTCGAACGACTGGCCGTCGAAGGCGTGTTCGTGGGTCCATTGCGGCGGAGGCGCGAATTCCTGGCCCGCCGGACGCCGGCCCAGCTCGTCGTAGGCGGCGCGCTTTTCCGGGTCCTTCAGGGTCGCGTACGCTTCGCCGATTTCCTTGAAGCGCGCTTCGGTGCCGGCCGACTTGGAGAGGTCCGGATGATAGTGCCGGGCGAGCTTGCGGTAGGCCTTCTTGATCTGCTCGGCGTCCGCGTCAGGCGGCACGCCGAGCGCGGCGTAGTAGTCCTTGTACTTCATGGATCACCGCGCCTTCGCCCAATCAATGCACGCGCACCTCGAAACGGCGCTTCAGGCCATCCAGGTCGATGATGCGGATGTGGCGCTTGTCCACTTCGAGCAGGCGCTGCTGCTGGAACGCCGTGAAGGTGCGGCTGACGGTTTCCAGCTTCATGCCCAGGTAGCTGCCGATCTCCGCGCGGCTCATGCGCAGGTGGAACTCCCGCTCGGAGTAGCCGCGCGCGGCATAACGCTGCGACAGGTTCAACAGGAAAGCAGCCAGACGTTCGTCGGCGTTCATGCTGCCCAGCAGCATCATCAGGCTGTGTTCGCGCAGGATCTCGCGGCTCATGAGCCGGCTGATCACATGCTGCATGCCGCTCACCGATGCGGCCAGGTCCGTGAGGTGCGCGTAGGGGATCGCGCAGATCTCGGTATCTTCCAGAGCCATCGTGGCGCTGGCGTGAGAGCCCTGCGCCGCACCGTCCAGGCCGACCAGCTCGCCGGCGATGTGGAAGCCGCTCACCTGCTCGCGCCCGTCCGCCAGCATCAGGCTCGACTTGAGCGTGCCGATCCGTACTGCGTAGATGAACTGGAAGCGGTCGCCTTCGCGGTACAGAGTCTGGCCCGCCTTGATCTTGCGCCGGTTGAACTTCATGTCGTCGAGCCGATCGATGTCCGGCATGGACATCCCGCCCGGCAGGCACAGGTCACGCAGGTGGCAAGTCGAGCATTGGGTCTTCAGGGGCGCGACTGCAGGGGCCTCCACGGCTGCTGGCGCGGCGGCGATGACGTGGATGCGGCTGACGTTGGATTCGAGTGTGGCGGCGGACATGGTTTTTTCTTCCTCGGTGGTGCTGCGGTTCAGTGCGGGCGTTCGGAAGCGTTTTCGACCGCGGGGACGAGCTGGTCGAATTCAGTGCTCTTGTCGAGGAAGCGCAGCGCGCCCTCGCCAAGGTAGCGTTTGCGGTAAGCGGGGCCGGAGTTGTTGCTGAAGACGACGAAGGCGATGCCAGGCGCCGCCTCGCGGACGGCGCGCAGGACCTGCAGCCCCGAGCCGCCTTCGAGCTGGACATCCAGCACCACCACGTCCGGGCGGGCGGCGAGAATGCCGTCGATCGAGCCTTGCGGCGTTTCGGCATGGCCCACGATGGCCATGGCCCGCGCGGCCAGCATCGCGGCGACGCGTTCGCGGATCAGGGCCGAATCGTCGGCCAGAAAAACTCTGACGGGTTCATGGCTCTGGGGCATATGCGTACTGTGCTCGTTATCCCTGAGTGGCGGTATCGGACGGGCCTGAAAGCTTGGCTCGGCGGAGTCCTGTTCGAGCCTTCAGTGCCACCGAGAAGGCCTAGGAATATTCCTAGGCGCGCTTGCAGCCCGCCTAGAATCGGCGCATGAATGCTGTGGAGCTGGCCTCACTGACCCGGCAAGTGCTGTGGGCCGCCTTCCTCGTGTCCATGGCCTTCGGCGCGCTGATCCAGCGGACGGGTTTCTGCACCATGGGGGCTGTGAGCGACGTCGTCACGCTCGGTGACTGGACCCGCATGCGCCAGTGGGCTTTGGCGGCCGGGGTCGCGACGATCGGGTTCGCGCTGCTGGCCTGGACCGGCCAGGTCAGCGCCGACCAGACGCTCTACTCGTCGAATCGCTGGATCTGGCTGTCGGCCCTGGTCGGTGGCGGCGTTTTCGGTTTCGGCATGGTGCTGGCATCGGGCTGCGCGAGCAAGGCGCTGGTGCGAGTCGGCGGCGGCAACCTCAAGGCGCTGGTGGTCGTGCTGGTGCTCGGGGTCGCCGCATTCGCCACCTTGAAGGGCATCACCGCCGTGTGGCGTACGCAGACCGTGGATCGCGTCGCGCACGAATTCGCCGGTCCCGCCAACCTCGCGCCCTGGGCGGCAGCGGCGCTTGGGCTCGACCCGTCGACGGCGGCGCTGTTGCTCGGGCTGGCGATCGGCGGCGCGCTGGTCGCGTGGGCCTTCGTCGGGCGCGACTTCATCGATGGCACGAACCTGCTGGCGGGCATCGGCGTGGGCGCGAGTGTGGTCGCGATGTGGTGGGTCAGCGGCCACCTGGGCCACGTGGCCGAGCACCCGGAGACGCTGCAGGAAACATTTCTCGCGACCAACTCCACGCGCGCCGAGGCGCTCAGTTTCGTCTCGCCGATCGCCTACGCCCTGGACTGGCTGATGTTCTACAGCGACCGCAACAAGCTGCTGACCGTGGGCATCGTGTCGGTGTTCGGCGTGGTGGCGGGTTCCGCCGTGATGGCGCTGGCGCAGCGCAGCTTCCGGTGGCAGGGATTCGGCGGCACCGAAGACCTGGCTCACCACTTGACCGGAGCGGTCCTCATGGGCGTGGGCGGCGTCACGGCCATGGGCTGCAGCATCGGCCAGGGCGTGTCGGGTGTTTCCACGCTCAGCGCCACCAGCTTCGTGGCGGTGTTCGCGATGATCGGCGGCGCCGTCGCCGGCGTGAAATACCAGGGCTGGCGGCTCGAACGGCAGGACCCGGCTTTCGCCTCCTAGGGTCCGCCCTCATGCCGCCTGAGCGGCGTTTCGCTTATATTGGTGGTTAACCATTAACCGATCCATGGAGAAAAGATGAGCTTCAAGACCCGCTGGCTGGCGGTGCTGGCTGCTGCGTTCCTGCTGGCGTTGCCGGCGTTCGGGCAGGACAAGGTCGTGTACCACATCGACAACGCCGAGGCCCAGGCCACCAAGGCGCTGCGCAATGCGCGCAACCACCTCGATGTCGCGCCGGACACGAAGATCATCGTGGTCGCCCATGCGGAAGGGATCGATTTCCTGATGGAGGGCGCGCGGGACAAGAAGAACCCCGACATCGACTATGCCGCGCTGGTCAGCGCGCTCAAGGCTCGCGGTGTGCGCTTCGAGGTGTGCGAGATCACCCTGAGGAACCGCAACCTCAAGAAGGAG
This sequence comes from Ramlibacter sp., assembly GCA_019449555.1. GTDB lineage: Bacteria > Pseudomonadota > Gammaproteobacteria > Burkholderiales > Burkholderiaceae_C > Ramlibacter. The sequence goes on from JAGRPN010000413.1 coordinate 14,192, forward strand.
CAGTTCATCATGGACGCCGACTTCACGCCGTCGGGCGTGGTGCGCATCGCGCAGCTCCAGAGCCGCGAAAAATACGCTTACATCAAGCCCTGACCTACCCGCCGGGAATTTCCTGCCATGCCCAAGCGTTCCAACAACAGCCAACCCGCGGTCGCGGCGACAGGGGTCGAATCCGACGAGGTCTTCGAGCTCGCCGCCGAGGTGTTTCGCGTCATGTCGGCACCGATGCGGCTCAAGATCATCGCGTGCCTGTGCAACGGGGAAAAGAACGTGAGCGAACTGCTGGCGGAGATCGACACGACCCAGCCGAACATGTCGCAGCACCTCAACACGCTGTACCAGGCCGGCGTGCTGGGCAAGCGCCGCGAGGGCGTGCAGATCTATTACCGGATCACGAACGACCGCGTGGTCACGCTGTGCCGCGCAGTCTGCACCCAGATCGCCATCGAATCCGACGTGTCGCGCTAGGGGGCGGGCAGCGAAGCCACGGCAGGAGCAGCATGGACATGCGGCGCACCCGACTGGGTCTAGTGATTGGCGCATTGGCCTGCGCATGGGCCGTCGGCGCGGCCCTGCCTGTGCGGGCGCAAGCGCAGTCGCCGCAGGCGGCGGCACAGGCAGCGACCGGGGAGGCCGCAAGCATGACGGCGCGGCAATTGTCGGCCTCGGGCTGGTACGTGCAGGGCGAATCCGCGCTGGGCAGCCCGGCGAATCGCAATTTCATCTCCAACGCGGGCTTCATCGTCACCAGCGACGGCGTCGTCGTGGTCGACGCGCTCGGCTCGCCCGAGCTCGCGCGTGAATTGATCGCCGAGGTACGGCGCAAGACCGGCAAGCCGGTCACGCACGTGATCCTCACGCACTATCACGCTGACCACATCTACGGGCTGCAGGAATTCAAGCGCGCCGGCGCGAAGATCATCGCTCACCGGGCGGCGCTGGAGTACCTGAATTCGGAGACGGCCCAGAAGCGGCTCGAAGCGTCACGGGTGGAACTCGCGCCCTGGATCGACGCGAACACGCGCCTCGTGCCGGCCGACGAGTGGATCGACGGGCCGCGCGAGATGGTGATCGGCGGCGTGCGCCTGTTGCTGCAACCGGTCGGCCCCGCGCACACGCCGGAAGACCTCGTCGTTTTCCTGCCCGCCGAGAAAGTGCTGTTCGCCGGCGACATCGTGTTCCGCGGGCGCGTTCCCTTCATCGGCCAGGCGGACAGCCGGCACTGGATCGCCGCGCTGGACACCGTGCTGGGCTTCGACGCGGCCGTCGTCGTGCCGGGCCACGGGCCGGTGTCGACCTCGGCGCGGCAGGACATGGAACTCACGCGCGATTACCTGCGCTACTTGCGCGAAAGCATGGGGCGGGCCGCGCGCAATCTGGATCCGTTCGAGGAAGCGTACCGGCAGACCGACTGGTCGCGGTTCGAGAACCTGCCGCTGTTTCGCGTGGCCAACCGCATGAACGCGTACAACACTTACCTGCTGATGGAACGCGAGGCGAAGTGATGGTGCAGGCCGCGCTCGGGCAGCCGGCGCCGCTGACGCGGCGGCGCTTCGCCCTGCTGGCGCTGGCCGCGAACTGCGGCTTCGCGCGAGGCGCCGCCGCCGCGACGCTGCCTGCGCCGGAATCGCTCGCCGCCGAGCTGGCGCAGGCGCTGCGCCTTGGCATGCCGCTCGTCGTGATGGCCAGCCTGGACGGCTGCCCGTTCTGCAAATGGGTGCGCGACAGCCACCTGGCGCCGCTGCGCATGGAGACCGGCCAGCCGGTGGTGCAGCTGGACATGCGCAGGGGCGAGAGCGTGATCGGCTTCGACGGCATGCGCAGGTCGCACGACGAAGTGCTTCGTTCCTGGCGCGTGCAAGCCGCTCCGACAGTGCTCTTTTTCGGCCGCGGCAGCCGCGAGGTCGCACCGCGCCTGGCCGGCGCGTCCATTCCCGATTTCTACGGCGCCTACCTCGACGAACGCCTGCGCGCGGCCCGCGGCAATCTGACCTGAACCGCGAGACGCCTCAGGCTCACAGTGCCTGCAGCGCCTGCTCCAGTTTCTGCCGGACCTCGCTCGCCAGCGCCGGTACCGCGGGGTTGTCCACCAGTCGCAGGACGGCGTCGGGATCCATGAATTCCACGTGGACCTGGTCTTGTGCGTCCTGCCGCACGACCACGTTGCAGGGGAGCAGCGCGCCGATTTGCGGCTCGGCGGTGATTGCCTTGTGCGCGATCTGCGGATTGCAGGCGCCGAGGATGCGGTAAGGCCGCATCTCCACGCCGATCTTCTTGCGCATGGTGGCCTGCACGTCGATGTCGGTCAGGATGCCGAACCCGACCTTGGACAGCTCTTCCGTGATGCGCTGGACCGCCGTGTCGAAATTCATCGCAACGCGCTTGCCGAAAGCATATTGGCTCATGGGGATCTCTTTCATCGATGGACTCGCCGCAGGGCGGCGCGGTCCTACTTATATCATTGATCACTGATTTACAAGGCAACAGGGAGTTCGTCGCGTGCGGCCCAGTTGGCACGGGCCGGAGCGCCCGCTCAGGACGGATGCAATAGCTTCCGGTGCGCGGCGAAATGCTGTGCCAGATACGCTTCGCCGCGTTCCAGCACGAAGTACCGGAATGCCTCGGCGGCGGGCGACAGCACTTTCGACAGCGTGTGGACGACATTCCAGGCCCGCACCACCGGCGTGCCGGCCACGTCCACCAGCGCCAGCAGGCCATTGTCCAGTTCGAGCTGCAACGTGTGCAGCGAGAGGAAGCTGATGCCCATGCCGGCCATCACCGCCTGCTTGATGGTTTCGTTGCTGCCCATCTCCATGATGACCCGCGGCTCCAGGCGCGACTGCTCGAGGAACTTCTCGAGCGCGGCGCGGGTGCCGGAGCCTTCCTCCCGAACGATGAAGCCGTAAGGGCGCAACGCGTCCACGGTGAGCGGGCCCCCCTCCTCCGCGAGCAGCGGATGGCCGACGGGCGCGATGAACACATGCGGATGAGCGGCGAACGGCTCAGTGCGCGTCGCCATCTCGCGCGGCGGACGGCCCATCACGGCCACGTCCACATCGTTGGCCTGCAGCATCTGCACCAGCTCGCCCCGGTTGCCTTCGACGAGCCGGATCTCCACGCCTTCGTGCTCTTCGCGGAACTGGGCCAGCAGCCGGGGCAGGAAGTACTTGGCGGTGCTCACCATCCCGATGGTCAGGGTGCCGACTTCCACTTGCTGCAACCGTGCCGCAGCATCCTCCGCGTCCTTGAGCGTTGCGAGCATGCGGCGTGCGTACACCAGCATGTACTCGCCCGGCGTGGTCAGCGTGACGGTGCGTCCGCTGCGGTCGAACAGCGGCAGCCCGACATGGCCTTCGAGTTCCTTGATCTGCATGGTGACGGCCGGCGGCGTCAGGTGCAGCACCTGCGCGGCCTTGGCAAAGCTGAGGTGGCGCGCGACCTCGCTGAACACACGCAGCTGGCGAAAGGTGGCGTTCTTCATGGTTTGCTTAACTGACGATAAACAAATCCTGAATTTACCTTATTTAAGCCGCTGCTTATAGTCCTCGTTCACGAACACACAGGAGCGATTCGATGGGCGAGCGCCAGATCACCGATGCCAAGACGCGCTACAGCGCGGGCGTCCTCAAATACCGGCAGATGGGTTACTGGATGCCCGACTACGTGCCGAAGGACACGGACACCATCTGCCTGTTCCGCATCACGCCGCAGGAAGGCGTAGACCCCGAAGAAGCCGCGGCCGCGGTCGCCGGCGAGTCTTCCACGGCTACCTGGACAGTGGTGTGGACGGACCGGCTCACCGCCTGCGACAGCTACCGCGCCAAGGCCTTTCGCGTCGAGCCGGTGCCCAACAATCCGGGCCAGTATTTCGCGTATGTCGCCTACGACCTGATCCTGTTCGAGGAAGGCTCGATCGCGAACATGACCGCCAGCCTGATCGGCAACGTCTTCTCGTTCAAGCCGCTCAAGGCGGCGCGGCTGGAAGACATCCGGATCCCGGTCGCGTACGTCAAGACTTTCAAAGGGCCGCCGACGGGCCTGGTGGTCGAGCGCGAGCGCCTGGACAAGTTCGGCCGACCGCTGCTCGGCGCCACGACCAAGCCCAAGCTCGGGCTGTCGGCGCGCAACTACGGCCGCGTGATCTACGAAGGCCTGAAGGGCGGCCTGGACTTCATGAAGGACGACGAGAACATCAACTCGCAGCCCTTCATGCACTGGCGCGACCGCTTCCTGTACGTGATGGAAGCGGTGAACAAGGCGCAGGCTGCGACGGGCGAGGTCAAGGGCTCGTACCTGAACGTCACCGCGGGAACCATGGAAGGCATGTACGAGCGCGCCGAATTCGCGAAGGAACTCGGCTCGATCGTCGTGATGGTGGACCTGGTGATCGGCTGGACCGCGATCCAGTCGATGGCCGAGTGGTGCCGCAGGAACGACATGCTGATGCACATGCACCGCGCGGGCCACGGCACCTACACCCGCCAGAAGAACCACGGCGTGAGCTTTCGCGTGATCGCCAAGTGGCTGCGCCTGGCCGGCTGCGACCACCTGCACGCCGGCACCGCCGTCGGCAAGCTCGAAGGCGA
>JAGRPN010000414.1 GCA_019449555.1 Ramlibacter sp.
CGAATCGGCGCGCGTCACCTATGCGCCGTCCGAGCAGATCGAGGCCCGGTTGCGCCGCGCGGTGCGCGACGCCGGCTATGAGCCGCGCGCGGCCGAGCAGGAGCAGGACGAAGACCGCTCGCCCTGGGCCGGATTCGCGCCGGTGGCCGCCGGCATCGTGCTCTCGACGCCGCTGCTGGTTCCCATGATCGCGGACCTGTTCGGCTACCACTGGATGCTGCCCTTCTGGGTGCAATTCGCGCTGGCCACGCCGGTGCAGTTCATCCTGGGTGCGCGCTTCTACAAGGCGGGTTGGCACGCGCTGAAGGCACTGACCGGCAACATGGACCTGCTGGTGGCGATCGGCACCTCGGCGGGCTGGGGCCTGTCGGTCTGGCTGTGGCTGAGCTCGGGCAGCAGTCACCTCTATTTCGAAGCCGCCGCCGTCGTGATCACGCTGGTGCTGCTCGGCAAGTGGCTGGAGGCGCGGGCCAAGCGGGAAGCGACTGCGGCGATCCGCGCGCTGCATGCGCTGCGGCCCGACACGGCGCATGTGCTTTCGCGCGACGGCACCGAAGCGGACCTGCCGCTGGCCGAAGTGCTGCCGGGCGACCGGCTGGTGGTGCGCCCAGGCGAGCGCATCGCCGCCGACGGGGTGATCGAGCAGGGCCGCACGCAAGTGGACGAATCGATGCTCACCGGCGAGCCCTTGCCGGTGGCGAAAGCGCAGGACGCGAAACTCACCGGCGGCAGCATCAACGGCGACGGCCGGGTCGTGATGCGAGTCACGGCCGTGGGCAGCGAGACGGTGCTGGCCCAGATCATCCGGCTGGTGGAGGATGCCCAGGCTGCGAAGGCGCCGATCCAGCGCCTGGTGGACCAGGTCTCGGCGGTGTTCGTGCCGGTGGTGCTGGTGATCGCGGCGGTCACCGTGCTCGGCTCGCTGTGGGCCGGCCTGCCGGGCGAGACGGCGGTGATCCGCGCGGTGGCCGTGCTGGTGATCGCTTGCCCTTGTGCGCTCGGGCTGGCCACGCCGGCGGCGATCATGGCCGGCACCGGCATCGCCGCCGCCAACGGCGTGCTGATCAAGGATGCGCAGGCGCTCGAACTCGCGCACAAGGTCGATACGGTCGCGTTCGACAAGACCGGCACGCTGACCGAGGGCCGGCCGCGGCTGGCGGCTTTCGTGGTCGCGCCGGGCGCCGATCGCGCGCACGCGCTCGGTGTCGCCGCAAGCCTGCAAAGCGGCAGCGAGCACCCGCTGGCCCGCGCGGTCGTGGCGGCCGCCAAGGAGCAGGGGCTCGCGATCGAGCAGCCCGACAGCGTGCGCTCGGTCGCCGGGCGAGGGACCGAAGGCGAAGTCGGCGTCGTGAGTTACCTGATCGGCAGCCTGCGCTGGCTGGAGGAACTCGGCGTGACGCTCGGCGACTTCGCGCACGACGCGCAGCGGCTGCAAGCCGAGGGCGGCACCTTGTCGGCGCTGGTCGAACGCGCCACGCAGGGCCTGATCGTGCGGGCGCTGATGGCGTTCGCGGACGAAGCCAAACCGGGCGCGCGCGAGGCGTTGGCCGCGCTGCGCGAGCGCGGCATTCGCGTCGTGATGATCTCGGGCGACAACCGGCCGGCCGCGCTGGCGATGGCGCAGCGCCTCGGCCTGCGTCCCCATGAGGTGCTGGCCGAGGTGCTGCCCGGCGAAAAGGCGGCGAAGATCGCGCAATTGCGGCAGGGCGGGCACGTGGTCGCGATGGTCGGGGACGGGGTGAACGACGCGCCGGCGCTGGCCGCGGCCGACGTGGGACTGGCGATGGGCACCGGCACCGACGTGGCGATGCACGCAGCCGGCATCACTCTGATGCGCGGCGACGTCGGGCTGGTCGGCGCGGCGCTGGAGATATCGCACCGCACGGTGATGAAGATCCGGCAGAACCTGTTCTGGGCGTTCGCCTACAACGTGGCGGGCATTCCGCTCGCCGCGCTGGGCTACCTCAACCCGGTGGTGGCGGGGGCGGCGATGGCGCTCTCGAGCGTGAGCGTGATGTCCAACGCGCTCCTGCTCAAACGCTGGGCGCCGCCGCGGTCGCACTGAGGGCGCTGGGGGGCGGCGCGCGCGACCCGATCGGTGGGCAACAAGTTGCCCACCCTACGCGGGCCCCACCGGTCCTACGCGAGCGCTGGGTAGTCGGTGTAGCCCTGCGCGCCGCCGCCGTAGAAGGTGGATTTGTCGGGCGCGTTCAGTGGCGCGTTGGTGCGCATCCGCTCCACCAGGTCCGGATTGGCGATGAACAACTTGCCGAACGCGACCAGGTCCGCGCCGTGCGCGATCGCCTCCTCGGCCAGCGCCTTGTCGTAGTTGTTGTTGACCATCCAGGCGCCGGTGCCGCCGGCGGCGCGATACGCCTTGCGCAGCGCGGTGTAGTCGAACGGCCGGTCCGCGATCTCGCGCGGGCCGCCGGTCGCCCCTTCGATGATGTGCAGGTAAGCCAGCCCGAGCGGCGCGAGTTGCCGCACGACATATTCGAACAGCGGTTGCGGGTTGTCATCGTGGATGTCGTTGGCAGGAGTGACCGGCGAGATGCGCAGGCCCGTGCGCCCGCCGCCGACCTCGCCGACGACGGCGCGCATCACTTCGAGCAATAGCCGCGCGCGGTTCTCCATCGAGCCGCCGTAGTCGTCGGTGCGCTTGTTCGCCCCCGTCTTCAGGAACTGGTCCAGCAGGTAGCCGTTGGCGCCGTGCACTTCGATGCCGTCGAAGCCGGCGGTGCTGACCGCGTGCCGCGCGGCATGCCGGTAGTCGTGCACGATGCCTGGAATTTCCTCGGCGTCCAGGGCGCGCGGTTCCGAGGTCGCAACGAACGAACCGACGCCGTCCTTGATGAGGTAGGTCTTCGTCTTTGCCGTGATGGCCGACGGCGCGACCGGCTTCTGGCGATCGGGCTGCAGCTCGATATGCGAGACGCGCCCTACGTGCCACAGCTGCACGACGATGCGGCCCTGCTCCTCGTGCACGGCCTCGGTCACCCGCTTCCAGCCGTCGAGCTGGTCGGTCGCGTAGAGGCCGGGAACATCGGCATAGCCCTGGCCTTGCGCGCTGATCGCGGTGGCTTCGGTGATCAGCAGGCCGGCGCTGGCGCGCTGCGCGTAGTACTCGGCCATCAGCGGCGTCGGCACGGCGTTGGGCGCGCGGTTGCGCGTGAGCGGCGCCATAACGACGCGGTTGGGCAGGTTTAGGTCTCCGGCCTGGACAGGATCGAACAAACTGCGCATGGCAAGCTCCTTCATTCGGCTCGTTCTGGAAGCGGCTTCCAGCGTAATGGGCTGCCAGAAGCCTTGCCGATTACACGGCATTTCGCTTTGCGCCAACGCAAGGGTTATCGCCGCGGCGCGCGGCGTGCGTTCTATCGTTCTATTGCGCCGGCACGCCTTCAGCCTTGAGTGCCTCCTGCACGGCGGGCCGGGCCGCCACCCGGTCGTGATGCGAGCGCACGTGCGGATAGGAGGCGAGATCGGCGTGCGGCGGCTTGGCCCAACGGGAGACCGCGAACAGGTACGCGTCGGCCACGCTGAAGTGCTCGCCCAGCAGGTACGGCTTGCCGTTCAGCTGGCCATCGAGCCATTGCAGGCGCGCGGCGAGCTTGTCGCGGAACACCTTCTTGCCCTCTTCCGGAATGTCGGCATTGAGCGGCGAAAAAGTCTTGTGCAGCTCGCTGCCGACGAAGGACAGCCATTCCTGCAGCCGGTAGCGCGGCAGCGTGCCGTTGGCGGGCGCCAGGTTCCTGGTCGGCACCAGGTCGGCGATGTACTGCACGATCGCGGCGACCTCGCGCAGCCGCGTGCCATCGTCCAGTTCCAGCAAGGGCACGTAGCCCAGCGGGTTGATCGCGTGGTAGTCGGCGCCATCGGGCAGCTTGTGGGTCTTGATGCTTGCGAGCACCGGTTCGAACGCCAGGCCCGCTTCGCGCAATGCGATGTGCGGGGCGAGGGAAGAAGCGCCGGGAGAATAGAAAAGCTTCATGGCCGCGTGTTGTTCGTGTGACAGAACCGTACATGCTACCGGCTGGCGCGGGTTTCGTGCGGCGACAATGCTGCTCATGAATCGCTTCGTCAAATGGGTGGCGGCCATCGTGCTCGCGCTCGTGGCGCTGCTGGGTGCGGTGGCGCTCGCTTTGCAGTACTGGGTCGGCAGCGAGGACTTCCGCGCGCGCGTCGGCCAGCAGATTTCGAGCGCGCTGGGTGTGCCGGTCGAGCTGGGCAAGGTGTCGGTCGATGTGTGGCCGCTGCCGGCGATTGCGCTCGACCAGGTGCAGGTGAAAAGCCGCCCGCCGCTCACGCTGGAACGCATCGAGGCGCGGCCCGAGTGGGCCGACTTGCTCCACGGGCGGCTCGCGGTCGCCACGCTCGTCGTGCGTAATGCGGTGGTGCCGGAGCAGGCGGTGGCGGCGATCGGCGCCGCGTTCAAGAAGCAGGCGCGCGGCGCCGCGCCGAAGCAACCAACGGAAACGAGCGGCGCACCGATCGCGATGCTGCCGCGGCGGACGTTGCTGGACAAGGTGACGTGGGTGGATGCGAGGGGCGGCAGCATGACCGTCGATGCGCAGGCGAACCTCGACGCGGACGGCCTGCCCGCCAGCGCGAAGCTGGACGTGGTGAAAGGCCGCTTCCAGGGCGCGAAGGCGACGCTGCAGCGCCAGCCCGACCACTGGGCCTTGCACGCGGCCATCGGGGGCGGCACCGTCAACGGCAAGTTGCAGTGGCAGCCCGCGCCCAAGGGCGGCTCGCTGGTGCAGGGGCAATTCGACACGGCGAACGTCGAGGTGTCCGCGCTCACGGCGCCGAGCCGCACGCTCACCGGCCGGCTGGAAGCGCACACCACCTTCCGTTCGGAATTTCGCGAAGCCGGCGCCTTCGCCGATGCCTTGCAGACACAGACGCGCTTCACCGTGCGCAACGCGGTGTTGCATGGCATCGACCTGGCGCAGGCCGTGAAGTCCGTCGGCCTGAACCGCGGCGGCGAGACCCGCCTGGAAACGCTGGCCGGCAACGTGACCACGCACGGACGCGCGGTCCAACTCACGCAACTCGTGGCGACCTCCGGCGCGCTGTCGGCCAACGGCAATGTGGCGATGGCGCCCAATCGCACGCTGAGCGGACGCATCACGGTCGATCTGGCGACCGGGGCGACGGCAGGCGCGATCGGCGTGCCGCTGGCGGTGGGCGGCACGCTGGACGACCCGTCGGTGACGCTCACCCGCGGTGCGCTGGTCGGCGCGGCCGTCGGCACGCTATTGGCGCCCGGCGTCGGCACCGGTGCCGGCGCCAAGCTCGGGGACCGGCTCGGCGAAGGCCTGCGCGGCCTGTTCGGCAAGTAGCGCGCCGTCCTACAGCGCAGCGCGCCGGCTGCCGATCGTTGGGCGCGACCGTCCCGCTACGATGGACCGACGGGCTTCGCCTGAACAGGAACCGAGCATGCATCTGTCCACGGTCGAAACCGTCCTCGAATACGAGGTCAAGGTGCCGACGCATTTCTGCTTCAACCTGGAAGCGGCGCACTGCCCGACCCAGCAGATCCTGAGCGAGCGGCTGGCAGTGTCTTCCGGCGTGGCGCTGCGCAGTTTCACCGACGAAGTGAGCGGCAACCGGTTCTTCCGGTTCGATGCGCCGACCGGCCCGCTAGTGGTGGACTACAAGGCCGATGTGGAGGTGTATGCGGAGCACGTGGACGAACACCTGGCCGAAACGCCCGTGGGCGAAGTGCCGGACAACATCTTCCCGTACCTGATGGCGACCCGCTACTGCGAGTCGGACCTGCTCGCGAGCACCGCCCAGCAGCTGTTCGGCCGCGAAGCGCCCGGCATCGGCCGGGTGCGCAAGATCGTGCAGTGGATCCACGACACGATAGAGTACCGGCCGGGCAGCACCAGCTCGACCAGCACGGCGCACGAAGTCTTCACGCAACGCGCCGGCGTGTGCCGCGACTTCGCGCACCTGGCCATCACGATGTGCCGCGCACTCAACATTCCCGCGCGCATCGTCGTGGGCTACGTCTGGTTCGACGAGCCGCCGCAGGATTTCCACGCGATGTTCGAGGCCTGGATCGGCGGGCGCTGGGTGCTGTTCGACGCGACCGGCATGGCGCCGGTGGACCGGCTGGTGCGCATCGGCACCGGCCGCGATGCGAAGGACGTGGCCTTCAGCACGTTCTTCGGCTCGGTGGAAATGACGCGAATGGAAGTGAACGTCGTGGAGCACGATGTCCGCACGACGGCCGACAGCGGCGAAGCGGTGCTGCAACTGGCGGCGGTCGGCGTAGGTTGAGAGTGCGCCGCTAATCCTTGTAGCTCGGGTCGATCCGGTCGAGCTTGCGGATCAATGCGGGCCAGGCGATGTTTGCGCCTTGGCCAGCGGTGGCGGTGTTCAACACCTGCGCCAGCCCTTCGAGGATCTTCGGATCGACGTGCACCAGCTCGCCGCCCGCCTGTGCGTCGATCTGGATGCGGCAGGTGTTCTCGAAGGTGTACATGTTGAGGAAGGCCTCGGGTATGGTCGTTCCGACGGTGAGCAGGCCGTGGTTGCGCAGCATCAGGAAGTTCGCCGTGCCCAGGTCGGACTGCAGGCGCGGGCGCTCGTCGTCGCGCAGCGCGACGCCTTCGTACTCGTGATACGCAAGCGACGACAGCACGAAGGTGCTTTGCTGGCTGATCGGCAGCACGCCGCATTTCTGCGCGCTCACCGCCACGCCGGCGCGGCTGTGGGTGTGCAGCACGCAGCGGGCGTCTTCGCGCACCGCATGGATGCAACTGTGGATGGTGAAGCCGGCCGGGTTCACCGGGAACGGCGAGTCGATCATCTTGTTGCACTGCTGGTCCACCCTCACCAGCGACGAGGCCGTGATCTCGTCGAACATCAGCCCATAGGGGTTGATGAGGAAGTGGTGCTCGGGACCCGGCACGCGCGCGCTGATGTGCGTGAAGACGAGATCGCTCCAGCCGTACATCGCCACCAGCCGGTAACAGCCGGCGAGATCGACGCGCAGTTGCCATTCTTCGGCGCTGACGACTTGCTTGAGGGAGGCGATTTGCATGATGGCCGGGAGGATAACGCGCATTGCCATGCCGCGCTTGACGGCGGCGCCAGGACTCCGACAATCGCTGACCTCTCGCCCTCATCGATTCAAGGAGTCAGCCATGTCGGATCTGTCCATGCTTATCAATGGCCTGAAAGTCACGGCCGAGAAGAACGCGACGTTCGAGCGCCGCAATCCGCTCGACGGCAGCGTGGCCACGCGCGCGCCGGCGGCTTCCGCGGCCGACGCCGTGGCAGCGGTGGAAGCGGCGGCGCAGGCGTTCAAGAGCTGGAGCCAGACCGGCCCGAGCGAACGCCGCATGCTGCTACTCAAAGCCGCGGAGAAACTCGAGGGGAAGTTGCCGCAATTCGCCGAAGCCGTGACCGCCGAGACGGGCGCGACCGGCATGTGGGCCGGCTTCAACGTGATGCTGGCGGCCGCCATGATCCGCGAAGCCGCGGCGCTGACGACGCAGGTGAGCGGCGAGGTGATCCCGTCCGACGTGCCGGGCTCGCTGTCGATGGGCCTGCGCCAGCCGGCCGGCGTGGTGCTGGGCATCGCGCCGTGGAACGCGCCGATTATCCTCGGCGTGCGCGCGATCGCGACGCCCCTGGCGTGCGGCAACACGGTGGTTCTCAAAGGCTCGGAGAACTGCCCGCGCACGCACCAGCTCATCATCGAAGCGTTCCAGGAAGCGGGATTCCCGCCGGGCGTCGTCAACTACATCACCAATGCACCGGCCGATGCGGGCGCGGTCGTCGAGGCAATGGTGTCGCACCCGGCGGTGCGGCGCGTGAACTTCACCGGTTCCACGAAGGTGGGGCGCATCATCGCCCAGACCTGCGCGAGATACCTGAAGCCGGTGGTGCTGGAGCTGGGCGGCAAGGCGCCGATGGTGATCCTGGACGACGCCGATATCGACGACGCGGTGAACGGCGCGGCGTTCGGCTGCTTTGCCAACAGCGGGCAGGTCTGCATGTCCACCGAGCGCATCGTCGTCGATGAAAAGATCGCGGACGAGTTCGTGCGCAAGTTCGCCGCGAAGGCCAGCGCATTGCCGCTGGGCGATCCGCGCAAGGGCGAACCGGTGGTGCTGGGCAGCGTGATCGGCATGGGGACGGTGGACCACTGCAACGCGCTGATCGACGATGCGCTCGCGCAAGGCGCCAAATTGCTGTGCGGCGGCAAGGCGCAGAACACGTTGATGCCCGCCACGGTGCTCGATCACGTGACGCCGAAGATGCGCATCTACCACGAGGAAACTTTCGGCCCGGTGAAATGCGTGGTGCGCGTGAAAGGCACCGAGGAAGCGATCGCCTGCGCCAACGACAACGAGTACGGGCTGGCGGCGGCGGTGTTCGGCCGCGACATCGCGCGGGCGTTCAACGTCGCGCGCCGGATCGAGTCGGGCATCTGCCACGTGAATGCGCCGACGGTGCACGACGAGGCGCAGATGCCGTTCGGCGGGGTGAAGGGCAGCGGCATGGGCCGCTTCGGTGGCAAGGCGGGCATCGCCGAATTCACCGACCTGCGCTGGATCACGGTGCAGACCGCGCCGCGGCATTACCCGTTCTGAGATTGCCCGACAAAATTCAGGTGGCTGGCGATAGCCGCTCCGCCGCCCACAGCACCTGATCGATGACGGCCTGCACATTCTTCTTCGCCGCATCCGCCACGAGCGCGCCTTGCGCATCGAACGCGTCCGCCGCGCGGCCGAGCGCGAAGTTCTTCGGCGCGACCCAGCAATGCAGGTTCAGCAACAGGGGGACCAGGTGGCTTTGCGAGCGCAGCCCGCCGAGCGCGCCGGGTGACGCGCTGAGCACGCCCACCACCTTGCCGCGGGTCGAGCGGAAATCGTCGTTCCAGACCGGATCGGATCTCACGGGGCTGGAAATCCAGTCGAGCGTGTTCTTCAGCAGCGCCGGGTAACTGGCGTTGTATTCGGGCGTGCAGATGATCCAGGCCGGGTGCTCATAGGTGATCTGTTTGAGCCGCATCACGTCGGCCGGCGTGCCGCGCGCTTCCAGGTCGGCGTTGTACATCGGCACCTCGAAATCCCCCAGCTCGAGGTGGGTGACCTGCGCGCCGCCGGCACGCGCCATCTCCGCGACCAGGCGCGCCAGCTTGCGGTTCCAGGAGTTCTGGCGGGTGCTGCCGGCGAACACGAGAAGCTTCATCCGCGTATTGCAACACAGCCGCCCTTGCCCGGCACGGAAAACGCCCGGCCCGTAAAATCGAAGGTTGCCCTGCGCGCCGTCGGCACGCCCACTCACATGCTCTACCCACAGGAATTCGACGTCATCGTTGTCGGCGGCGGCCACGCCGGGACGGAGGCCGCCCTGGCCGCCGCCCGCATGGGCTGCAAGACGCTCTTGCTGACGCACAACATCGAAACATTGGGACAGATGAGCTGCAACCCGTCGATCGGCGGCATCGGCAAGGGCCACCTGGTCAAGGAAGTCGATGCGCTCGGCGGCGCCATGGCGATCGCCACCGACGAGGCTGGGATCCAGTTCCGCGTGCTCAATTCCAGCAAGGGGCCGGCCGTGCGCGCGACGCGGGCGCAGGCGGACCGGATTCTCTACAAGGCGGCGATCCGCCGGCGGCTCGAGAACCAGCCGAACCTGACCCTGTTCCAGCAGGCCGTGGATGACCTGATGATCGAGGGCGACCGTGTGGTGGGCGCTGTGACGCAAGTAGGCATTCGCTTCCGCTCTCGCACAGTCGTCCTGACCGCAGGCACGTTCCTGGACGGCCGCATTCACGTCGGGCTCGACAATTACCAGGCCGGCCGGGCGGGCGACCCGCCGGCCATTTCGCTCGCGGCCCGGCTCAAGGAGCTGAAGCTGCCGCAAGGCCGGCTGAAGACCGGTACGCCGCCTCGGCTGGACGGCCGCACGATCGATTTCTCCAGATGCGAGGAGCAGCCCGGCGATGGTGTGGCCGGTGACGGCTCGACGCTCGCGTCGATTCCTGTTTTCAGCTTCATGGGCAAAGCGGCCATGCACCCGAAGCAGGTGCCGTGCTGGATCACGCACACCAACGAGCGAACCCACGAGATCATCCGTTCGGGGTTCGACCGCAGCCCGATGTTCACCGGCAAGATCGAAGGCGTGGGGCCGCGCTACTGCCCCAGCGTCGAAGACAAGATCAACCGCTTCGCCGGCAAGGCGAGCCACCAGATCTTCCTGGAACCCGAAGGGCTGACCACGAACGAGTTCTACCCCAACGGGATCTCGACCAGCCTGCCGTTCGACATCCAGTACCGGTTGGTGCGCTCGATGGCCGGGCTGGAGAACGCCCATATCCTGCGGCCGGGCTACGCCATCGAGTACGACTACTTCGACCCGCGGGCGCTCAAGAGCAGTTTCGAGACCCGCTCGATCGGCGGCCTGTTTTTCGCCGGCCAGATCAATGGGACGACGGGGTATGAAGAGGCGGCCGCCCAAGGATTGTTCGCTGGCATCAACGCCGCCCTCCAGTGCCGGGGCGAGGGCGCCTGGCTGCCCCGCCGGGACGAGGCCTACCTCGGCGTGCTGGTGGATGACCTCATCAGCAAGGGCGTCACGGAGCCGTACCGGATGTTCACCAGCCGGGCCGAGTTCCGGCTGCAGCTGCGCGAAGACAACGCCGACATGCGGCTAACGGAAGCCGGGCGTCGGCTCGGCTTGGTGGACGACGCACGCTGGGATGCCTTCAACCGCAAGCGCGACGCCGTGTCGCGGGAAACCGAGCGGCTGAAGTCGACCTGGGTCAGCCCGCGCAATTTGCCGGGTGCGGAGTCGCAGCGGGTGCTGGGCAAGTCGATCGAGCATGAATACAGCCTGGGCGATTTGCTGCGCCGACCGGACGTGAGCTACGCCGGCCTGATGTCGCTCGACGGCGGGGCGTGGGCCAACCCCGATGTTTCACGTGAAACACTGGGTGACCTTTTCGAACCGGTGGTCGAGCAGATCGAGATCGCCGCCAGGTATTCGGGCTATATCGACCGGCAAAAGGACGAGGTGGAGCGAGCCGCCTATTACGAAAACCTGAAGTTGCCGCCCGAGCTGGACTATATGCAGGTCGCCTCGCTCTCGATCGAGGTGCGGCAAAAACTCAGCCAGCACCGGCCTCAGACGCTGGGCCTGGCTTCGCGGATTTCGGGCGTCACCCCGGCGGCGATTTCGCTGTTGCTGATCCACCTGAAGAAGAACCGGTTCCAAGCGTTCCTGCAAGCCGCGAACCAGGAGCGCGAGGCGGCGGCATGAGCGCTGCCGTCTCACCGCCGGCGGACGCCGGCCTTGGCCGACCATGACCGCGGACCGGGAAGCTGCCCTGCGTAATGGGCTGAGCACGCTGGGGCTCGCCCTTGCCGATGAGCAAGTGGCTCAGTTGCTGGCTTACCTCGACCTGATCGGGAAGTGGACCCAAGTCTACAACCTCACGGCCGTGCGCGACCCGGCGGAAATGCTCACGCATCACCTGCTCGACAGTCTGGCCGTCGTCGCGCCGCTGCGCCGGCAAACTCAGGGCCGGCCGGTCCAGCTACTGGACGTCGGATCCGGCGCCGGCCTGCCGGGAGTGGTGATCGCGATCTGCTGTCCCGAGGTTCGGGTCGACTGCGTCGATACGGTGGCCAAGAAGGCGGCGTTCATCCAGCAGGCGGCCGCCAACCTGAAGCTGCCCAACCTGCGCGGGGTGCACGGCCGGGTCGAAAAGCTGGAGGGCAGTTACGACGTCATTGCCTCGCGGGCGTTCGCCTCCTTGCCCGATTTCGTGGCCTGGTCGGGGGGTGCGCTTGCCACCGGGGGCGTGTGGCTGGCCATGAAAGGCAAGCGGCCCGATGAGGAGATCGCCGCCTTGCCCGTGCAAGTGGAGGTGTTTCACGTGGAACAACTGGAAGTCCCCGGGCTGGGAGCCCAGCGCTGCATAGTTTGGATGAAACGCGCCGCTGGGTAACGTAAACTCGGCTTTCAAAATTGGGCGTGCGGCCCCGGGGGAATCCATGTTCGGAGTAGCAGACTACGGCGCATTCGTCGCCGCGATCATCGTCTTCCTGGCGATCCCCGGCCCCGGAAACCTGGCGCTGATCACCTCGACCGGGAAGGGCGGCGTGGCTGGCGGGCTGGCGGCCACATTGGGCATCATCGCTGGCGACCAGGTGCTCATGTGGGCGGCCGTTGCCGGTGTGGCGGCGCTGCTGACTGCTTATCCCGCCGCTTTTCACGCTGTCCAGTGGCTCGGCGCCGGGTATCTTGCGTGGCTCGGGCTGAAGATGCTGCTGGCCAAGCCGGGCGCCAAGCCCATCCTGCACATCGAGCCGCACCATTACTTCCGGCAAGCCGGCCTCATCACTTTGCTCAACCCCAAGGCCATCGTTTTCTACATGGCGTTCTTTCCACTGTTCGTGGATCCCGCGCGCCATCAAGGCTTGTTGACCTTCGGTGTCATGGCTGCCACGATCGCCACCCTCACGTTCATCTATGGGCTGGTCGTCGTCCTGCTGACGCACCACCTGGCAGAACGAATGCGCGCCAACCCGATCATCGGGCGGGTGCTCGAAAAGGTGGCCGGCACGTTCCTGCTCGGCTTCGGTATCAAGCTGGCGGTCTCGAAGTGAGGCGCGCTTCGGCCGGTGGCGAGAACAGCGTGGACAGGCCCTAGATGGTGAAGATCTTTTGTGTTGCCAACCAGAAAGGCGGGGTCGGCAAGACCACGACGACCGTCAACCTTGCGGCGGGGTTGGCCAAGGTGGGCCAGCGGGTGCTGATGGTCGACCTCGACCCGCAGGGCAACGCGACCATGGGCTCCGGCGTGGACAAGCGCAAGCTGGAACTGACGGTCTATGACGTGCTGCTCGAATCGGCGTCGGTCGCCGAAGCGCGGGTGAAAAGCGAGAAGTGCGGCTACGACGTGCTGGGCGCCAACCGCGACCTCGCGGGCGCGGAAGTGGAATTGGTGGACCAGGAGCACCGGGGCCAACGCCTGAAGCAGGCCCTCGCCAAGGTGACGCAGGACTACGACTTCATCCTGATCGACTGTCCGCCGTCGCTGTCGATGCTGACGCTCAACGGGCTGTGCTCCGCGCATGGCGTGATCGTGCCGATGCAGTGCGAATACTTCGCGCTCGAGGGCCTCACGGACCTGGTCAATACGATCAAGCAGGTGCACGCCAACATGAACAAGGACCTGCAGATCATCGGGCTGCTGCGCGTGATGTTCGATCCGCGCATCACCTTGCAGCAGCAGGTGAGCGAGCAATTGAAAGCGCATTTCGGCGAGAAGGTGTTCAACACCGTGATCCCGCGCAACGTGCGCCTGGCCGAAGCCCCGAGCTACGGGCTGCCCGGGGTGATCTTCGACCCGGCCGCACGCGGCAGCCAGGCCTTCGTCGAGTTTGCCAAGGAAATGGTCGAACGCATCCGGAAGATGTGAACGCACGCAGGCCGCGGCTCGCGCTGTTCCTTGTCCTGGTGCTATGAATTAAATAGCAATGAAGCCTTCCAACGTGCTCCTCCTGCCCGGCTGGGACGATAGCGGCCCGCAGCACTGGCAGACGCTGTGGGAAAAGCGCCATGGCTACGTGCGGGTGGAGCAGCACGACTGGGTGCGGCCGCTGCGCGGCGACTGGCTGGCGCGGCTGGAAGAGATGGTGCTGTCGCGCGACGAGCCGGCCGTGCTGGTCGCGCACAGCCTCGGCTGCATCCTCGCCGCCGCCTGGTCGGCCCTGTCGAAAAACACGCACCGGGTGAAAGCGGCGCTGCTGGTCGCGCCGGGTGACGTGGAGCGACCGGACATCCGCGAGCAGATTCCCAGCTGGTCGCCCATCGAGCTGCGCGCACTCGCGTTCCCGAGCGTGCTCCTGGCGAGCCGCGACGATCCGTATTGCGAGTTCGAGCGCGCGCGCCTGTTTGCCTATGCCTGGGGTGCGCAGTTCATGGATTACGGCCTGTGCGGCCACATCAATGCCGACTCGGGATTGGCGAGCTGGCCCGAAGGCCATGTGTTGTTGCAGGACCTGATGAAAGATTGACGATGAAAGATTCCCCAGCTCACCTCGCGCGGCGGGAGGCCTGATGGCGACGAAGAAACCGAAGGGACTCGGCCGCGGTCTCGAAGCCCTGTTGGGGCCAACGGCGCAGGAACGTTCCGCCGCCGACGGCGCCGCCAATAGCCCCGGCTTGCCGGCTTCGCTGCTGCTCGAAGACATGGTGCCGGGCAGCTACCAGCCGCGCACCCGGATGGACGAGGGCGCCTTGTACGAACTGGCCGAGAGCATCAAGGCGCAAGGCATCATGCAGCCGATCCTGGTGCGGCGGCTGAGCGAGGACCGCGCCCGCTCGCGGCGCACCGACGATGCGCCGTCCGGGGAGCCCGACCGCCCGCTGTACGAGATCATCGCGGGCGAGCGCCGCTATCGCGCGGCCCGGCTCGCCGGGCTGGACAGCGTGCCCGTGCTGGTGCGCGACGTGCCGGACGAATCGGCCGCGGCGATGGCGCTGATCGAGAACATCCAGCGCGAAGACCTCAACCCGCTGGAGGAAGCGCACGGACTGCAGCGGCTGGTGAAGGAGTTCGGCCTCACGCACGAACAGGCGGCGCAGGCCGTCGGCCGTTCGCGCAGCGCGGCGAGCAACCTGCTGCGCCTGCTGAACCTCACCGAGCCGGTGCAGACGATGCTGATGGCCGGCGACATCGAGATGGGTCACGCGCGCGCGCTGCTCGCGCTCGAACGCGCGGCGCAGATCACCGCTGCCAACCAGATCGCCGCGAAAAAGCTGTCGGTGCGCGAAGCGGAAAACCTGGTCAAGCGGATCAGCGCGGAATTCACGCTCACGTCGCCCAAGCCGAAGAAGGAAAAATCGCGCGACCTGCGCCGGGTGGAAGAAGAACTGTCGGACCTGCTCACGGCGGAAGTCGAGGTGCGCGTGAAGCGGCGCGTCAAGCGCAACGGACGCGCCGAGGAGATGGGCGAGCTCGCGATCCAGTTCGGGTCGCTCGAGGAATTGAACGGGCTGATCGACAAGTTGCGGGGCTGAGCGCACAGAACGCGTCGCATCCTTGTTTCAGAGGAGGCGGCGCGACAAACATCGGCCCTATACTTTGCCTGCCTGGCCGCCCAGGCAGGAGGGCCTCATGAAGAAGAATTTCCCGCGCCACACTCCCGGCGCCGCGTTGCTGGCGATGGGCTGTCTGGCCCTCACGACCGGCGCCTTCGCGCAAAACGTGAAACCCCCGAAGGTGCAGCTCTGGATGGACGTGTCCACCGGCAGCATGGCGGGCATGCCCGAGATGGACATGGGCGGTGCGGCCGGCATGATGGGCGGGCTCATGGGCGCGCGCGGCGCCGGCGGCGGCAACACCAGTTACGGCATGGCGCGGTCGATGAACATCATGCCGCCGCGTGTGCTGGACATCGCGCTGCACAACACCCGCAAGCCCGGCGTCGAAGCCTCGCAGGCCATCCCCGCCGGGATGCGAATGGGCGACAGCCTGCCGCTGGTTCCGCCGAAGGCCCAGGCCGTGCGCGAAAGCGAGCCGGGCGAGATGCCGCAGGAATACAAACCGGAACCGCCCAAGGGCCGCATCCTCGTTTACTGGGGCTGTGGCGACCAGGTGCGCGCCGGCCAGCCGCGCGTGATCGATCTGGCGCGCGGCAACCCGGCCGAGTTCGGCGCGGCACTCGCCGGGCGTTACGCGCCCGACCGCGGCGCCCGCGTCGGCCCGGCCTACGCGCTGTACCCGAACGAAAAGAACAGGGTGAGCGTGGGGCGCGACAGCTCGCTCGCCGGCGAACACCAGGTGCTGGGCGACGGCGTGCCGGCTTCGATGAAGTTCACGCTCGGCCCGGCGCAGGACGTCATGCCGGCGATCGAGCTGGAAAGCCGCGGCGCCGTCACCGACAGCATCGCCACCAGCTGGCGTTCGGTCGCCAACGCCCGCGCCTACTACCTGCACGCGATGGGCAAGGTCGGCGAGGATTTCGTGCTGTGGTCCAGCTCGGAGACGGGCGACACGGGCATGGGCATGTTCGACTACCTGCCCAATGCCACCATCGCGCGCTGGCTCAAGGAGCGCGTGCTGCTGCAGCCCGACACGACCCAGTGCGCCGTCCCCAAGGGCATCTTCGCGGGTCCGGACGGGCGCGCGGGCGAGGGCGCGATGTTGCGCATGGTGGCCTACGGCGGCGAGAGCAACTTCGCGTACCCGCCGCGTCCCGCCGACCCCAAGGCGGTGTGGGAGCCCGAGTGGGCGGTGCGGGTGCGCGTGAAGTCACACACGATGGCCATGCTGGGCGAGAGCGGGCCTGCGCGGCCGGCGCGCGCACAGCGGCGCCAGCAAACGCCCGGCGCGCAAAGCGCACCGGATACTTCCGATGCGCAGCCGACCCCATCGGACTCGCCGCTGCCGTTCCCGAACCCGGCGGGCATCCTGAAGGGGCTGTTCGGCCGCTAGTGAAGGCGAAGGCCGGCCGCAGGCCTTCGACCTGCGCGCGAATCGCTTCAGTTCAGAGCGAGAAGATCTTCCCCGGATTCATGATGTTCTTGGGATCGAGCGCGCGCTTGATCGTGCGCATGATCTCCACGGTGCCATCGCCCGTCTCGGTCACGAGGAAGTCCATCTTGTGCAGGCCCACCCCGTGCTCGCCGCTGCAGGTGCCTTCCAGCCTCAGCGCCCGGTCCACCAGCTGGCAATTGAGCTTCTCGGCGATCTCGCGCTCTTCCGGCTTGTCCGGATCGAGCAGGTAGCCGAAATGGAAATTGCCGTCGCCCACATGGCCGACCAGGAAGTACGGCAGGCCGCTCTCGTCGGCTTCCTTCACCGAATCGAGCAGGCAGTCGGCCAGCCGCGAGATCGGCACGCAGGTGTCGGTGGAAATCGCGCGGCAGCCCGGCTTGGACTGGATCGCGGCGAAATAGGCGTTGTGGCGCGCGGTCCAGAGGCGAGTCCGCTCTTCCGGCGTGGTCGCCCACTCGAACGCGTTGCCGCCGTGCTCGGCCGCGATTTCCTGCACCAGCTCCGACTGTTCCTTCACGCCGGCCGGGGAGCCGTGGAATTCCATCAGCAGCATCGGTTCTTCGCGCAGGCTTAGTTTGCTGTGCACGTTGACCATGCGCACGGTGTTCTCGTCGATCAGTTCGACCCGCGCGATCGGCACGCCCAGCTGGATGATCTGGATCGTGGTGCGCACCGCGGCTTCGATGCTCGGGAAGGAACACACCGCCGCCGAGATCGCCTCGGGCAGCGGGTACAGGCGCACCGTCACTTCGGTGATCACGCCCAGCGTGCCTTCGCTGCCAACCATCAGGCGCGTGAGGTCGTAGCCGGCGGCGGATTTCTTCGCGCGCGTGCCGGTGCGGATCACCTGGCCGCTCGCCGTCACCACTTCCAGGCTCAGCACGTTCTCGCGCATCGTGCCGTAGCGCACGGCGTTGGTGCCGCTGGCGCGCGTCGCGCTCATGCCGCC
>JAGRPN010000415.1 GCA_019449555.1 Ramlibacter sp.
AAACCGTGCGCGGCAAACACCTTCAAGACGGCGCTGCGCGTGCCCGAGCCGGGCTCTCGCATCAGGAAGGGCTCCTGGGCGAGCCGGGCGAATGCGATATCGGCTTCGCCCGCGAGCGGATGGTCGCCGCGCGCGACCACCACCAGTGGATTCGGGACGAGCGCCTGCACCACCATTTCGCCCGCCGGCGGGTCGGCCAGCAGGTAAAGATCGTCTTCATTGCGGAGCAGCCGCTCCATCAGCGCGCCCGTGTTGGCGATGTGCAGCGACGTGCGGATGCCCGGATGAAGCTGCGCGAAAGCCCCGAGCAGGCGCGGCGCGAAATATCGTGCCGTGGATGTGACGGCAATGGCCAGATGGCCCGCGCCCAGCCCGCGCATGTCGTCCAGCGCCTCTTCGAGCGACCCGAGCGCGCGGAACACGTCATTGCATCCGTCATAAACCAGGCGGCCGACATCCGTCGGGTACATGCGCTTGCCGACCTGCTCCAGCAGCGGCAATCCGACCGTCTCGGTGAGCTTCTTGATCTGCGCGGTGGCGGTGGGCGGCGCCATGTGCAGTTCATCGGCGGCGCGCGCCAGGCTGCCGAGCCTCACGCTCGCCTCGAACAGGCGCAACTGCGGGAGCGTGCCGTGCCTCAGGTAGCGTCCTATGTTCACTTGCGTCATGGCGGACCTCCTTCGATGGACTGCCACGACCGCTCGCGCAAATGCGCAGCGGCCTTCACCTCGGGGATGAAGGCCGCCGGAATCGGAACACCTTCACCATCAGGCAAAGGTCTTGCTCGCACTGCGCTTGCCGCAATGCCGCCGCGACCGGGGCTCGTGCCCGTGTTGACGATCGCCGCGAAGCAGCCCGAAGGCTGCCGGAGCTACTCCCCTTTGGAGGGATGTCCGGTTACTGCCGGACATCCGTCTTTTAGCACCAGCCGAAAGCTGCGTCAACGCGGCAATGGGCGACGACGGTTCACGAATCGTGAAGGTCGGCTTCACGATCCGTTCGGTGCCTTCGCGATTCGTGAACCTGTCCGTCACGACATTCAAATTTTCATCGGCAAGGCGGCGATCCACACTGCAATGACCAAGCACAACCGCCCGGAGGGCCCGCAATGCACGACAAGGATTCGCACGGCAAGCCGATCGAGCAGCTCGTCAGTGACTTCGAAACCCACCTCGAGCTCGGGCTGACTCAGCAGGAGGCCGAAGCACGCCGCCGCCTGCATGGCGCGAACGAACTGCGCGAGCGGCCCCGCCCCGGTTTCCTGGCGCTGCTGTGGGACCAGTTCAACAACTACCTCGTCATCATCCTGGTGATCGCGGCACTGGTTTCGCTCGCGCTGGGCGAATTCGTGGATTCGATCGCCATCATGTTCATCGTGGCCTTGAATGCGCTCGTCGGCGTGATCCAGGAGTCCAAGGCCGAGCAGGCGCTCGCCGCGCTCAAGAAGATGGCCGCGCCGAACGCCGCGGTGATCCGCGACGGCC
The DNA here is from genome assembly GCA_019449555.1 of Ramlibacter sp. Classification (GTDB taxonomy): domain Bacteria; phylum Pseudomonadota; class Gammaproteobacteria; order Burkholderiales; family Burkholderiaceae_C; genus Ramlibacter. The sequence goes on from JAGRPN010000415.1 coordinate 1,485, forward strand.
ACCAGACAGTCGTGGCGACCCGCGACCTGGTCGGCGGCGACGTCGTGCTGCTCGAGGCCGGGAATTTCGTCCCGGCGGACCTGCGGCTCGTGCAAAGCGCCAACCTCAAGATCGAGGAGGCCTCGCTCACCGGCGAATCGGTGCCGGTGGACAAGAACGCGGGGGTGGTGCTGGACAAGGAGATCCCGCTGGGCGATCGCAGGAACACGGCGTTCATGGGGACCATGGTCACCTACGGGCGGGGACGCGGACTGGTCACCGCCACCGGCATGCACACGCAGATCGGGATGATCGCCGAGATGCTCCAGTCTTACGAAGACGAGGAGACGCCGCTGCAGCGCAAGCTCGCGGACCTGGGCAAAGTGCTGGGCACCGCCTGCCTCGCGATCTGCGCGGTGGTGTTCGTCTATGGGCTGTTTCGCGACACGCATCTGGCGGCCGCGTTCCAGAACGGATTCGTCGCCTACCTGCAGGCGGAAAAGAAGGACATCGTCAACCTCTTCATGACGGCGGTGAGCCTGGCGATCGCCGCGGTGCCCGAGGGCCTGCCGGCGATCGTCACGATCTGCCTCGCGCTGGGCATGCAACGGATGATCAAGCACCACGCGCTCATCCGCAAGCTCCCTGCGGTCGAGACGCTCGGATGCGCGACCGTGGTGTGTTCGGACAAGACCGGAACGCTCACGCAAAACCAGATGACCGTGGTGCAGGCGTGGACCAGCGGGCGCAGGCTGCGCATCACCGGCGAGGGATACGCCCCGTCCGGGCAATTCTTCGCCGGCCCCCACCCGTTCGATCCGCGCATCGATCCGGACGCGACTCGCCTGCTGGAAGGTGCGCTGCTGTGCAATGACGCGCGGCTCGAGGAGAGTTGCGATGACGAGGGCAAGGTCGCCTGGCGGATCATCGGCGACCCGACGGAAGCCGCGATGGCCGTTGCCGCCGTGAAGGCGGGCTATCAGCACGCGGACCTGGAGGCGGCGTGGCCGCGCGTGCAGGAAATTCCCTTCGACTCGGACCGCAAGCGCATGACCACGATCCACCGCCGCGACGGCGACCCGTCCGGCGTGATCGCATTCGTGAAAGGCGCGCCCGACGTTGTGCTGGACCTGTGCGTGCAGGGCCTTCGCGGCGGGAACCCCGTGGCGCTGACGCAGTCCGCGCGCGACGAGATCCTCGAGCAGAACCGCGCCATGGCCGCCGACGCGCTGCGCGTGCTCGCGGTCGCCTATCGCCCGCTGGAGGCCGTGCCCGAAACCATGGACCCGGCCGGCGTCGAACGCGACCTGATTTTCGTCGGGCTGCTGGGGATGATCGATCCGCCCCGGCCGGAAGTGGTGGAAGCGCTGAAGGTGTCGCGCGGCGCCGGCCTCAAAAGCATCATGGTCACGGGCGACTACAAGGACACGGCCCAGGCGATTGCCCGCGACATCGGCCTGCTCACGCCGGGCGGGCTGGTGCTGACCGGCGCCGAGCTCGATCGCCTGAGCGACAAGGAGCTGGCGGCGCTGGCCGACCGCCTGGACGTGTGCTGCCGCGTGTCGCCGCAGCACAAGACCCGCATCGTGGAGGCGCTCAAGAAGCGCGGCCACGTGGTCGCCATGACGGGCGACGGCGTCAACGACG